>JBEKYE010000010.1:0-28330 GCA_049511275.1 Bryobacteraceae bacterium
AATTGTTGATCTGGTGGCTGATCAGGTAGCCGGCCGCGGTGATGGGCCCGCTGACGGAACTGGGCGGGGGCGGGAGCAGCCCGGGGATTTTCACGAACGGCCCGTCGAATCCATCTTGAATGCGGTCGTACTGCACGCCCATCTGCATGGCCAGCGTCCAGCCGGTGATGTCGTAGGGCGGTGTTGGCGGGCCGCCGGGATAGCGGAAGTCGTTGGGGTGGTCCTGCGGCTCGAACATGTCCATCACGTGCGGGCGGAAGGCCTGCGCGGTCTTCACCACGTAAGAACCGGCCGGGTAATTCTTTCCGGCCACCTGGAACGCGGCGCTGGCTTTAAGACAGGTAATCCCGGTCTTGAGCAGCGCGTTGACAAATTCGGTGGCGTTGGCAAAATCGGGCTGGTCGGAGGGAATGATGTAGCCGCGCGGATCGCGAAACTTGGGATCGTGCAGCACGGAGTTGTAGAGATCCATGGAGACGCCGCCGCGTCCGCCGCCGCCGCCGCCGAAGCCGGGCATGTCGCCGCCCACCAGATCGCCGCCCGCCGGAGTTGCCGCGCCGCCACGCGCTCCGCGTCCGCCGGCTTGCGGATTGGCCGCCGCGGCCGCCGCTTCCAGTGCGTCGATGCGCTTGGGCGTCACGGTCCAGTTGTCCTTGCTGCCACGCTCGATCGAGTTCATCCCCATGCGCCAGATGTTGAATAGCCAGGTCTCGCGGTAGCGCGACGCCAGATCGAGGATGGCGCGGTTATTGGTGATCTCGTAGTCGATCGACTGGCGGTAGTGCCATGGGCCGGGTGTGACCGGCATGGGCCAATCGCCTTGCGGCAATTGCTTGCCGGGGACCACGGGGATGGTCATGGGGGTGGGGCTGCCGATGATTTCGGTGAGGATGCCGATCATGTTGTGGAAGTATGTGATGGTGCGCAAGCCGCCGTTCCACCAGGTGGAATAGCTGGAGCCGCTGCGCATGGCGCTGCCGCCTTTGCCTTCCGCCACCAGGCGGCTGTGCATGGCCGTGCCCACCATCTCGATTCCCAGAGGCACCAGCGGATCGAAATTGTAATTGAAGGGATCGCGGAACGGCGGCATAAAGATCACCGCGCCGGCGGGGCCCGTCTGGTGGTGGTTGTACATGATTTGCGGGAACCACTCGAGGAACAGTTGCCGGTTCATGTTGGTGGTTTCCTTCATGTTGGACATGTAGAAATCGCGGTTGTCGTCGTGGCCCACGTACTTGGCGTAGAGCCGGGGCAGGTTGTTCATGTTGCGGCGCGACTGCTCCCGGACAGGCGCGGTGGGGTTTTCGACGCCCCGCATGTACCAGTTGGCGATCAGCTCCTGGCCGTCGGGGTTGGCCTGCACGCACAGCAGGATGACGTCGTTGAGGAAGCGCATGGTCTCCGGGTCGGTGCGGCTCACCATCTGGTAGACCATTTCCATGAGCTGCTGCGAGCCCACCGATTCGCTGGCGTGCAGGCCGCCATCGATCCACACCACGGCTTTGCCCTCGGCCGCCAATTGATGGGCCTGCTCTTCGGTGAGGCCCTCGGCATGGGCCAGGCGGGCCGAGATGTCGCGGTAATGTTCCAGGTTTTTCATGTTGGCCGGCGACGAAATGATGGCCATATACTGATCGCGGCCTTCTTCGGTCTTGCCGATGCTGACCAGCTTCATGCGGTCGCTCTCGGTGGCCAGCTTTTTCCAGTAGGTTTCGAGCTCGGTGTAGTTGGCGACCATGTAGTCGTCGCCGATATTGAAGCCGAGCTGGTCTTTGGGAGTGGTAATCTTGGGGGCGGTTTGCGCGATCAGGGAAATCGCCGAAAACGCGGCCACCAGGAGGAGCGTCGAGTGAAGCCGTCGAGACATCATGGGTGACAGTTTACTACGCGGCACCGGCGGTGGGGTTTTCCGCCGGGACTTGTGATACGCTTTCGTTTCACATGAACACGTATCTGTTCAAAGGCTCCGCGGTGGCTGCGCTCGGCGGGCTGCTGTTCGGATTCGACACGGCGGTAATTGCCGGCGCCACCGAGGCTTTGAAGGCGCAATACTCGCTGACGCCGGCGGCGCTGGGATTGACGGTTTCGGCGGCGCTCTTCGGCACCATCATCGGCGCCATGTTCGGCGGCGTTCCGGGCGACCGGTACGGGCGGCGCGCCAGCCTGCGCATCACGGCTGTTCTTTATTTGGTCTCCGCGCTGGGCTGCGCGTTCGCCTTCGGCTGGTATTCGTTCGTGGGTGCGCGCTTCATCGGCGGGTTGGGGATCGGCGCTTCTTCCGTGCTGGGGCCCATGTACATCGCCGAAATCGCTCCGCCCAAATTGCGCGGCCGCCTGGTGGGCTTCTTCCAATTCAATATCGTGTTTGGAATCCTGCTGGCTTACTTTTCGAATTACGAGATCGGCACCATGGGATTCGGCGACGCGGAATGGCGCTGGAAGATGGGCATCGCGGCGCTTCCCGCGCTGCTGTTTCTGGTGCTGCTTTTCACCATTCCGGAAAGCCCGCGCTGGCTGGCCAAGCGGGGCCGGGTGGGCGAGGCCGAAGACGTGCTCAGGAGCTCCGGCGATCCGAACTACCGGCAAGACCTGGCGGAGATCGTGAAATCGGTGGACGAAACGCACGGGGCGGCGGACGAAGCGCTTTTCCAGCGCAAGTACTACCTGCCGATTTTCCTGGCCGTCTCCATCGCCTTTTTCAACCAGTTCACGGGAATCAACGCGATCCTCTACTACACCAACTTTATCTTCAGTAAGGCCGGTTTCACCAAGGTTTCGGGCGATTTGCAGACGGTGGCGGTGGGCGCCACCAACCTGCTGTTCACCATCGTGGCGATGTCCGTGATCGACCGCATCGGGCGCAAGAAGCTGCTGCTGATCGGCTCAGTGGGGATGTGCGTCGCGCTGTCGGGAGTGGCCGCGGTGTTCTTCAGCGGGACGCACCAGAACCTGCTGGTGTGGTGCCTGATGGGGTTCATCGCCTTCTTCGCTTTCTCGCAGGGCGCGGTGATCTGGGTCTACCTCAGCGAAATCTTTCCCACGCGTGTGCGGGCCAAGGGGCAGAGCCTGGGCAGCTTCACGCACTGGATTGTCAACGCCGGCATTGCGTTCCTCTTCCCGGTGGTGGCGGAATCGTCGGGCGGCCTGCCGTTCGTGTTTTTTGCTTTGATGATGGTGGTGCAATTCTTCGTGGTGCTGGCCGTCTTCCCCGAAACCAAGGGCTATTCGCTCGAAGAGATGCAAAGGAAGCTCGGAATCGAATGACTATCGGGGTGGATGTAGGTGGCACCAAGGTGGCTGCCGCGCTGGTCGGCGAGAGCGGGGAGATTTCGCATAAGACGCGCGTGCCGATGGTTTCGACGGGCGACGCCGCCACGGGATTCGCCGCGGTGCGCGCGGCCATCGACGGCATCTTCGAGGCTGTTCCGGAAGCGCGCGGCGCGGTGACGGGCATCGGAATCTGCGCGCCCGGGCCGCTCGATCCGTTTGCCGGAGTGGTGCTGAACCCGCCCAATCTGCCGTGCTGGCGCAATTTTCCGCTGGCGGCGGAAATCCAAGAGGCCTACGGCGTTCCGGCGCGCGTGGATAACGACGCCAATGCCGCCGGGCTGGCCGAAGCCATCTGGGGCGCCGGCGTGGGATACCGCAACGTCTTCTTCGCGATCCTGGGCACGGGAATCGGCACCGGCATCGTGTTCGACCGGCGGATCTACCACGGGCGCACCGGCAGCGCCGCCGAAGGCGGGCACATGACCATCGACTACCGCGGCCCGCGCTGCGGTTGCGGCAAGTTGGGCTGCATTGAGGCGCTGGCTTCCGGCCCCAACATCGCGCGGCGCGCGCAGGCGAAGCTGGCTGCGGGCGCCGCATCGAGCATCCGCGAACTGGCTGGCAGTGTGGAGGCGGTGCGGACCGAACACGTGGGCCAGGCCTTCCACGATGGCGACGCGGTGGCGCGCGAAGTGCTGGCCGAGACGGCCATGCTGTTGACGGTGTGGCTGGGGAACATCGTGGACATTCTGGAGCCGGACGTGATGGTGTTCGGCGGCGGCGTGGCGGAGCTGATGAGTTCGTTTTTTGAGAACATGCGCGCCGGCCTGGAACAGTGGTCGATTAACCAGCGCGCCGGCGAGATCCCGCTGCTGCTGGCACGGTACGGCAACGATGCCGGAATCGCGGGCGCCGCGGCGCTGTGCCATTGACCCGGCGAGGCCGGGAATTGTGACACACTAAAAGGACTCGGAGCGGGCACGTGATCGGTCAAACGATATCCCACTACACGGTTCTGGAAAAGCTGGGAGCCGGAGGCATGGGTGAAATCTACAAGGCACAGGACACCCGCCTGAACCGCTTCGTCGTCATCAAAGTTCTTTCCGGCGGCACGTCGGGCGATCCCGAGCGCCGCCGCCGCTTCATTCAGGAGGCGCAAGCCGCTTCCGCGCTCAACCACCCCAACATCATCACCATCTACGATGTGCTCTCCCAGGACGGCGTGGGCATGATCGTGATGGAGTACATTGCCGGCTCCACGCTGGACGTGCTGATTCCCCAAGAAGGCATGAGCGCGGGGAAGGTGCTCGACTGCGCGGTGCAGATGGCCAGCGCTCTTGAGGCGGCTCACGCGGCCGGCATCGTCCACCGCGATCTGAAGCCCGGCAACGTGATGGTGACTGCGACGGGGCTCGTCAAGATTCTGGATTTCGGACTCGCCAAGCTGATTGCCCCGACCATGGTGGTGGAAGAGAACGATGCCACGCTGCCCCTCAGCGCGCCCCTGACCGTGGAAGGTTCGATCCTCGGCACGGTGAGCTACATGTCGCCGGAGCAGGCCGACGCGCGGCCGGTGGATGCGCGCTCCGACATCTTCACATTCGGCGTGGTGCTCTATGAGATGCTGACCGGGCGCAAAGCCTTCGCGGCCGGGTCGACGGTCTCGACGCTGTCGGCCATCCTGCGCGACGAACCCAAGCCCATCGGCCAGATGGTGCAGGGCGTGCCGGCGGAGCTGGATCGGGTTGTGCAGCGCGCCATGCGGAAGGATCCGAGCCAGCGCTGGCAAAGCATGCAGGAAATGCGGACGGAACTGGCGGCGCTGAAGCAGCGCGCGGATTCGGCCGTGCTGCGCCGCCCTGCGATAGCCGGCGCCCCAAAGAAACTGCCCAAAGCCCTGGCGCTGGCGGCGGCCGGCGTTTTGCTGCTTTCCGCGGCGGCGGGCGGCGGTTGGTGGTGGAAGCATCGGAAGATTGTGCCCGCGCCCGTGCCGGTTACGCAGGCGAACCAGACGCCGCCCCCGGCGGCCCAGGATGCGCCGGCGCCGGCGTCGGCCGATACTGCCGTGCCGGCCCTGCCGGACAGCGCCGCTGCACCGTCTGCACCGGATTCGGTGCTGACCAACCAGGGCGTGCTCGATATGCTGCAGGCTCAGGTTCCCTGCTCAGTAATTGTCGACCAAGTGAAATCGTCAAAGGCCACCAATTTCGATCTCTCTACCGCGGAGATTATCCGGCTGAGCAAGGCCGGCGCCAGCGCGGAAGTCATCGAAGCCATGCGTAACCCCAAGGCCGCTACGAGTTCGCCGGCGGCGCGGGCCGCGCGGCCAACCCGCCCGGCGCCCGCGCCCGGTTGGTCGCCGGCGCTGCCACCGGCAACGCCGCCCGCCGACGCCTCGTCGCCGGCTTCGGCGCCAACCGTGGCTGCGGCCACGCCGGCCGGGTCCACACCGGACACACCGGCCAAGAGCCGTTCGATTACCATATATGCAGACTTGCCGCTCGGCATAACGCTAACCGAGGATGTGGCGCCCAATCCGGCGGCCGGGCAAGTGATGCACTTCGTGGTGGCGCGCGACTTTCGCGTGGATGATGCAGTCATAGTTGCCAAGGGCACGCCGGTGACGGGCCATGTGGTAGCCGGGGGCGGCGGCAGAAAATTGCTGGTGATGCGCGCCAGGCCGACGTTTAAGCTCTCGGATGTGGAGGCCTTTGACGGCACCAGGCTGAAGATCCGCGCTACCGCCGCCGCGGGCCGCGGGCCAAAGGAAGATCGCTTGATCGAGCCTCCCGGCAAACACGACAAAGGTGTCCTGGCTCCAGCCGGCACGCACTACCAGGTGTATTTCGAAGGCGACCAGACCATCAGCATCAAGCCGCGCTGAAGTGGCGAGGATGGTGCCGGAGGTGGGACTTGAACCCACACGCACAGTGAAGTGCGCCGGATTTTGAGTCCGGTTCGTCTGCCAATTCCGACACTCCGGCTTAGGGTGTCTTGGTTAATTGTACAACGAGGTTCCGCCCTGGAGCACTGCATCGCGCCTTGCGCTATCCTTAAATGTCAGATGAAGCCCGCGCTTCTTGGCTTCTTCATGTGCGCCACCCTGGCCGCGCAGCCGGCCAGCTTGGAAGGCACGGTGGTCAATCAGGCCACCGGCCAGCCGCTCGGCGGCGTGCACGTCCGCCTCATCACGGGCGACTTCAGCGACAGCGGCGCTGACCAGATCGTTTACGGCGCCATCAGCGACCGCGCCGGCCACTTCTCCGTCGCCAACATGAAGCCCGGGATTTACCTGGTGATCTCCGAGCGCGCCGGCTTTGTTGCGGTGCCACCCGCCAAGCCCGCCACGCCCGTCGCCTTCGTACCGCTCAAGCCCGGCCAGCACCTCGCCGGCTACAAACTCGAAATGACGCCCCACGCCACTATCTCGGGCCGCGTGGTGGATGAGTACGGCGACCCCGTACAACACGTGGCCGTGCAGTTGGAACCCGTTGCCGGCGGCGCCCAGATCGATCGCTCCGCCGGCTGGCAGAGTAACTCCACCGACGACCGCGGAGAGTTCCATATGGTTGCCTCACCCGGCCGCTACTACCTCAAAGCGCCAAACTTTCCCGACCAGCACGAATACGCTCCCGAGATCCGAACCGACGGCACTTCCGCCGCGCCTTACGCCGCCACTTACTATCCCAGCGCGGCCAGTACCAGCGCCGCATCCATTGTGCAGGCAGCCCCCGGCCAGGAAATCGCCGGCCTCGAGATCCGCCTGACGCGCCAGACGGCAGCAGCCGGCGTAGGGAGCACTTTCACCATCAGCGGTATCGTCACCGGCGCCCCCGACAACACCGTGGCGAGCGTCTTCCTTCAGCACGGCGAGAGCCCCGGCCAGATGTACTATTCGCAGGGAGGTAATACCGGCCCTGACGGCAAATTCGTCTTCCGAGGCATGCAGCCGGGCGCTTATCGACTGTCCGCGCATTATTCTTCGGGCAAGACCCACCTGCTGAGCCAGCCCGTGGATCTCACTCTCGCAAGTTCCGACCAGACCAACGTGCAACTGGTGCTCGCGCCCACTGAAGAAATCATCGGCACGCTCGAAATCACCGGCGATGCGCCGCCCGCCGCACCCGCGGAAAAGCGCACCGTGCGCCTCGATCCGGCCTCCTTTTTCGACACACCCGGTAACGCCGAGACAACTCCCGGAGACGTCGATGCGAAGGGCGCCTTCCGCATTGGTAACGTCGCTCCCGGCCGCTTCGTCCCAGTGGTAGACCCACTCCCGGAGAACGCCTACATCCAGTCCGTCACGCTCGAGAACATGCCCGTTCCGGATAACATCCTGGATTTCTCGGACGGCGTCAAAGGCTCGCACATCAAAATCACCGTCAGCCGCGATGGCGCCCAGGTGTCCGGCACGGTGCTCGACAAAGACGGACAGCCGCTCCTCAGCCCGCTGGTGATGATTTGCCTCGCCAGCGATCCGAATCAGTTGCGGGAAATGCAACCGGACAATCAGCACCAAGCCATCGAAGGCAAGTACATCATCAAAGCCATACGCCCCGGCAAATACCGTCTGTTCGCCATCGATGTGTTGACGCTCGCTTCTGACGCCCCTGACGCGGACCCCGACGATGACGAAGTCATGAAGACCCTCTTCAACTCCGCGGAAGAGATCGAAATCAAGCCCGGCGACCGCATCGTGAAAGACCTGAAGGCCGTCGACAAGCTTCCGGGCAAGGAGCCCCATGCCGCGCCATAGCACAAGTTGCGGGGCAGCTAATCCTGGCTGCCGCCGCCTTTCAGGCGGCGTTACCATTGCCGATGAGGGCAAAAGCGCGACTAGGGGGTCGCGCGCGGACGAGGGCGTCCGCCCCACCTTTGCCCTTACCCTCATGCTGCTGGGTCTGTCCACCGCCCTTCCCGCGCAACTGGTGCTCCCCGGCGCCGCCCCGGCCAGTGTCAGCGGTACCGTCACCAATTCCCTCACCGGGGAGCCGGTCCTGCGCGCCCACGTCGTGCTCCACAACTCCGCCCCGGGCCCCGACGGCCTTCCACAAACCTACGGTGCCCTCACCAACCAGGAAGGCAAGTTCACCATCACGCAGTTGCCGCCGGGCCGCTACGTCGCCTCCGCCGATCGCATCGGTTTCGTCATGCTCCCCAAGAGCGTGTCGGCGCTCAACTTCAACTTCCCGCTCGCCCCCGGCGACAAGCGAGAAGACCTCAATCTCACTCTCACTCCGGCCGGCGCCATCCTCGGCCGGGTGCTCGATGCCGCCGGCGAACCGGTGCCCAACGCGCTAGTCGTTGCAGAAGGGAACGAAGGGAGCGAAACCGCTGCCACCGACGAACAAGGCCGCTACCGCATCGGCGGCTTGCGCCCCGGCAAGTATCGCATTCACGCCACGTCGCGCTCTTCGCCATTTTCCTCCGAAGTCCGTACAGACGGCACCGAGGACATCCACAACTCCACCACCTACTATCCCGACTCCCTGGCGCGCGCCTCCGCCCGGCGCCTTGACGTGGGGCCCGCCGCCGAACTCAGCGGCATCGACATCCGCCTGGTCCGCACGGGCATCCTCTCCGTGAGCGGCAAAGTGTCCGGCATGCCCGGCGGCATCGCGCGCACCGGCATCGCAGTGGCACGAGAGGGGGAGAACGGTTACAGCGGACCACAGAGCATCGTGAAGCCCGATGGAAGCTTCACCATCTCGCCCCTGGACCCGGGCAAGTACACATTGGCCGCTGTCAGCTACGGCCAGAGGCCGCTGGGCAACCTGCGATCGGCGCCGGTGGAAATCGAACTCGCCGGCGAGAGCCTCGCCCACATCGAGCTGCGCATGATTTCGCCCTTCGTGGTTGCCGGCCAGATGCGCTTCGATGACGAACGGGCCCGCCTGCCGCTGCAGCGGGCTGCGCGACCAGGCCAGCCGCCGGCGGCCCAGCCGGCTGCGCCCCCGCGCCAGATTCACCTGAGGGCGGTCACGGGTTTCCAGGGGGACGAACTCGCCACCGACATCGGCACGGATGATTCTTTCACTATGGAAAACGTGCTGCCCGGCCGGTTCCACGTGCTGCTTTCCTGGGGACCGGCCTACGTGAGATCGGTGCGCATCGGCTCGACCGAAACCGAAGGCGACATCCTCGATGTCCGCAATGGCCCGGCCGGCCCCGTAACCATTGCCGTGAGTTCTCTCATGTGCCAGGTTTCCGGAACCGTGAACGACTCGGACGGCCCGGCCGCCAACACGCGCGTGGTCCTGGTGCCCGAGGCGGGTAGCGGCCGGGGCTTCCAATCCGCGCCGGTCAAAGCCGACGGAACCTACGTGTTCATAGCCCTCGCGCCCGGCAAATACAAACTGGCGGCCACCGACGCCGACTTCAATCCGAACCGTTACGAACCCGGCTTAGCCCTGGAAGATTACGAGGACGTCGCTGAAAGCATCGACCTGCGCCCCGGCGAGAAGATTACCAAAGACCTGAAGCGAAAGTAGCCCGCAAAACGGGGACTGCTACCAATTCCCGCCTTTGGAATTGGATAGCTGTCCCCGCTTTGCGCCCGCTTTGCCAAAAAAGAGGGCGCTCGCGGCCGAAGCCGGAACGCCCCTGTGGTTGCCGGGTGTGAGCCTGGGTCAGAAGTGGAGCTTCAGCGCGAACTGCAGATTGCGCGCGCCGAGTGACGTGTTCACAACTCCGGTCGGGATGCTCGAAGTGTAAGTCGGATTCACGCCGTACTGGCTCTTGTCGATTCCGCCGCCCGGGAAAACATCGGTGGAGTAGCCGCCCAAGGCGAAGATCGGCGTGTTGAAGGCGTTGATCGCATCGAAGCGGAATCTCCGACGCGCCGCCGGCCGCCGCGCTGCTTCGCGCGTCGAAGATTTCACCCTCCTCACCGACCAGTTCGTGGGTGGCGGCGACCTCATCGCCACTTCGCGTCTCGCCGCCATGCTTACACGGCTGCGCCGTCCTTACCGCGTCAAGCTGGGCAACGACGTCTCTTTCGCCGATCTCCGGTCCGGCCCCGCCATCCTGGTAGGGTTCTCGTACACCAGGTGGAACCAGATCAGCAACCAGATGCGCTTTTTCGTCGACGGCTTCCGCCGCCCCGCCGGAATCACCGACAATGGCAAGCCCACCGAGTGGGTGCTCCCCAGCCTGCCGCGCGACCGCCGTACCACCGAAGACTATGCCATCGTCTCGCGCGTCTTTCATCCCGATACGCACGCCATGTTGGTGGAACTCGCCGGCATCACCCAATACGGCACCGACGCCGCGGCCGACCTGGTCACCAATCCCGACCTGATGGCCGAAGCGCTGCGCGGCGCTCCCCACGATTGGGAAACAAAGAACCTGCAACTCGTTTTGCACGTGAAGGTGATCTCCGGTGCGCCCAGCTCGCCGAAGATCCTGAGGCAATACTCTTGGTAGCGGCGGCAGCCACGGTGTGGCGCGCTCACCGCTCACGCGCGCAGATGCGCCGGCCGCAATTGCCCTGTGCTAGACTCTGGTGTTTCGAATCTGAGATTCGTAGAAGTGGAGGAGGCTTCCCTTGAAGCTCGCTGCCGTCGACTACGTCATTCTGGCTACCTACTTTGCCTTTGTGCTCGGCATCGGTTGGATACTGCGCAAGAAGGTTTCTACCAGTGGCGACTTTCTGCTCTCCGGGAGATCAGTCCCGGTTTGGATCACCAGCCTGGCATTTATCGCCGCCAATCTGGGCGCGCAGGAATTGATCGGCATGGCCGCCTCCGGCGCCAAGTACGGCATCATGACGGCCCATTTTTATTGGGTCGGCGCCATTCCGGCCATGCTTTTCATGGGCATTTTCATGATGCCGTTCTATTACGGCAGCAAGGCCCGCTCCGTTCCCGAATACCTGAAGCTGCGCTTCGACGAAAAGACCCGCGGGTTTAACGCCTTCACCTTCGCGGTGATGACCATATTCTCTTCGGGCATCTCCATGTACGCCCTGGGCTTGCTGCTGCACCTGGTGTTGAACTGGGATTTCAGCACGTCCGTGCTGGCGTCGGCGGCCATCGTGCTCGCTTATACCTACCTGGGCGGCCTCACCAGCGCCATCTATAACGAGGTGCTGCAGTTCTTCCTGATCGTGGCGGGATTCGCACCGCTGGCCATTCTCGCCTGCGCCAAGGCGGGCGGATGGCATGGCATCGTGTCGCGCCTGCCGGCCAACATGACGCACTCGTGGCGGTACATGGGAAGCTCCAGCCAGAATCCCATGGGCGTGGAACTGTTCGGCATGGTGGCGGGGCTGGGGTTCGTTTTGAGCTTCGGCTACTGGTGCACCAATTTCCTGGTGGTGCAGCGCGCCATGGCTGCCGATTCCATGTCCGCGGCGCGGCGCACTCCTCTGATCGGAACGATACCCAAAATGTTCCTGCCGTTCATCGTGATTCTGCCCGGCATCGCGGCCGTGGCGCTGGCGAAAATGGCGGGAGCCGATGGCTCGCATCTCTACGATCTGCCGCTCAAGGTCGGCTCCAACGTCAAGGACTACGACCAGGTGCTCACGACACTGATGGCCCGCTTCTATCCGGCCGGCATGCTAGGGGTGGGGCTCACCGGGTTGATGGCATCGTTCATGTCGGGGATGGCGGGCAACGTCACGGCATTCAACACCGTCTTCACCTACGACATCTACCAAAGCTACATCCGCAAGGGCGCGCCGGACAGTCACTATTTGAAGGTGGGCCGCATGACCACCATCGTGGGCGTGGCGCTCTCCATAGGAGCGGCCTACCTGGCGCATTATTACAACAACATCATGGACCTGCTGCAGTTCGTGTTCGGCTTCGTGAACGCGCCCCTGTTGGCCACCTTCCTGCTAGGCATGTTCTGGAAGCGGACCACGGCGCACGGCGCATTTTCCGGGCTGGTGGGCGGCACCATCGCCGCATCGCTCACCTGGGGACTCACGGTGGCCGAAGGGAAAGGCGGCGTGTTTGGCACCGCCTACACCTTCCCCTCGGTGATGGCGCAGAATTTCTGGATCGCGATTTTCGCCTTCTCCACCTGCTTCCTGGTCACCATTGTGGTCAGCATGATGAGCGCTCCGCGTCCGGAAAAGGATTTGGAAGGTTTAGTGTACGGCCTCACGAAGGTCCCGCATGACGAAGGCGCAAAGTGGTATCAGCGCCCCGCTCCGCTGGCCATCTGCGTGTCGGCCCTGGTGATTTTTTTGAATATTTGGTTCGCATAATATGCTGGATCTCAGAGTGCCTTCGGGCTTGTTCTTTTCGATACTCGGCGTCGTCCTGGTGGGGCTGGGCATCCTCGCCCCGGATCTGCGCGCGCCATTGACGGACATCAACATCAACCTCTACTCGGGCCTCTCCATGCTGGCCTTTGGAGCCTTTCTGCTGTTGATGGCGCGGCGGGCGTCGCGCGCGCGGTAACCGATCCGTTGGCGAGTCTGGCCGCGAACCAGCGGCACCAGGCTCTCATCCTTCCCGGTCAAGCCTCGCCGCTTGGCCCTGCCTGCCGGATTGGGTATCATGTCATATGCTTCATGGGCCGCCGCAGTTCCGGCGGCCCGATGCTTGCGTACCCGGTTGCGTGATGACCTACCTTACCCCTGTCCTTCCGGTTGTTTGCGTTCTTCTCCTGATCGCATCTTTCCGATTGCAGCGATCCAGGCTTGCTCTCCTGCTTCGCGCGACGGCCGTGGTGCTCTTTCTCTGGTCGTGGCCGCCCGTGGCGTGGCTCCTGTCGGCAAGCCTCGAACACTCATTCCGGCCCGCCCTCTTCCCGGACGGCGATGCCGATGCCATTGTGGCTTTGTCCGCCGGCATTCACGCGCCCGACCCCACAGAGGCACATCCGCTGCCCGACTCCCATACCTATTTGCGATGCCAGCGCGCCATCTGGTTGTACAAGAACTGGCGGCCTTTGCCAATCGTGGTTTCCGGAGGCTCCTCCGGTTCGGGTGTCGTCATGGCCGACGTGATGCGGAGCGTGCTGGAGGCCGAAGGCGTGCCTCCCGGGATGATCTGGACGGAGCGTACGTCCACGTCCACGTACGAAAACGCGCGCAACACGGCCGCGCTGCTTCGTTCGCACGGCATCCGGCGGGTGCTTCTGATCACTGAAGGCTATTCCATGCCGCGCGCCATGAAATCGTTTCAACACGCGGGATTGCTGGTGGTGCCAGCGCCTTGTACCTTCCGGATGTACGAGACCAGGTTCAGTTGGAAGCAACTCCTGCCCGACGCCTCAGCCATCCTTTCGAACGAGGATGCACTTCACGAGTGGGTCGGGCTGGCGTGGTATCGGCTGTCTGGAAAGGCTTGACGCTTGTCAGGGATCAACATTGAAACTCGCTGACGCTCGTGGTTCCACGCTGAGGCGCCGGGCACGGAACCGTGAGCGTCAGCGAGCGGCTGGAGTGGTTATTTGCCGACAGGCCGCTGGCGTTCGTGGCGCTATTGCCAATGGCGCGGAATTGATATAATAGACAATTGCCTGATGCCGTTAATCCATTTCCCACTCTGCGGTTAAACCCAACAGGGACAGCGGCCAAGGAAGATTCCGGAGACCTGCTTTTCGTTGGGGATTTCTATTTAGGTCCAGGTGTGCCCCCCCGCGGTATCAGGACCATCCACGAAAAGCTGGCGTCAAGGATTAGAAATGCTTCATTTTCGGTAGCGAACTTTGAAAGCGCCATCGAACGTCACGGCCGCCCGCAACCCAAGGATGGTCCTCACATCGCTTCCGGCAAGGCCGCACTGCCGCTCTTGCGCGCGGTGGGATTCGACGCCGTGCTCCTGGCCAATAACCACATCATGGATTTCGGAGTCGACGCGATGCTCGCCACCGTCCGCGAAATCCAGGCATGCGGCTTGGCCTTTGGCGGCATCGATGCGCCCCCCGATTATCCCGCCGCCCCCGTCACCACAATCTTGCCCGGCGGTCAGCGGGTCAGCATCTTCTCCTTTTGCGAGCGTGAATTCGGAACCAATGCCCTCGGCCCCCCTGGCGCGTGCTGGCTCGGCCCAGAGGCGGAGCCTCAGATTTCCGAAGCCAAGCGGCGCGGCGATGTCGTCATCGTAAACTCGCACGGCGGGAACGAACTGGTGCCGCTGCCGTCCCTTCAGAGGAGAGCCCAGTTGCGCCGCCTGGTTGAGGCTGGCGCCGATCTGGTGATCGGACATCACACCCATGTTCCGCAGGGTTGGGAGCAGTGGCGCCATAGCTTTATTTTTTACAGCCTCGGCGATTTCTACTTTCAAGACCCCGGCGGCGCGCTCGACTTCAAGAGGCAATGGAGCTTCATGGTCCGAGCCACCCTGGAAGCCGACCGCATCAACCGGATCGATGTCATCCCTTTCGAACGAGTGGGTGACGAAGTCGTTCCATTGGGCGCGGTCCGCGACGCCGATTCGCACATGGCATACTTGCAGCGTCTCTCGGCCGCGATCGCCTCCGATGAGTTTCCAGCCTGTTGGCAGCAACTCGCCGTCGATCTGATGCTGGAGGGATATCTGCCTTTGTTTAGGGGCTTGTTGCCGCACCTCAAGCCTCCCGGCGCCTCATTCCGGGCGTGGCTGAAGGGCGCGGTCAAATCGTCTCTGAATTCCCTGGATTATTTCGGCTCCGGCAGGTTCTCCTCATTCCGGAAACCCGGTCTGGCGTTGCTCAACACGATGTCCTGCGAATCCCATCGTTGGACGGTGGAAACGGCGCTTTCCGTCCTGTCGGGAGAAGCGCCGGACCTCCGCACCCCCAAAACGCGGCGGGAAATCTCGGAACTCCGATATTTCCAGAATATGGGCAAGTGGCCGGACGCCAAATCGCCCCGCCCGGATGAACTTCCGCAATGCCGCTAAGCAAACAAGCGGACGGTTTGCCGGTATCAAATCCACCATTACGAATTCTGACTCTGGCCACCTGTTTTCCGAACCCCGTCGACCCGATACCCGGCACCTTCATCCGGTCCCGGCTGCAGCACATGACGCCAGGGGCCGATATTTGGGTGGTTGCCCCCATCCCGGCGTTGAATTATTCCAAGCTCCGCCATGGAGGGGCCATCGCCGGGGGAATACCATCCTATGAAGAGGACGGCGCCCTTCGCGTCTCTCATCCGCGCTGGTTCTATCCGCCGCTGGGAGGCCTGTTCAACGCGTTCTTTCTCTTTGTCCAGCTCATCCGGCCCATCCGGCGGCTCCGCGTGGGCTTTCCGTTCCAATTAATTGACGCTCATTTCGGATACCCCGAAGGAATTGCCGCGGCTCTGCTGTCGATTGTTTTCCGCCGCCCATTCACCGTAACGCTCCGTGGCAGCGAGGTCGATCATGCGACCAAACCGGTGCGCCGTCTGGGTATGGCATGGGCGCTCCGCCGCGCCGCGCTTGTGATTGCCGTTTCCGAAAGGCTTCGTCAGTTTTCGCTCGAGCTCGGTGTCGACGAACGCCGGACGGCGTTGATTCCTAACGGTGTCGATAGCGGAGTTTTTTACCCGCGGGACCGTGAGGCCCTCCGCCGGGCCTTGGGCATCGGGCCGTCGCAGCGTTTGATCGTCTCAGCGGGCGCCCTGGTGGAATTGAAAGGCCATCACCGCACCATAGCAGCAGTAAAACGGCTGCTAGACCAGGGGATCCCGGTGCAATTGCGGATTGCTGGCGGCGCCGGCCCTCATGAAAACGTCATCCGCAGACAGATCGCGGAGCTGTCGCTCGGCGAACACGTGCACCTCTTGGGCGCCCTGCCGCCTGATCGCCTCGCTGAGTTGATGTGCGCGGCGGATGTCTTTTGCCTGGCCAGCCGGCGTGAAGGCTGGCCCAATGTCGTGCAAGAGGCTCTGGCTTGCGGCACGCCTGTGGTCGCCACCAACGTCGGCGCCGTTCCAGCCATGCTCCCGGCCGCCACCTATGGCCTCGTCGTCCCGCCCAATGACCCTGCTCCGCTGGCCGCGGCCTTGGGTCAGGCGCTCAATACCCAATGGGACCGCGCCGCTATTTCTGTCTGGGGCATGTCGCGCTCCTGGCCGCAGGTGGCGTCCGAAGTGCTTCGACACTTTGCACAAATCGCAGGCCAGGCCGCTTCCGAACAGGGTGTGGCGGGCAACCTCGCGCGGAGTTAGCTCTTTGTCCATGGAAATCGTCCCCGATTTTAACGACGCCCAACAGTGGGATCGGTACGTCGCGAATCATCCGCAATCGCGCTTCTGCCATCTCTTCGCGTACCGCTCGATCGAGCGGTCGTATGGCTATCGCCCGCGGTATTTCGCTTTCATGAAAGGCGGCGCAATCGCCGGAGTGCTCCCCGCCTTCGAGACCAACAGCCTGTTTTTCGGCAAGCGCCTGGTCAGCCAGCCCTTTTCGGAGTATGGCGGGATGCTGCTCGACGCCGACGTGACCGAGGCCGAATTCGAGGAGATTGCCGCCGGATTGCGCTCCTGCCTTGCCGCCAGACGGATTCCCACACTGGAGATGCATGGGCGCCAGGGAATTCCCGAGCATTTGGGGGCTTCACTCGCGGAGACAAATCGGCAACAGTACGCTTACCTGCCGCTCGACCGCCCCATCGCGGAGATCTGGAAAGACGTCGTAACCTATCAGGTTCGAAAGGCTGTGCAAAAGGCCGAGCGCTCTGGAATTACGGTCGTCCAGAAGTGCGACCCCGCCACCATTCGGGAGACCTTCTTTCCGCTCTACGTCGATTCCATGATGCGCCTGGGGGTCCCCCCCCACAGCATCCGGTACTACCTCGACTGCTACGACGCCTTTACCGACCGGATGCAGATCTTTTGGGCCATGCGCGATGGCGTTCCCATCTCCGGGCTGCTGGGATTCACCTGCGGCCGGCGCGTCAGCATCATCAACATCGTCTCCGACGAACGTTATTGGGAAGAACGCCCCAACGACCTGATTCATTGGGAGTACATCAAGTGGGCCCGGCAGGCCGGCATAAGCTGGTTCGATTTCGGCAGCATACGCTACGAAGGCCAGCTCCGCTATAAGCAGAAATGGGGCTGCCGGATCGAACCCCATGCATACTATATTCTGTCCCGAAAGCCGCAACCGGAATCCGCCGGCTTCGACTCATCCTCTTCGAGGATGAAAAAACTGAGTGACTTGTGGGCGCAACGCGTGCCCAGGTCGGTTGGCAAAGCCATCGGCCCGTTCCTGCGCAAACAGCTCGTCCGTTAACTGCTTCCAGCCGGCGCGCATTTCTCACATGTGGCCCGAGGAGGTGGCGCACGCACTCGTGCGTGCCGTCTCGAGACTCTTCTCGACACCCTGCTGGGGGACGGACAGCCTGCCGGGACGGCGCAAGTGCGTCCGCCACATCGTCACTACCGAATTGTGGGAGAAATGCGGGCTAGCGAAGGGCTAGCGATCGGTCATGTCTGGAATAAGAGCATGCCGTAACGAACCAACCCGCTTCCCTTGATCTCTTCGACAACCGGCACGCTGAACAGCTTCTTCCACTCGGGCAGACTCTTGTACCACATGCCTCCGTCCACCGCTTTCCAGTACAGATTCGAAAGCGCCTTCAGCGGCTGATGCTCGAAGGAGCAGGACTCGTAAATGATGACATGCCGTCCCACGCGCTTGGCTTCGGCGATGGTGCGTTCGAGATCGTCCACATGATGCAGCACATACGTGAAGATCACGAAATCGAATTCATTCCCGGCAAACGGCAATTCCGCGCTGTCGATTACGCTGTAAGTGGGACCCGGATTGTGTTCCTTGGCGAACGCAATCATCTCGGCGGAGATATCGACGCCGTGGCAGATGCACCCGTTTTTCTTGATCAGCGACGCCAGAAAACTCCCTCGCCCGCACCCCACCTCGAGAACTTTCTTCCCGGTCAGATATTTATCGATCATCTCCCGGTTCCGCCGGGCGATCTCCTCGCGCTGCCGGGTGATGTGGCTGTCGATCAACAGAAGCTTGTATACGAACCGTTTGGACGCGCTGATGAGGTCGAGTTTCTTGGTGTAGAACTCCGGCTTGCTGTGGACGATCTTGTCGAAACTCATACGGCAGGTCAATCTTACCACACCGAAATCTCGCTCCGAGTTAGTCTAGTCTAGTACCTCATGAAACAACCGCCCCGCAATGGACAGGCCGGTGATTCCCGGCCGCTGGTCCTGCATCTGATCTTTCGGTTTTCGGTCGGCGGCCTGGAAAACGGCCTGGTGAATCTGATCAATCTCATGCCGCCCGACCGCTTCCGGCACGCCGTGGTTTCCATGACCGAGGTCACCGATTTCGCCGCGCGAATCCGCACGCCAGGCGTCCCCGTGATTGCGTTACGGAAGGCCGGGGGGTGGGACTTGGGGGTCTACACGCGTTTCTGGCGCGTGCTGGGGAAACTCCGGCCCACCATCGTTCACAGCCGCAATCTGGCTGCACTCGAGTGCCAGATTGTGTCTGCCGCCGCCGGGGTTCCCCTCCGCATCCATGGTGAGCACGGCCGCGACACCTACGATCTGCACGGCGTCAGCCGCAAATACAACCTGTTCCGCAAGGCCGTTCGCCCCATCGTGCACCACTACACCGCCGTCGATCGCGACCTCGCTCAGTGGCTGGTCTCGACGATTGGGATTCCCCCCTCCCAGGTGACCCCCATTTTCAACGGCGTGGATTCCGATGCTTTCCGACCGCCCGCCGGCGACCGGCCGGGAATCGGTCCCGAAGGGTTCGCGCCGCCCGGCACGCTGGTCTGTGGAACCGTCGGGAGGATGCAAACCGTGAAGGATCAGGTCACTCTGGTGCGGGCCTTCTTGACCTTGCTCGAACAGCGGCCGGAAGCTGCCTCCCGTCTGCGGCTGGTGATGATCGGCGAAGGCGCGCTGCGCGAGCCGTGTCAGCGCCTCCTCGAACAGGCAGGCCGCGAGAATCTCGCGTGGCTTCCCGGCGAACGTTCCGATATTCCGCAGTTGCTGCGCGGAATGGACCTGTTCGTATTGCCGTCCATTGGGGAAGGCATGTCGAATACCATCCTCGAAGCCATGGCTACTAGGCTGCCCGTCATCGCCACCCGGGTTGGAGGCAATCCCGAACTGGTCGACGAAAACCAAACGGGCTTCCTGGTGCCGGTTTCCGATCCCCAAGCCCTGGCATCGGCGATCGGCGGGTATCTCAGCTCGCCGGAACTTCTGGCGGTGCATGGCGCCGCCGGCCGCCAAAAGATCGAGCGGCAGTTCAGCCTTCACAGTATGGTGGAGGGGTACACCAACACCTATGAGGCACTCCTGAACCAGCACCGGCCCCGCTGACCCGGCCCGTCTCTATGCCCGCCGCGCAGTCACCCAGAAGGCATGGCTGAGACATCTTCCGGCAAGCGGAACCCATCGAAGGATCCACTGGGAAAACGGCGTTTCCACCAGCCCTTGAAGCCTTTGCAGGCGGCCGGGCATAATAGGAACCCAGTGACAGCGGATGTCCGTCATGCCGTTCTCCCGCATCAACTGCGACAACCGGTGAGGCTTCTCGTAACGCACATGCATGGGAACCTTCCGAAGCCTGCGCCAGGCGCGCTCCCATACGTGCGGAATGCACAAGGCATTGAGGGCATCCACGAAAATGTATCCACCGGGCCGGACGGCTCCGCAGAGTTCGGAGACAGCCGGCCGCGAGTCCGCCAGCGCTTGCATCACACCCAGACACAAGACGCCGTCGAAACTCCCCGGCTTCACTGGCAGGCGGGTGACGTCGGCGTTCACCCAGGGTATTCCGAACTGATCCCGTCGGGCGGCCTT
The DNA here is from genome assembly GCA_049511275.1 of Bryobacteraceae bacterium. Classification (GTDB taxonomy): domain Bacteria; phylum Acidobacteriota; class Terriglobia; order Bryobacterales; family Bryobacteraceae; genus PALSA-129. Next base: position 19,997 of record JBEKYE010000010.1, read on the forward strand.
CAAAAGAGATGGCAGCGAGTAGTCAATCCCCACCACGCGGGCCCCGCGCTCTCGCAAGAACCGGCAGTACGTCCCGGCGCCGCATCCCGCGTCCAGCCACAGGCCGCCGGACGGCTGGCCGCTCCAAAGACGGGCGAACGTACGAAGCCGAACCTGCAACCCCGTGGAAGACCACCCCCCGATGCCGGCGTCGTCATCGCTCTTTTCGGCGAACTTTTCGAACCGCCGCCGCCAGCGTTCCTCAAACGAGGGCCCGTGGTTCTTTGAGGTTTCAGGAGGCACGGAAATTGTGTACCGCGTCCAAAATCGCGGCGCCGGCATGGCCCTCGCCGTAGGCGTTGGTCCACGGACCCGCGCCGGCCGCCCCTTCCGCGGCCGCCAGGATCTTCTCTTCGTTCGCGCCCGCCAGGGTATTGCAGCGGTTCTCCAGAGTTTCGATCCACTCGGTTTCGTCCCGCAGCGTGATGCACGGCGCCTTCGCGAAGTACGCCTCTTTCTGCACCCCGCCGGAATCCGTCAGGATGAACCGCGCCCTGCCTTCAAGCAGCAGCATGTCGAGATACGACACGGGCCGGATGGCTTCCACAAAGCGCAGCGTGCAGCCCATCTCCGCGAGCGTCTTGCTGGTCCGCGGGTGTAATGGCAGCACCACCGGGCAGATTCCTTCCGCAATACGCTCCAGCCCGTTCAAGATGCCGCGCAGGCGCTGGGGGTCGTCCGTGTTCTCAGCGCGATGGATGGTCGCCAGCGCGAACTCGTTCTTACGCCATCGCTTCCCGAGCGCCCCTCCGCGCCGCTCGGCGCTGGCCCGCAGTTTCAGCGCGGCGTCGTACATCACGTCGCCTGTCAGAATCGCCCGGCTGCCCAGGCCTTCTCTTTCGAGATTCTGCATCGCCGTCGCCGTAGGACACAGCAGCAGGTCGCTCAAATGGTCGGCGACGATGCGATTGAGCTCTTCGGGCATGCGCCGGTTGAAACTGCGCAGCCCCGCCTCGATATGCGCTACCCGGAGATGCAACTTGGCCGCCACCGCGGCGCCGGCCAGGGTGGAATTGGTGTCTCCGTAGAGCAGCACCCAATCCGGCTTCTCCGCCACCAGCACCGGCTCCAGGCGCTTCATCATCTCGCCCGTCTGCACCCCGTGGCCCCCGGAACCGACTTCCAGATTGTGGGCCGGAGCGGGAATCCCCATCTCCTCGAAGAAAATGTCGCTCATTTCGGCGTCGTAATGCTGCCCCGTATGAATGAGCCGGTGGTCAATGGTTTCGCCGGCGCGGTCCGCTGCCCAGCAAATCACGGCCGCTTTTACAAATTGCGGCCGCGCCCCGACGATCGAAATCACCCGCACTAATGGTCCATTTCCCGCAACGATGCCGTTACCGCTGCGAATAGAATGCCTGGATGGTCCGGCAGACCTGCTCGATGTCTTCCGCCGGGAGTTCGGGGTAGATCGGCACCGAGAGCGCCTCAGCCGCAACCTGTTCGCTAAGCGGCAGGTCGCCGGCGCGATAGCCCAGGTTCGAGAAGCACGCTTGCAGGTGCAGGGGAAGCGGATAATAAATCTCGGTCCCAATGCCGTTCTGCTTCAGATACGCCTGCAAGGCGTCCCGCTGCTTGCAGCGAATGGTGAACTGGTTGTAGATGTGACGCGACGTGAACGCCGCGGCCTGTGGCGCAACCACCGGAACTTGAAGCTCCGCCAGCATCTTGCGATACAGGTCCGCGTTGCGCTGACGGCCTGCGGTCCAGGAATCCAGGTATTGGAATTTTACTCGCAACACCGCCGCCTGAAGAGCATCCAGCCGCGAATTAATGCCCACCCATTCGTGATAGTACTTGCGGATTCCGCCGTGCACCCGCAACGCCGCCAGTTTTCGCGCCAGCCGCTCGTCGTTGGTGGTGACCATTCCGCCGTCGCCATAGGCGCCCAGATTCTTGCTCGGGAAAAAGCTCAGGCAGCCCATGTCCCCCAGGCTGCCGGCGCGCCGTCCTTTATACTCGGCGCCGATGGACTGTGCGGCGTCTTCAATCACCGCTATCCCGCGGCTCTGTGCCAGGGCCAGAAGCGGATCCATGTCGGCGCACTGGCCAAACAGGTGTACCGGCAGGACCGCCCGGACGTTCGCGTGCTTCTTGAGGGCATCCTCCAAAAGATTCGGCTCAAGGTTGAACGTGTTCGGGTCTATATCGACGAAGACAGGGGTTGCGCCCGTCCGGGCAATCGCCCCGCCCGTCGCGAAAAACGTGAACGGAGTGGTCACCACCTCGTGCCCCGGACCGCAATCCAGTGCCATCAAGGCCAGCAGCAGAGCGTCCGAACCGGAGGCGCAGCCGATCGCGAATTTCGTGCTGCTATAGGAGGCGATCTCCTCCTCCAGTTTCTTGACCTCTTCCCCGAGAATGAACTTCTGCGAATCGATGACGCGCGTCACCGCTGCCAGCGCTTGCTCGCGAACTTGGCGGTGTTGCGCCTGAAGATCCAATAGAGGGATGGGCCGTGCACTCACCGTACTCACCTGGTTTCCTCCTGTTTCCCCGCTTCCAACTCGACCACGCCGTCTCCCCGCCGTATGTAGGCGAGGCCGCACGCGGAGCAGCGCGCCACGCCTTTTGCATCGGCCCGGGCGAGGTCCAGCCTGATGCCGCACCCGCACATCCAGCCCTGCAAGCGGGCCGGGTTGCCGAAAACCAAAGCATAGTCCGGCACATCCCGCGTCACCACGGCCCCGGCGCCGATGAAGGCATACCGGCCAATCGTCGTGCCGCAGACGATCGTACTGTTGGCCCCGAACGAAGCCCCTCGTTTCACCAGCGTCGTCTTATATTCGTTCCGCCGGATCACGTGGCTGCGTGGATTCGTCACGTTCGTGAAGACCATCGACGGGCCGCAAAACACGTCGTCTTCCAGGATGCAGCCGGTGTAGACGGATACGTTGTTCTGGATCTTGACGTTGTTCCCAATCACCACATCCGGCGAGATCACCACGTTTTGGCCAATATTGCAGTTGGCGCCGATGCGGCAGTTCTTCATGATATGGCTGAAATGCCAGATCTTGGTGCCTGGCCCGATTTCACAGGGCTCATCGACATACGAGGATTGGTGTACGAAGTATTCGGATTTTTCCACGTTCGGTCCACCCCTTATAACATCGACATTCTTTGAGTCGACATAGCGTCCACCTGAACCACTTCTCCGTTCATTTCCAGGGAACGTTGACATGCCTGGAGGACCTGGAGAACGTGTACCCCTTCCTCGCCGGGCGTGTCAGGAACGGCCCGCGTCCCGATGCACTCCACAAAGTGGGCGCATTCACGCCGCAGGGGCTCTTCCTGGAGAAAATCGACTGGAGTGCCGTTGGGCTTCGCCGCCTCCAGCACGCCGTTCTTCCACTCGATCTGCTTGTCGTAGAGCATCAGCTTGTGGTCCGGCCGGGTGTCTTCAAACACCACCATCTGCCTCGTCCCGATTACCACCAGCCGCTGTTCTTTGTAGGGATGCAGCCAGCTTACGAATACATGCGCGCGCACCCCACGGTCGAACAGCAGGTTCGAAATGGTGACGTCGGCGATGTTCGGTTGCAGATACGCTCCCCCGGTGGCTGTCACCTGCATGGGAAGGTGCCCCGTGAGCGCCAGAATTACTGAAATATCGTGCGGCGCAAAACTCCAGAGGGCGTTCTCTTCTTTCCGGATCTTCCCCATGCTCAGGCGGTTCGAGTAAATGTACTCAATCTTGCCCAGCGTTCCCTGTGCCAGCAGTTCCTGGATCTTCAGCACCGCGGGATGGTAACGCAGAAGATGCCCCACCATCAGGACGCGGTTGTGCCGGCGCGCGGCCTCCACCAACTGGACGCCGTCCTGCCATTCCAGAGCGAGCGGCTTTTCGACGAACAGATCTTTGCCGGCCTCGAGCGCCGCCATACCCATGGAAAAGTGAAGTTCCGCGGGAGTCGCCAGGACCACGGCATCCAGATCCGGATCTCCCAGGGCGGTTGACATATCGGCATAGGCTTTGGCCCCGGGATATTGCTTGCTGAACTGCAAAAGGCGCTCGCGGTTCTCCTCGCAGATCGCGTAGAGGTTGCCCAGTTCGCTGAAGTTTCGGGCCAGGTTCTTACCCCAATGCCCGCAACCCATCACACAAATGTTGGGTGGCTTCCCGTGAGCATGCTTCGCGGACGCATCTGTCATATTGCGAGGGCCGGATTTAGCAGCCGGAACCGGCCAACCTTGACCATACCATGTGGCGGAAACGAGGGTCAAAACTCGCGGATTCTGGCGGCTAGCGCTTCTGCCAGACGGGGTCTTTCATACCGGCGAATCAGGTCCCAATCCGGTAACCAGTCGCTTGTACCGGATTGCGCACGCTCCACCAGGCTCTGCAGAATGACTTGGATTGCCGCGGAATCGTGGGGATCCACACACCAGCCTGTGTGGGTTTCTTTCAGAATCCGCGCGATCTCCCCACCTGTCGGGGCCAGCGCCAGAATGGGCTTTCCGGTTGCCATGTACTCAAATAGCTTGCCGGTCAGCGCGCCGGGGTCGGTCATGATCAGCAGAAGGTAGTCGCTTTCCTGCAGGTATTGCAGGGCCTGGTTCTGCGGGAGAAAGCCCATTAATTGCACGTCATCCCGCATGGATTCGAGAAGCGGCTTTTCGCTGTCCGCGATACGGCCGACAAATCGCGTCTCAACTTGTGTGCGAATCGAATCCGGCAACCGCTCTAGCGCCTCCAGGTAGGTGCGCGGTGAACTGGCCGAGCAGACCGTTCCGGTGAACGTGAACACAACCTTCGAACCGGCGTGCTTGCGGCGCGTGAGCGACTCGAACGACTCCGGATCGTAACCGTTTGGAATCAAGGCGAATTTACCGGCCGCCAGATCGCGGTAGCGCTCCCGGTATCCGGTCAACATGGCTTCGGTGACCACCAGCACCAGGTCGGACTGTTCCGCCGTAGTTCGTTCCATCTGTTTGGATCGCCGAACGGTGTTGGCGTTGTTCAGCCCGCCGAACTCCTGCAAGTAGAACCCCACCCAGTCATCCCGGAAATCGCTGATCAGCCGGACATGCGGAAAACGGCGTTTGAGAGCGTTTCCAACCAGAAACGCGGAGAATGGCGGTGCGGTAACCAGAACCGTGTCAATCCCGCTCTGTTTCACGATCTTCGTCGCTTTTCGCAACGCAAACGGCACCCATACTACTTCCGGGTCGGGGCAGATCAACTGCTTCACTGCTTCCGTCACGCTCCCCCGCAACGACCATCCGGGAGGGCCCGTCATGGTTGAAGCCGCCTTGGGGCCGGAACTGCCGCCGCGAGACAGCAACTTCCAGATCTTCCCCCGGAAAGCGAACGGAACAACCGGCGCGAACGCCCGATGAAGTGTGACTTCCGGAGGCACGTGACGCAACAACCCGGCATCCATCACCGGTGAAGCCGCGCTGCCCGCCGATAACACATGGACTTCAAACCCGAGCCGCGAGAGATACTTCGCAAAGCTCAGCGGCCGCTGTACCGCGATGCCCCCCGCCGGTGGGAACAAGTAGCTGATAATCAATATTTTACGGTACTTGTCCGGAGCCTTGGGGGCGGCTGTGGCTGGTGCATCTGAGTTCATCGGGGGTTCCGAAGTGACTATCGTAGCAGATGGGTCCTAGAGCTTCTTTAACCGTCTTTAACCGGCATTTCTAACAGACATTCGGCGGTTGGGGTGGCACACGCACGAGTGCGTGCGCCACTAGGGCCGTCTGTGAGAAGAGCGGGTTAATGGTCGGTCACGTCACGGACGGTCCGCCGTGCCGTGTCCGCCGTGCCGTGTCCGCGGTGCCGCTTACCCCACAGACGCAATGCCGTATAATCGGTAAGACCAGGTAGCGGGAGCGTCCCGCGGCACTCCGCGGGCGCGTCTGCGCGCTGCTCCAGCGCCCTCGCCAGCCCATATGGAAAGCCGGCCGCATTACATCCTATCGATCGATGTCGAGGACTATTTCCAGGTGGAGGCGTTCGCAAAAGACGTGCGGCGCGCCGATTGGGAGCAGTGGCCCTCGCGCGTGGTCGACAACACCCTCAGGATCCTGGACCTGTGTGACGAGTACGGCAGTAAAGCCACTTACTTCGTCCTTGGATGGGTCGCTAAGAAGTTCCCGCAATTAGTCCGCGAGATTCATGCGCGCGGGCATGAACTGGCCTGCCATAGCTTCTGGCATCGCCCGGTGTATCAACTAACGCCGGCGGAGTTCCTGGAGGATCTGCGGGAGGCCCGAGGAGTCATCGAGCAAACCGCCGGGGTTCGCGTGGTGGGATACCGGGCGCCAACCTGGTCGATTACCGCTCAATCGGCCTGGGCTTTGGAGGTACTGGCCGATGAGGGTTTCGCGTACGATTCGAGCATCTATCCGATCCGGCACGATCTCTACGGTGTTCCAGGGGCCGGGCGCTTTCCGTACGAAGTACAGACGGCCGGCGGCAGGAAGCTGAAAGAGTTCCCGCCTATGACCGTTCGGGTCCTCGGCACAACTTTACCGGCAGCCGGCGGCGGATATTTGCGGATCCTGCCGTTTTGGTACACCAGGTGGGCCTTGCGGCGCATGGCGCAGGTAGACGGCCGGGCGATTGTGGTTTACCTTCACCCGTGGGAAGTCGACCCGGAGCAGCCACGCATCGCCGCCCGCGCCAAGTCGCGGTTTCGCCACTACACCAACCTGAAGCGGGTCGAGCCGCGCCTCCGCAGCCTTTTGAGCGCGCACCGGTTCGAATCGTTTCGCCAGATCCTGGAGCCCTGATCTCTGATTGAGCTACGGTGTGCTTCAACGCATTCCGGCGGGCGGGTAGAATAAGCCAGTGCCACATTCCCCGCACGCCAGGATTTCGTCTCAGTTTGCGATCTCGACCGCAGTGGTCGTGCTCGTCATCGCCTACGGAACTCTATACCCGTTTGTCTTCCACGCTCGGCCGGATTCCCCCGGCCCGCTCCGCGCGCTGGCTGCTACCTACCCTCTTCACGACAGCCGCAGCGACATCGTGGCCAATATTCTGCTCTACATTCCATTCGGATTCTTTGCCATTCAAGTTTTGCGGCGTCCCCCCGGGCTGTGGAACGTGATCCTGGTGACTCTGGCTGGAACGCTTCTCTCTTTCAGTGGCGAACTCCTGCAGTACTATATTCCGGGCCGGGACTCGTCCATAGCCGACATCGTTACGAATACTACGGGAGGCCTCCTCGGGGCGGCTGCGGGAATGCTTCTCTACCGGAAGTTCAGTTTCGCCTTTTTCCAGGCTGCCCGGCGGCAACTCTCCGGCGTTCTCATCCTGGCGTGCTGGCTGGGCTACCGGCTCTTTCCGTACGTGCCCGTGATTGATCCGCACCAGTATTGGCACGCCGTCAGGCCATTGCTCGTCGCGCCGGTGTTGCCGCTGGAAGGCCTATACCGTCACACAGTCATCTGGTTGGCTCTCGCAGTCGTGTTGGAGGAGCTGAGCCCGCCAGTCTGGAAACAGATCGTGTTCCCGGTTTTCATGGGTGCGCTGCTGTTCGTCCGGATCTTAATTGTGGACGTGACCCTGTCGCCGGCGGAGGTGGCCGGTGGATTTGTCGCGTTGGTTGCGTGGTTCGGTTTACTGGCCCACTTAAGGGTTCGCAAGGCCGTAGTGGCGGTCCTCTTTGCGGTCATGGTCATCATCGCGGCGCTTGAGCCTTTCCAATTCAGCACCACGGCCCGGCCTTTCACGTGGGTGCCGTTCCAGGGTTTTCTCCACGGCTCGCTCTCGGTGAATATTCAATCCTTCTTCGAGAAGTCGTTTCAGTACGGCTGCCTGCTCTGGCTTGCCCAGCGCGCCGGCTGTACCTATCGGCTTGCCCTCCTGCTGGGAGGCGGACTGGTGCTCGGGCTCCACTTCCTCCAGGTTTATCTTCCGGGCCGCTCCGCCGAGATTTCGGATGTGCTGATTCTGCTCATCATGGGTGGGGTAATCAAGGTCCTGGACGAGAATGACCGGTTCCAGGCCAACCCGGGTGCGGTAATTGCGTCTCCAGACCGCTGACAAACCGTGCGCGTCGAGCACGCGTCCCGCGATTCCACTAATCCGGAAACTGCTTCAACAGCGCCGGGAACAGCGACTGCACGAACGCGACTCCGGTCTTGGTTGCAGTAGCGGTGTCATTGTCGCGGACCGGCACCGTCACCCTCACCAAAGATGTGTCGCTGCGGTTGTAACGAATGGCGTCCATTACCAGCCAGAACTTGGCCGAATACTCGCTGGCAATCACCCGGTGGTGGCCCTGATACCAATAAATCGCCAGAACCTTGTCCTCTCCGTGCGCCACAAGATACCGGTTC
>JBEKYE010000011.1:0-28096 GCA_049511275.1 Bryobacteraceae bacterium
CTCCGGCTCGATCCTTCCCTTCGTCCCGTAAAACCGCATGCTCTGCTGTTGTTGCAATTGCATGCTGCACGTGAAAACGCAGTGCCCCGGCGGGTATTCCAGAATCGCCGACGTCAGCACATCCACGCCGCCCAGTCGCGCGTCCCGCGTCATGGCGCCGAAAACCCGGACCGGCTCTTCGCCGAACACCATGCGCGAGGTCTTGATCGGGTAGCAGCCGATATCCATCAGCCCGCCGCCGCCCCACTCCCGCACGTTGCGCACGTTCGCCGGGTCCACATTGTAATAGCTGAACGTCCCCACCGCGCTGCGCAGCTCGCCGATCCGCCCGCCTCGCACCAGCTCGATGATGCGTGCCCACTGCGGATGGCATGCCACCATGAACGCCTCGCCTATCAACACGCCCGTGCGGTCGCGCTCTTCCAGCAGGCTCCGCGCTTCCCCCGTGTTCATCCCGATCGGTTTTTCGCACAGCACGTGCTTGCCCGCCTCCGCCGCGCGCACCGACCACGGCACATGCAAATGGTTCGGCAGCGGATTGTAAACCGCCTCGATCTCCGGGTCGGCCAGCATCTCCTCGTACGACCCGTATGTTTTCGGAATCCCCAGCCCGCGCGCCGCCTTCTCGGCCTTCTGCCGGTCCCGCGACGCGATGCCCACGATTTCGCAGCACTCGCCCAGTTGCATCGCCGGAATCACGCGAGTCACTGCAATCCTGGCCGCTCCCAATACGCCCCATTTCACTTTCCGCATAGCATCCGCATTTTACCAAGTGGGGCGGGGGCCCTCGCCCGCGCGCGACCCCCCGGTCGCGCTCTTGCTCTTGTTCTTGTTTCCGCTTTGCATTCCCGCCCGTCCCTGCGCCACTATAGAAGAGAATGGCAACCGCTACTCTTTCCCAATTCCGCAACGAACCCGTCGCCGATTTCTCCCAGCCCGCCAACCGGCAGGCCATGGAAATGGCCCTCAAGAAGGTACGCTCCGAATTCGGCCGCGAATACCCTCTGCGGATCGGCGCCGATTCCATCTCCACCGGCGATAAACTCACTTCCGTCAATCCCTCCAACCCCGCCGAAGTGGTCGGCGTCCATCACCGCGCCTCTACCGCGCTCGCCAATCGCGCCGTCGAAGCCGCTCATGCCGCCTTCCCGCAATGGTCGGCCACTCCCGCCGCCGAGCGCGTCCGCATGGCCCTCGATTCCGCCCGCATTCTGCGCCTCCGCAAGTTTGAGTTCGATGCCTGGCTGGTTTACGAAGCCGGCAAGACCTGGCCCGAAGCCGACGCCGACGTCTCCGAAGCCATCGATTTCTGCGAGTACTACGCGCGCGAGATGCACCGCCTCGCCTCGCCGCAATCCGTCGTCCAGCTCCCCGGCGAGCACGACGAAATGATCTACATTCCGCTCGGCGTCGGCATCGTCATTCCGCCGTGGAATTTCCCCCTCGCCATCCTGGTTGGCATGACTGTCGCCTCGCTCGTCACCGGCAACACCGCCATCATCAAACCCTCCAGCGAAACCCCCACCATCGCCGCCAAATTCGCCGAGGTGCTTCTCGAAGCCGGCTTCCCCCAGTCTTCCTTCACGCTCCTCACCGGCAGCGGCGCGGCCGTCGGTGATGTCATCGTCCAGCACCCCAAAACCCGCTTCATCGCCTTCACCGGCTCCCGCGACGTCGGCCTCCGCATCAATGAGCTGGCCGCCAAAACGCAGCCCGGCCAGATCTGGATCAAGCGGGTCATCGCCGAAATGGGCGGCAAAGACGCCATCGTCGTGGATGGCGATGCCGACCTCGACAAAGCCGTCGACGGCGTGCTCTTCTCCGCCTTCGGCTACCAGGGCCAGAAGTGTTCCGCCTGCTCCCGCGCCATCGTCGATGCCAAAATCTACGAGCGGTTCCTCGAAAAGCTCGTGTCCAAGACGAAGGCCCTCAAAGTCGGCGCTTCCGACGACCCGGCCAATTACATGGGCCCCGTCATCAGCGCCGGCGCCCAAAAGACCATCCTCAGATACATCGAGACCGGCAAAAAAGAAGGCCGTCTGGTCGCCGGCGATCAGCCCGCTCCCGAAGGCGGCTATTTCATTCCGCCCACCATCATTGCCGACATCGATTCCAAGGCCCGCATTTTCCAGGAGGAAATCTTCGGCCCGGTTCTGGCCGTCACCAAAGCCAGGGATTTCGAGCACGCCCTCTCGCTGGCCAACGATTCGCAATACGGTCTAACCGGCGCCGTCTTCTCGAACACCCCCGCGCACCTGCGCGAAGCCAGGGACCGCTTCCATGTCGGCAACCTGTATTTCAACCGCAAGTGCACTGGCGCGATGGTTGGCGCGCACCCGTTCGGCGGCTTCAACATGTCCGGCACCGATTCCAAAGCCGGTGGCCCCGACTACCTGCTTCTTTTCCTGCAAGCCAAGTCCGTCGCCACGAAACTGTAGCCGCACAACAAAGGTGGGGCAGGCGGTGCCGCCTGCCCGGTAAGCCCGAAGTCGCGGCAGCCGCGCGCGTGCCCTCTTCTATCCTTCAGCCCCGCTAAACAATGCCTTCAGCCATTCCTGCTTGACACCCGTCACTCCGCTGGCCTAGCTTGTATTGTGAGTCTCCCGCTCCAAATCTCTCCTGCTGGCGCTCTGGACTTGGTGTCCCTCGGCGCTCTGGTGCACCGCCTGGACCCAGGAATCATCCCCTTCCGCAAGGCCTCCCACTGCGACATTCACGTCAGCGGCGGTGAGTTCAACGTCGCCGCCAATATGGCCGATTGCTTCCGCCTCCGCACCGGCATCGCCTCCGCCATGGTCGATTACCCCATTGGCCACCTGATCGCCGAGCGCGTCCGCGCCATGGGTGTCCAGCCCTTCTATAAGCATTTCCCTCACGACGGCGTCGCCGGCCCCAACATGGCCACCGTCTATAGCGATCGCGGCCACGGCATGCGCGCCCCCGTGGTCTTCTACAATCGCTCCAACGAAGCCGCCGCCCGCCTCAAGCCCGGCGATTTCGATTGGGCTAAAATTTTCGCCGGCGGCATCCGCTGGTTCCACTCCGGCGGCATCTTCGCCGCTCTTTCGGAAACCACCGCCGAGGTGGTCATCGAAGGCATGCAGGCCGCCAAAGCCGCCGGCGCGGTGGTCTCCTTCGACCTCAACTACCGCGAGAAACTCTGGAGCATCTCCGGCGGGGCCGCGCGCGCCGTCCAGGTGCTCGACCGCATCGTCAAGAACGTCGACGTGCTGGTCGGCAACGAAGAAGACCTGCAGAAGGGCCTTGGCATCCCCGGACCCGAAGTCGCCGCCAAATCCAAGCTGGATGCCTCCGCCTTCTTCGGCATGATCGATAACGCCGTCGCCAAGCATCCGCAAATCAAGGTCGTCGCCACCACTCTGCGCGATGTCCACTCCACCAACCGGCACAGTTGGAGCGCCGTCGCCTGGATCGGCGGCAAGACCTACACCGCCCCCGTCACCGAGCTTGACATCTTCGATCGCGTCGGCGGCGGCGATGGCTTCGCCTCCGGCTTTTTCTACGGTCTGCTGGCCGGCGAGTCCCCCGAGGAAGCCGTCAAGCTCGGATGGGCTCACGGCGCGCTGCTCACCACTTTTCCCGGCGACACCACCATGGCAACTCTCGAACAGGTCCGCGCTTTTGCCAAAGGCGGCGGCGCGCGCATCCAGCGCTAGAAAGCTCAATTCTTGCCGGCGAAAAATTATTTCGATCTCAGTGGCCGCGTGGTGGCCGTCATCGGCGGCACCTCCGGCATCGGGCGGGATCTCGCCATCGGCCTGGCTGCCGCCGGCGCCAATGTCGTCCCCACCGGCCGCCGCCAGCCCAACGTGGAAGAGGTGTGTGACGCCGTCGAACGGGCCGGCGCAACCACCCTCCGCCACGCCTGCGATGTTGGTTCCCGCGCCTCCATCGACGCCTTCCGCGATGCCGTCCTAGCCAGGTTCGGCCAGGTGGATGTCCTCGTCAATGCCGCCGGCCAGATCTTCCGCAAGCCCACCCAGGAAGTCACCGAGATCGAGTGGAACCGCCTTTTCGACGTCAACCTCACCGGCATGCTCCGCTCCTGCCAGTCCTTCTATCCGGCGCTCGCCGCTCACCGTCGCGGCCGCATCATTAATATTGCATCGCTGAACTCGTTCGTCTCCCTGGTCCAAGTGACCGCCTACGCCGCCTCCAAAGCCGCCGTCCTCGCGCTCACCCGCAGCCTGGCCGTCGAGTGGGCCCGCGACGGCATCAACGTCAATGCCATCGCCCCCGGCGTCTTCCGCACCGACATTAACGCCGCGCTCCTCGACGGCACCGAGCGCGGCAAGGAATTGAAGCTCCGCACCCCCATGGCCCGTTTCGGGCGCACCGACGAGTTAACCGGCGCCGCCATCCTGTTGGCCTCCGATTCCGCCAGTTTCATCACCGGCCAGTGCATCACCGTCGATGGCGGTTTCCTGGCCTCCGGCGTCAACCAGTAGGGCAGGCCTCCCGACCTGTCGCGGCCGCGAAGCGGCCGGCACTACACCAGTCCGCCTTATCGCCATCGCGCGCGCCCTCATTCCCCGCTCCGATCTCCCACCCTCCGGCCCGCCCTCGCCGCTGTGCGATGCTATTACAGAGACGTTATGGAATTCCGCCAGCTTCAGCTCTTCCTCGCCGTGATGGAGTTCTCCAGCGTCACTCGCGCCGCGGAGAAAATGTTCCTCTCGCCGGGCGCCGTCAGCCTCCAGTTACACAGCCTCGCCGGCGACCTTCGCACCGAGCTGTTCGTCCGTACCGGCAAGCGCCTCGTCCCCACGCCCGCCGCCGTGCGCCTCGCCGAACACGCCCGCGCCGTGCTCGCCCACGTCCGCCGCATCGAACAGGAATTTGCCAACGACCCCCTCACCGACCACCGCCCCTTTCACCTCGCCACCGGCGCCAGCACTCTCATCCACCGCCTCGGCCCACCGCTCCGCCTGCTCCGCAAGAAATTCCCTCAGACCCCCATCGAAATCACCGTTTCCCCCACCGAGGAAATGGTTGCCGGTATCCTCGACCGCCGCTTCGACCTGGCCCTCATCTCGCTGCCCTTCGCCGAGGACAACCTCGACCTCGTCCCCCTCTTCGATGAGGAACTGCTGGTGATCAAGCCTTCGCCCCAGCGTGTCAGTGCCTGGCACGTCGGCGTCATTCAGCCCGCCGAACTGGCCTCCGCCTCATTTATCCTTTACCCCACGCGCAGCAATATGCGGACCATCATTGAGGGCTTCCTCCGCGACATCGGCATCGCCCCGCGCGTGATTATGGAGGCTGACGATACCGAGGCCATGAAGAAACTGGTGGAGACCGGGTTCGGCTACTCGGTCCTGCCGGAAAGCGCCCTGCGCGGCCGCCCCCGCTACTTCCAGACGTTCCGCCTGCAGGATCGCAAGCTGGTGCGCACGCAAGCCCTGGCCATGGCCCGTTCCCAGCACCGCCGCGCGCTCACCGAATCCATCGCCCGCTTCCTGCAGTCCGCCCTGTCCGCCCGCTGAGCCGTGCAGTGGCGGCGCGGGCGGCGCCGCCTCCGCTCCGCGTTATCTTCGCAGCCGCTGAGGGCCTCTTACCGCGCCGCTTCCCCCATCGGTTGCCCGTTGCGCTTCACGTCTTCGATCTTCAGCCCGTCCACGTGCTCGATCACATTCTCTTCGGCGGCATTGTCGAAGCTGCAATGCGCCAGCCGGATCCCCGTGATCGGCGCGTTGTCGTATCCGCGGAAATTCACCGCGCGCCTGCTCTTCTGCGACGTGATGTTCTCCAGCGTCACGTTGCGCACCACCGGTTGGAAAGGCCCGCCGCGCCCTTCCCGGTCGTCGCCTTCCGGGTAGAAGTATGTCACTTCCAGCACGCTGTCGGAAACCTGTCCCACCGTGGTGTTGGTGAAGTAGACGTCTTCCGTCACTCCTCCGCGGAATGTGTTCGTCTTGATCCGCATCGCGTAGTTCAAATGCGGGCTGTCCATCCGGCACTGGTCGACGAAAATATTGCGAATCCCGCCCGAGCCTTCGCTCCCCAGCGAAACTCCGCCGTGCCCGTCCTTCATCGTGCAGTCCCGCACCACGATGTTCTCGCTTGGCACGTTGATCCGCCGGCCGTCGCGGTTGCGCCCGCTCTTGATGGCGATGCAGTCGTCTCCCGTGTCGAAGACGCACTGCTCCACCAGCACGTCCCTGGAGCTCTCCGGATCGCACCCGTCGTTGTTCGGACCGTGGCTCGCGATTTTCACCCCGCGCACCGTCACGTTCTTGCATAGCACCGGGTTCAGTTCCCACATGGGAGAATTGCGGATGCTTACGCCTTCAATCAGAATGTTGGCCGACCGGTACGGCTGGACGAAATTCGGCCGCAGGAACTTGCCTTCGCCGAATACCCGCTCCGCCACCGGCACGTCCTTCTCGCCCATCGCTACCAGCGCCCGGCTGGAATCTCTGGCCTTCCAGTCCCACCAGTGCGTCCGGTCCGCCTGCCCGTCCAGCATGCCCGCGCCCGTCACCGCGATGCCGGTCTGCTCCCAGGCATAAATAAACGGCGAGTAATTCATGCACTCGGTCCCTTCGAACCGTGTGTACACGATCGGATACTGTTTAGGATCCTGGCTGAAGAAAAGCGTCGCGCCTTCTTCCACGTGCAAATTCACGTGGCTCTTCAGATGGATCGCTCCCGTCGAAAACTCGCCCGCCGGCACCACCACGCGGCCGCCGCCGGCCGCCGCGCAGGCCTCCATCGCCTTGCCGATCGCCTGTGTGGAGTCATTCGCGCTGCCTTGCCTGGCGCCGTACTTCGTGATGTCGAAGACCCGGTTCGCGAACTTCGGCGCCTTGATCCGCTTGAGCACCGCCGCCATTTCCCTGGCCGGGTCTTTGACGTCGTACGCGCTCAGCCGGCGGCCCACCGCCAGCGCCCCCGCGGCGCCCACAAACCCGCGCCGCGTCATGGCCTCTTCAGCCCTGTGAACCGCTCGAAGTTTCCACGGAACAGCCGCGCCACGTCCCGCCGGATGTCCGCCCGCGTCACCCCGCGCCCGTCTTCGGCCAGCAGCCGGTAGGCGTTCGCCAGGATCGGCCCCACGGTCCGCCGCGTGTTGCGCCACTTGTAGATCACCTGCTCCAGAATCCGCGCGTCGGAATGCTGCGGGATGAAGCTCGTCCCCAGCATCTCCAGCCGCTCCCGCGTGATCTCTTCCACAATCGACGGGTTGTTGAGGAACCACCAGCAGCCGAACGGCATCAGGTTCGCGAACTTCCGCGCGTAGACGCACAGCTCATGCTGGTTCTCGCGGCTCAGCACGCTGATCAGGAACCGGTTCTCCGGATACTCCCGCGCCAGGTGTTCCACCGCCCGCAGATCCGCCTTGCCCAACGCATCGCCCGCCAGTTTCAGCGCCGGGTTCACCAGGTATCGCACGCCAATCATCAGCGAGAGCGGGATGCCGAACTCGCGGCACGCCGGCAACACTGCGTCCGCCAGCATCCGCCCGCGCACCGAATCCTCCGGAAACTGGAACGTGTCGGGCAGCGAGACCGCCATATACACCGGCTTCATTCTGGCGTGCCAGTCCGCCAGAAACCGCCGCACCTCGGCCGCCGATTTCCCGGTGGCCTGGGCGTCCACCTGGTAGCCTTTCGCCGCCAGTATCGGCCAGTGTTCCACCCACTTGTTCAGGATGCGGTCGAGGCGCAGCACCGCATGAAACAGCGGGTCCGGTTCCACCCCTTTCAGCCACTCGGGCGCTTCCTCCGGATCCAGTGGATCGTTGGTCATCGCCGCTTCGCTGATGCCCGCCAGCTTGAAGACGTTGCGGATGTGCGCCGGCAGCTTCTGCGCCGCGAAGAACGAGCGCGCCTCCCGCAGATCCCGGCTGTCCGTCGGCAGCCCGAAGGCCTTCAGCACCGCGATCACGCCCCGCGTGGCTTCCGATACCGGTGCGTTCTCCACGAACAACGCCTTCCAGATGACGTCCGCCTTTTCCTGCTGCGAAAGCTGCCAGTAGACGGCCGGCTGAATCGTCGCGGAACGGAACAGTTCCGCTTCCAGATAGTGGTACGTCACCAGGTTGTCGATGCCCCACAGCCCCACCGGGCCCAATGAGGGCATGTACAGGTGCGTATGGATGTCTATGAATTGTGCCGCCTGGAGTTCGTCTTCCACTGCCGCGCCTATCTGGCTGGCAGCCAGCGCACGCGACGCGGCGGCCTGGTCAACTGTTACCGTTTGCATTTGTTCCTAGAATCCTTATCTTATCCATCTTATGTCAAACCCGATTCGCTAAAGGATCGCTTGAGCCAGCCTCAATGATGCAACCCGCCAGCCTTTAGTTTTTCTGAGCTTTCCCTTTAGGAATTTGGCCTTGACCCGTCCTGTGCACCCACTTACATTGGTGTTACGAGTGGTAGTTTGAGAGGTTAGGACCGGGTTGTGCCGAAGTCTCTGGAGAAATACTCGATTGGCGTCGGTGATCGTTTTGCTCATCAAGCCAAAGCGCAACTGGCTGCCTGCGTGCATGCGGCCCGTCTGGGCAAGACGATCGTCCCTGTTTGGAATAAGTCGAATCGCGAGCATAAGATCGTCGGCTCCGAGCCCTCCGGCGCCCGCGCCGCCGCCGATGCCGCCGTCCGTGCCCTCAACTGGCCCTATTCCTACTACCTCGACGCCGATCACATCAACCACGATACCGTCGGCCGCTTTATCGATCCCTGCGACTTCTTCACCCTCGATGTCGCCGACTTCATCGGCCGCCCCGCCGACCCGGCCTCCGTCGACTCTTTCCTCCGCCGCCATCCCGAATTCTCCACCCGGGCCCGCGCCGCCGCCGCCAAATACCTCTTTGCCGTCCAGGAAGCCGGTCGCATCTACCGCAAGATCGCGATCCGCAAAGACCCCGCCGGCTTCGTCACCGAAGTCTCCATGGACGAAACCGATTCTCCCCAAACTCCCGAAGAACTCCTCCTCATCCTCGCCGCCATCGCCGATGAAGCCATCCCCATCCAGACCATCGCTCCCAAGTTCACAGGCCGCTTTAACAAGGGAGTCGATTACGTCGGCGACGTCCCCCGGTTCGAAAAGGAGTTCTCCGCCGATCTGGACGTCATCGCCCACGCCATTCAGGCGTACCACCTTGCGTCCAACCTGAAGCTCAGCGTTCATTCGGGCTCCGACAAGTTCTCGATCTACGAACCCATGCGCCGCGCGATTCGCCGCAGCGGCGCCGGCCTCCATCTGAAGACTGCCGGCACCACCTGGCTCGAAGAGTTGATCGGTCTCGCCGAAGCCGGCTCCGCGTCGCTCGCGCTCGCCAAGGAGATTTACGCCGAAGCCTTTGCCCAGCGCGACGATCTCTGCGCTCCTTACGCCGCCGTCATTGATATCGATCCCTCCCGCCTGCCGGACCCGCGGGACGTGGCCCGCTGGACCGCTGAGCAGTATTCCGGCGCTCTCCGTCACGACCAGGGCAATCCTCTTTTCAACCCGAATGTGCGGCAGTTGCTGCATGTCGGCTACAAGGTCGCCGCCCACATGGGCGACCGTTACACCAAAATGCTCGATGCCTGCGAAGAATCCATCTCCCGCAACGTGACTGAAAATCTCTTCGCCCGCCACATCGAGCCGTTGTTCCTGCGAGCATGAGAAGTTTTTTTCACCGCGGAGACGCAGAGGCGCAGAGAAGAGTAAAACTCAATTCCTCTTTCCGTTTCTTCTCCGCGTCTCTGCGTCTCTGCGGTGGATTGATTTTGACCGTTCTTGCCGCCCACGCCCAGGACACCCGCACGGTTACCGAACCCGTCATCCCTCCGTCCTGCGCCTCGCTCACCGCCCGTCTGCCGGTCAAACTCTCCGCCGCGGCCGAAGCCCAACCCGACACCGCCCGCATCCAGGCGGCTCTCGACCAATGCCCCGCCGGCCAGGCTGTCGAACTCAAAGCCGATGCCAACTCCGCCGCGTTTCTCTCCGGCCCGCTCCAGTTACGCGCCGGCGTCACTCTCCTGATCGATGCCCGCGCCATTCTCTACGGCTCCCGCAATCCCCGCGATTACGATGTCACGCCCGGGTCCTGCGGCGTCGTCAATAAAGCCGGCCATGGCTGCAAACCACTGATCGCGGGCGACCACATCTCCGGCGCCGCCGTCATGGGCGATGGCTCGATCGACGGCCGCGGCGGCGATACTCTCACCGGCCAGAAGGTTTCCTGGTGGGACCTCGCCCAGGAAGCCAAGGTCAAGAACGAAAACCAGAACTGCCCCCGCATTCTGGTCCTCAACCACGCCGATAACTTCACCCTCTACCGCATCACCCTGAAAAATTCCCCCAACTTTCACGTCTCCTACAGCGGCGGCAATGGCTTCACCGCCTGGGGCGTCGTCATCGACACCCCCAGGACCGCCCGCAATACCGATGGCATCGACCCCGGGAATTCCACCAACGTCACCATCACCCGATGCTTCATTCACACCGGCGACGACCAGGTGGCCATCAAGGCCGGCGCCCCCGGTCCCACCACCCACATGACCGTCTCGCACAACCATTTCTATACCGGACACGGCATGTCCATCGGCAGCGAGACCGACGGCGGCGCGAGTTCCATCCTGGTCACCGACCTTTCCATCGATGGCGCCGATAACGGCATCCGCATCAAATCCAATTCCACCCGCGGCGGCCTGGTGCGTGACGTCCTCTACGAAGACGTCTGCATCCGCGACACCAAGAACCCCATCTACATGGATTCCAATTACTCCGCCGCCACCGGGCCCACCCACGATAAACTCCCCACCTTTACCGGAATCGTCCTCCGCAACGTGCGCGTCCAGGGTTCCGGCAAGATCACTCTCGACGGCTTCGACCCGAATCACCGTTTGGGGATGACGTTCGACAACGTGCACCTTGATTCGCCAGCCGGCATCGAAATGTCCGCCGGCCACGCCGATCTGACTCTAGGCCCCGGCCCAGTGAATTTCCGCCCCTCCGGCGAAGACGTCACCATATCAGGAGTCTCAGGCAAAGGAGCCCCGAACGCATGCACAGGAAAGTTCGTGCCCATGCCGAAATAGGGGATCAATCTGTCCCCGGTCTTCGCGGCGCCTTCGACCATCGCGTCGAACGCGGCGTTCGGCACCATCACGGCGTCCGCCAATCGTTTCCGTACGCTCCAGATTGGCGCGCGCTTCACGTTCTAATTACGTCAACACTTCCATGGTGGGGCAGGCGGTGCCGCCTGCCCTTTTTTCTTTGCCGCCGCGCATTTGGATACACTGGCGCAATATGAACCCCTCACGACTGGTGTTTCTGTTTGCCACCGCCCTGTTGGCCCAGACCGCTCACCATCCCTTCCGGCTCGATGACCTGGCGCGCGTGCGCGAAGTGCGCGATCCGCAGTGCTCGCCCGACGGGCAGTGGGTGGCTTACACCCTCGGCACTACCGACGCCAAGGAAGACAAGCACGATACCGACGTCTGGATGGCCAGCTACGACGGCCAGCGCGACCTGCGCCTCACTTCCAGCACGGAAAACGAAGGCACCGCGCGCTGGAGCCCGGACGGCCGGTATCTCGCGTTCCTTTCTTCGCGGCCCGGCAAGGCCAAGGGCAACCAGGTGTGGCTGCTCGACCGCACGGGCGGCGAGGCCCAACAGCTCACCGACTTCAAGGGCCGCTTGCAGAGCTACGAATGGTCGCCCGATTCCAAGCGGCTGGCCGTGGTCGTCGGCGACCCCGATCCCGAGGCGGACGCGGCCGAAGGTGGAACCGCCGGCGCGGCTGCCAACGCTGGCGGCGGCGGGCGTGGCAAAGCCCCCAAGCCCATCGTCATCGATCGCTACCACTTCAAACAGGATGGCGCCGGCTACCTCACGGGCAACCGCCACAATTACGTCTATCTCTATGACATCGCCGCGAAGAAGCTGGACCGCCTCACCACCAATTCGAAGTACGATGAGTCGTCGCCGGTCTGGTCGCCCGATGGCGCGCGCATCGCTTTCATGAGCAACCACGCGGCCGATCCGGACCGCGATCCCGATAACCAGCTCTACGTGGCGGAGGCGCGCGCCGGCGCCGCCGAAAAGCAACTCAGCCCGCTCGACATGCGCGCCGGCCGCGCGCGCCCCGAGTGGAGCCCGGACGGCAAGTCGATCGCGTTCCTGGTGGGTGAAGCCGACAAGAAATACAGCGCGTACGGGATGGAGCGCCTCGCCGTGGTGGCGGCCGACGGCAGTGGCCCTCCCACGCCGCTCAGGGCCGTGGCGGACCTCGATCGCGGCGTCAGCGCGCCGCGCTTCAGCGCCGATGGCGCGTCCATCAGCTTCCTGGTGGCCGACGACCGCTCGGTCTACCCGGCGCGCGTGCGCCTGAACGGCGGCCCCGTCGAGCGCCTGATGCAGCCGCCAGTAGTGGTGAGCAGTCCCAGCGTGTCGAAGGGCTGCTCGGTGCTGCTCGGCGGCGGCGACAACAAACCCACGGAGATTTTTGCGTGGGAGAACGGCGCGCTTCGCCAGATCACCCACCAGAACGACGTCCTGATGGCGGAACTGGAAATCCCGCCCACCGAGGATGTCAGCTTCCGGAGCAAGGACGGCACTGAAGTGCACGGCCTGCTGACCAAGCCCATCGGGTATACGGCAGGCGCCAGGGTTCCCCTGCTGCTGCGCATTCACGGTGGCCCCAACGGGCAGGACTCGCATTCTTTCAGCACCGAAAAACAGATTTTGGCGGCCAACGGATATGCCATCCTGGCGGTGAACTATCGCGGCAGCTCCGGGCGCGGCCAGAAATTCTCGCGCGCCATCGCCGCCGATTGGGGTCATCTCGAAGTGGAAGATCTCGAAGCCGGCGTGGACCAGGTAATCAAGTTGGGCGTGGCCGACGCCGACCGCCTGGGTGTGGGCGGCTGGAGTTACGGCGCCATTCTGACCGACTACATGATCGCCACCGACACGCGCTTCAAGGCCGCCACCAGCGGCGCCGGCACCGCCTTCGCCATCGCGTTCTACGGAACCGATCAGTACATCACGCAGTACGATTACGAAATCGGCCCGCCGTGGAAAGCCTTCGACACGTACGTGAAGATCTCGTATCCCTTCCTGCACGCCGACCGCATCAAAACGCCCACTTTGTTTCTGGGCGGCGAGCGCGATTTCAACGTGCCCGTGCAGGGTGGACAGCAGATGTACCAGGCGCTCAAGAGCCTGGGGATCGATACCCAACTGATCATCTACCCCAACGAAACGCACGGCATCCAGCGCCCCGGTTACCAGCGCGACCGTCTGGAGCGCTATGTCGCCTGGTACGACAAGTATTTGAAGAAGAAGTGAGGTGACGGTTTCTTGCACCCCAAGAAGCGCTCCCTGACGGTCGCGGCTCGGAATGATGCATACCGCCGCACACCGAGCCGCGACCGTTAGGGAGCGATCCTGTCACGTCCGCACACCGAGCCGCGACCGTTAGGGAGCGATCTTGTCACGTGGTCCTTAGCCGGCTTGTCTGCCAGGCCTAAGCGGTCGCCACCTGCGGACGGAGGTGCAACGCTTCCAGCACGCCCTTCCACTTTCTTAGAATCAGCTCCGCCAGGTTCAGCAGGATTGCCAGCGCCAACAACACCGGCCACAGCTCCATGGTGGCGCGCACGGAGCGGTTGCCGGCGTCGAAGAGTTGACGGGCAGTGGGATTGAAACGGCCGCCGGTGGAGGCGGCCACCTGGCGCAGGAGGTCCAGGTTGTTGCCGTACTCCGTCATTTCCTCTTCCTGGCGGTAGAAGCCCACTTCGGGGAAGGCGCGCGAATCGGCCACCGGACGGATGCGGAACAGGCCCTGGTTGGCGCCGATGGCGAGACGGCCGCGATAGTGGCCGGCGGCGACTTTGGCAACCCTCAGCGGCGCCTGGAAACCGGCCGGGCCCAAGGCGTAGATATCCGGGATGGCGGCGGGCTCCGGCAGGTTGTGGGAGAGACGGTAATCGATCACCAGCTCGTTCGAAGCGCGGTCGAAGTCGGCGGTGGTCTCGCTTAGCGGAGCGTGCGGCAGCAGGTCGCGGAAGATGTTGGCCCACAGGCGGTCGAAGCCGGGCCAGGTGAGCCAGTTGGCGGCCCAGCGGTCTTTGGCGTCGGAAGCGAAGACCACGGCGCGGCCCAGCCCGTATTGCCAGCGGACCAGCAGCGGGTCTTCTTTATCGGCCGTGAGAATGACGTCGGAAGTGGGACGCGGTTGGAAGCGCACGTAGCCGCGCAGCGTGGGGACGGATTCCATCCCGACGCCGTCCAGGATTTCGGCCGGCTTCAAAACCGCCGCGGTGATCGGCTTTTCGACGGCTGTCGAGCCGGTGTGCTCTTCGACGTCCCGGAGCAGGATCTGTTCGAGGCCGGAGGGGTCGTTCAGAAAATAGGATCTGCCGCCGGCGGCGTCGGCCACCTTTTCGAGGAACGCGCGGTTGACGTCCTGCCCCAGGCCCACCGTCGAAATGGTGACGTGGTTGGTGGTGGCTTCCTTGGTGAGGCTGAAGGTGTCGCCTTCCTCGGAGATGCCGTCGGTGAGCAGCACGATGTGTTTGTAAGCGGCGGATTGCGGCAGGATCCGCTGGTAGGCTTCCGTCAGAGCGGGAGCGATTTGCGTGCCGCCATCGGGGGTGATGCCGGCGATCTGTCGTTTGATGGCGGACTTGTCTTCGGCGCGCCGCAGGTTGACGGCCCACTGGAAAGAGTTGTCGAAGATCAGGACGCCGACGAAATCGATGGGGCGGAGGTTTTCCACCACGCCAATGGCGGCCAGCCGGGCGAGCTCGATCTTGCGCCCTTCCATGGAGGAAGACTTGTCGATGATGAGCACCACGGCGGTGCCTTCGGGAGAACGGGGCGGAGCGATTTTCGCGGGCAGGGTGCGCTCCAGCG
This sequence comes from Bryobacteraceae bacterium, assembly GCA_049511275.1. Taxonomy (GTDB): domain Bacteria; phylum Acidobacteriota; class Terriglobia; order Bryobacterales; family Bryobacteraceae; genus PALSA-129. The sequence goes on from JBEKYE010000011.1 coordinate 14,878, forward strand.
GATCGTCGGGAGCGCCCTTCTTATCGACGTAGATGTTGCGCTCGCCGGCGATCCAGGCCAGGCCGCCGCCGGCTTTTACATAGTCTTCGAGAGCGGTTTTTCTGGCGGCGGGGATGGATTCCATGTCCCAGTTGTTGATGACGATCAACTGGTAATCCTCGATCTTGTCAGGGATGCCGGCCGGTGCGCGATCCACCTGGAATTGGTTGGCTTCCAGCGTGCGGAGGATGTGCTGTTCGCTCTCGGGAGGGTCGTGGGAGACCAGCAGGGCCCGCGGACGGCGAAGCGTCACGGCGTCTTCGAAACGGGTTTCGCCCAACGAGGGAGCGGAGATTTTGGCGGCGAAACCGATGGCGCCGGTGGAGTTCACGCTGGCCTGGAGGCGGAGGTGGTTCGAGCCCGCGTTGAGCTGAACTTGCGCGGCGCCGATGGGTTTGCCCTCGGCCGACATTTCAACGGAGGCTGGAGTCGCGCTCGGGGATTCCAGCGTCACATCCACCGGGAAGCGCTCCCCGCTGAAGACCTGGCCGGGGAATCCGACGGATTCGAGCAGCAGGCCGGGCTTGGGATGACCGGCGAGGGGGACGGTGTCGATGGGGATGCCGAGCTGCTGCGCCTGCCAGATGGCGCGATTGACGGAGCCGAGGTTCTGATTGCCGTCGGAAACCAGCAGCAGGCGCGGCACCATGCCGGCGGGCAGGGCGGCGGCGCCATCGCGGATGGCGGCCTCAATATTGGTGCCGCGGCCCGGTGCGGCGGCGGTGTGGCGAAGCTGCCAGTGGTCTTTGAGCCGCTCGTCGGCGGAGGCCACGCGGGTGACGCGGGCAAAGGGGATGACGCGCAGCCAGTGGCGGCCGCGGGCGTCTTCCAGCTGATCGGCGAGGGCGGATTCTGTCTTAAGGTCCTGGGCGGTGACGGAGGCCGAAGTGTCGGCCAGAAAAGCCACTGCGACTTTGGACTGGTAGACCGTGAGGCGGGGTTCGGAGAGGGCCAGCAGAATGCAGGCGAGGGCGCCGGCTTTCAGGAGCAGGGCGCTGCGGCGGGCGGAGAGACGCCATTCCCAGGCGGCCCAGGCAACCGGGAGCAAAACCAGCAGGAGTGCCCAGGGGCGATCGAACGTCATCGCGAAACCTCCGCCGCAACGGGCGCTTTACGCATCACGGTCGGGCGCGTGGCGAACCGGGCCAGCCGAAAGCGGCCGAAGAAATACCACTCGGCCAGCAGGCCGGCGGCGCCAAGCAGGGCGAGCCAGGGCCACAGATCGAAGGATCGATCCACCATCGGAAGGGAGCGGGGAATGCCGCGATGGGCATCGGCGGGCGGTTCCCAGCGTACATCGCCGACTTGCGGCAGCGTGAGCGAGTAGATGTATTCGGAATCGCCTGCCAGAACGCGGGCGGATCCGGGAGCGCCCGAAAAGAATTCGAGGGCGCGGTCGTGGAGCGTAAAGGGCAGCGGGGAAGCGTCTTCGGCGGTGACCTTCACGGCGGCGGCAGCCAGGTCCTGATCGAGAGGCAGTTTGACCGTGCCGGCGGTAGCGGCCGCCACTTCGAAACGGCGGAAGACATCCGGAGACAGCCAGCGCAGGAGGTTGGCGAACAGCAGCGGAGTGGCCAGTTCGTAGCGCATGGCGGAGAGCGCGGGATGGAAGCCGAGGACGACGATCTTGGGATGGCCGTCGCGAGCGACGATGACGGGGCCGGCCTGGACCTCGCCGATCCTGATGTCGTCGGGAGCGGCTTCGAAAACCGAAGCGGATTCCAGTTTGAAATCGCGCGTGCGGAGGCCCGCCGCGGCCGGATGAGAGGTATCCCACCGGGCGAAGGGAACCTGTTGGACGGTCTCCCGCACGGGGATGGGCGAGCCGTTCGCGGGGGGATCGATCCAGATGGAATCGGCGGCGGGGCGCTGCGGCGGGATGAAGCGGTCGAGGATGACGAGGCCCGAATCGTTGGGACGGTACTCGGCGGGCGAGCGATAGACCGCCATTACGCGGGCGGCCGGGGAGAGCGCGGGACGGAGCAGATCGGGCTGGGAGGAGTAGACCGTGACCGGGAGCGTGGGGAGCGCGGGGAGTTCCAGATCCGCCTGATCGTCGGCGGGGAACGCATCGTGAGGCGTGAGTGTGACGCCCAGGATGCCCGCGGCGGCGGTACGGTATTGGAAAGCGGCTTCGGCGTCGGCGCCGGGGGGCAGTAGAAGTTGGGAAGAGCCGGCGGCCGTGCGGATCGCCACATTGGACCCTCCGTAATTGAGCGTCAGGGTGACGTTGCGGGGGCGTGTGCCGTAGTTGTGGGCGGAGACGTAGATATCCCAGGTGTCGGGGTCGGCGGCGGAGCGGCGCATGCCGATTTTGCGCAGGCCGCAGTTCTCGATGGTGTCGGGGATCAGCAGCAGGCGCAGGTTGCGCGGCGGCGCGGCGGCGGCGGGATCGTGCTCGGCGGTGCGGCCGGGGCCGATGTAGGCGATTTCCCCGGCGCGGCGTCCGCTCTGCGACTGCACATGACGCGCGAAGGCCAGGGCCTGATCCAGATTCAGGGCCGTAGAGCCGGGTTGGGAAGTGAGAATGGCGGCTTCGATGACTCGGCGGTCGGGCTCGAAGGCCGTGGCGGGAGTGGCCAGCGCGTCGGCGCGCACCAGCATCGCGCGGTCCCCGGCAGGCAGGGCGCGGAGGTACTGGCGCGCGGACTGGCGGGCCAGATCCATCAGGGTGCGATTGCCGGAGCGGGCGGCCATCCAGGCGGACGTGTCCAGAACCATGACGTGATCGTGGCCGGCTTGCAATGGAGCGCCGAGGCGGAGCTGGGCGATCGAGAGCAGCAGCAGCGCCATGGAAACGAGTTGCAGGATGAGCGACCAGGGCTGCTGGATGCGGCGGCGGCGCGCGGCCACGGCCGGCTGTTCGGCGGCGATCCAGAAACGGAGAGTGGAGACGACTTGTTTGCGGCGGGAACGATCCAGCAGATAGAGCGCGACGGAGACGGCCGAAATGGAACCGAACAGGGCCGCGAATTGCAAGAGGGAGAGGTTTAGGAAGTACATCGCGCCTCTCTCGCCTGGCCCGCCTCTCCGCCGTGAAAAGAGTTAGATTTCAACGCGGAGGCGCGGAGAAGCGGAGAAGATAGAGAGAACTGCCGTCCATGATTCCGCCTCAGTAACGCTGCCAGCAATGAATCCCAAACATTTCTTCTCCGCTCCTCCGCGCCTCCGCGTTGAACATTCATGCTTCCCCTCACGCTATCCCTCGCATGCGGACCAGGTCGCCGAAGATCACGGACTCGACGGGCTGGGAGGTCGAAACGCCGGCGTAACGGCCGCCGCTGCGTTGCGCCATAGTCTGGATGGTGGCGGCGTATTCGTCGAAGGACTGGGTATAGCGAATGCGCGCCTGGTCGTCGAAGTCGAGTTTGAGCGAGCCGCCGGATTCGGCGTCGCGGAGTTCCAGTTCGCCCGTCCAGGGCGGAGTGCGGTCTTCGTCGGCCCAGATCTGGAGCAGCATCAGCTCGTGACCGTAATCTGCCAGGTACTGGAGGGCCCGTTCGCAGCCCGCGTCGTCCAGGAAATCGGAGATCACGATGACCAGGCCGCGCTGCGAATAGGAGGAGATGAATTCGCGGATGACGGCCAGGTAATCGGTCTTGCCGCCTGCCTCCATGGCGGAGATGCCGTCCATGACGGCGGGGAAACGGTGGCGTCCGCCGTTCGAGAGAACCCGATGGCCGAGGCGGCTGGAGAAGCCGTTGACCTCCATGGAATCCAGGCGGACCAGGCCGACATAACACAGGGCGGCCGCGAGTCTACGCGCGTACTGGAACTTTTCGCCCCCGTGGGTGGTCATCGACGCGGAGAGGTCGAGAAGCATGCGCACGGGGACGTGGGGTTCCACCTGGAACATTTTGAGGAACATCTTCTCCAGGCGCAGATAGGCGCGCCAGTTGACCGCGCGGAGGTCGTCGCCGTGGTGGAAGTTGCGGTGGTCCAGGAATTCCTGGCCGGACCCGGGGAAGTGCGACGCGTTGTGGCCGCCCACCAGGCCGGCAAACGACTTTTGCCAGTGGATGGTGAGGCGTTCGAGTTTTTCCAGGAACTCCCGGTCTAGCAGCGGGCCCGTGGACATACCATTCCTACGCGACGCTGGACTGCGCGGTTACGGTTTGCAGAATGGCGGAAAGAATCGTCTCGGGAGTCTGGCCGTCGGCGTGGGCGTCGAAGTTGAGGATGATGCGGTGGCGCAGCACCGAAGCCGCCACGGAGTGGATGTCCTCGATGGAGAGATGCACCCGCCCGCGGAAAAGCGCCAGCACGCGCCCGCATTCCACCAGCGCCTGGGCGCCGCGCGGCGAACTGCCGTAGCGGATGTATTTGCGCGCCAGAGGGTGGGCTTCGGGGCGGTCGGCCTGCGTGGCCATGACGATCTGGATGGCGTATTCCTGCACGTGCGGAGCCACCAGCACTTCGCGGCAGACCGAGCGCACCTGGAGGATGGCGTCGGCGTCCATCACGGCGACGGGCGCGATTTCTTCGCGCTGGATGGTTCGTTCCACGATGCGGTTCAGCTCGTCGTGCGAAGGGTAGGTAACCAGGATCTTCATCAGGAACCGATCGAGCTGCGCTTCGGGCAGCGGATAGGTGCCTTCCATCTCGATGGGGTTCTGCGTGGCCATCACCAGGAAGGGAAGTTCCAACTCGTGGGTGGTGTTGCCGCTGGTGACGGTGCGCTCCTGCATGGCTTCGAGGAGCGCGGACTGCGTCTTGGGAGTGGCGCGATTGATTTCGTCGGCGAGCACCAGGTTGGCGAAGATCGGCCCGTGCTGGAAGCGGAGCGTCTTCCGTCCGTGTTCTTCGGTCTCCATGATCATGCTGCCGACGATGTCGGCGGGCATCAGGTCGGGCGTGAACTGGATGCGCGAATACTTGAGCTGAAGAGTGCGCGCCAGTGTGCGCAGCAGGGTGGTCTTGCCGAGGCCCGGGACGCCTTCCAGAAGCACGTGACCGCCGGAGAGCAGACAAATCAGCACGCCTTCCACCACGTCGTCCTGACCGACGATGATTTTGGCGATTTCACGGCGCACGCGGTTAAGGCGTTCGACGGCGAGTTGCAAAGAGGCTTCGGAAGGCACTTTGTCTATGTTACCGGAAAACTCGCGCAGGATGCCGAGGAGCTACGCTTCGTTGCGGATGCTGGCTTGTTCGCCGAGGCGGCGGACCAGGATGCCGAGCACTTCCGACATCTCGACCAGCGCGCGACGGGCCTGCGCGGGAGCGGCCGTGCGGGTGAGGCGATACCAGGCTTGCATGACTTTGTAGTCGAGAACCAGAATACGGTCTTCAAAGGAAGCCAATTCCAGTCCGGCGGCGTGGCGCAGCAGGTAGCAGAGAATCTGGTAATCGCGCTGTAGGGATTTGTGAAGCGGATCCAGTTCGAGATCGCTCTTGAGGCTTTCCTGAACCTGAATGAAGCGGAAGCGCGCGTCGACCGGAGAGGTAGCCGGGGCAGCCGAATTCCTCAGCAGGAGAATGCAGCTATAGCGGAACCAGTAGGCGAACAGAACTGCCGAAATCACGATAATGAGAACGCTAGCGAGCATCGCTCTTTAATAAGAAACTTGCAGAACCCCTAGTACTATACCAGCCATGACGAGTGTATCATCGCTAACCCTGGTTAGCAAGACTATTTTCACCGAAAGTTAACCATCGTACAGATCCGGGATGGCAAAAAGTGGGTTTTTGCCCGGACAAATGGGGTGGGTACTGGACCGTTGCTACCAGGACGGGCCCAGACCCGGGGTCACGCTTCGAACTAGAATGGACTATGCGCGTGGCGATCGTTACCGGGGCCGGCCAGGGTATCGGCCGGCGAACGGCGGAGGTGCTTGCCGGCAAGGGGTATGCGCTGGCGCTGAACGACATCCAATCCACCCAGGCTACGCGGGACGCGGTCCGCGACATAGGGGCGCCGGCCATCGAAGTTCCGGGAGATGTTTCGAGCGAGGCCGACGTCTATCGCATCGCCGCGACCGTTCACCGGCACTACGGAAGAGCGGACGTGCTGGTGAACAACGCCGGGATCAGTTTTATCCGGCCGGCCGAAGAAACCGGAGCGGAGGAATGGCGGCGCGTATTGGAAGTGAATCTGACTGGACCTTTCCTGCTTTGCCGCGCCTTCGGCAAACTGATGCTGCAACAGGCAGAGGGCGCCATTGTGAATGTTGCCTCGGTGGCCGGCCTTGCCGGCATCGGCGACCGCGCCGCCTATAACGCCAGCAAGCACGGGCTGATCGGGCTTACCCGCACGCTGGCCTCGGAATGGGGAGGCCGCGGTGTGCGCACCAATGCGGTTTGTCCCGGCTGGGTGAAAACCGAAATGGATCAGGCCGACCAGGCGGGAGGCAGCTACAGCGACGCCGATATCGAGAACCGCGTACCCATGGCCCGCTTTGCTTCGCCCACGGATATTGCCGAGGCCATTGCTTTCCTGGCCGATCCGAAGCTGAGCGGCTTCGTGAACGGCATGGAACTGCGGGTGGATGGCGGCTGGCTGGCCGACGGAAGCTGGGACCGCTTGAGACTGGGCCATCGGAACCCGCGCTGACCAGCCGCCTGCCGTTAGCTAAGTACTCGCGTTCGGAATTACGGTGACGGATCGGGAAAGCGCCTGCCGACGCGCGCGGCTCTGATCAGAGCCGCGACCGTAAGGGAGCGATTGCCGTTGGATAGGGAAGTGTATTTGCGAAACGGTGTGCTACGTTTTCCTTAACGAATACTCGGCCAGGTCGATCCAGCAGTTTCCCAGCAGGGTGTTTTGCACAAACGTGGCCTTCGCCGCGTGGAACCGCCGCTCCCCCTCGAACTCGCGCCACCGCCGCCGCGCTAGTTCGTCGGCGGCCGCCACCTGCTCGTGCGGAAGCTCCTGCGCCAGGGTGATGTGGGGATGGTAGGGGAACGGCTCCGGAAATTCCAACTGGCCGCTGCTCACGGCCGCGTGCATGCGCCGCAACTGGTCGGCTCCGGCGCCCAGCTCGATATAGATCACCTCGGTCACGGGGAAAACCTGGATGCCGGCCAGTTCGATGTCGAAGGCCGGCCAGCTTTCCGTCAGGGCTCGGGCCTGCTCCGACGCCGCTTCGCACGTTACCGCCAGCGACCGTGGCGGCAGCACGCTCACATGCGCGTGCGGGTTGCAGTTCGGAGCCAGCTCGCGCCGCAGGTCATCCAGAAAAATCCCCAGCGGGCCGGGTATATACATGACGAGGGCAAAGACGTTCAGCCGCTGATCTGGCGGAATGCGGCTGGGGCCCTCCATCGGGTCGGCATGCATGCACTTTCTATGGTAACCATATTGCGCCGCCCGGCTGCTGGTACGCTGGATAGGATGTCGCTTCCCGAACCCGCCAACCCGCTCCTTTCGGTCCAGTTCCGCGTTCCCTTCGACCGCATTCACGCCGCCCACGTGGAGCCGGCCTGCGCCCGGCTCTTGCGCGAGGCCCGCCAGCGGCTGGCCGCCATCTATGCGGAATCCGGCCCGCGCACCTTCGCCAACACTCTGGCGGTGCTTGACCGGTTCACCGAACCGCTCGATTGGGCCATGTCGGTGGTCCGCCACCTGGAAGCCGTGGCCACCTATCCGGAATTGCGCGCCGCCTTCAACGCCGTTCAGCCGGAAGTCAGCGCGTTCTATTCCGGCATCCCGCTGGACGCCGGATTGTGGGGCGCCATACAGTCATTTGCGGCGACCGCCGAAGCTCAGGCCGCCACTCGCGTGCGCCGCCGCTTCCTCGAAAAAACCATCGAGACCTTCCGCCGCCATGGCGCCGACCTCGACCCGGCCGGCAAGAAACGCCTCGAAGAGATCGACGTCGAACTGACCCAGGTCACCACCAAGTTTTCCGAAAACGTCCTCGATTCCACCAACGCCTTCGAACTGGTCCTCCCCACCGAAGCCGGGCTCGCCGGCCTGCCGGCAAGCGCCATCGCGGCGGCGCGCCAGAGCGCCCAACGCAAGGGCCTGGAGGGCTGGCGCTTCACACTGCAGGCGCCCGATTACCTGGCGGTGACGACCTACCTCGACGATGCCGCGGTCCGCCGCCAGGTCTACCAGGCCTTCGCAACGCGCGCGACCGCGGAAGGGTGCGACAACCGGCCGCTGATCAACCGCATCCTGGAACTGCGCCGCGAAAAGGCGCGCCTGCTGGGCTTCGCCGATTTCGCCGACCTGGTGCTCGAAGACCGCATGGCCCACAACGGCGCGCGCGCCACGGCGTTTCTGGAAGACCTCAAGCGAAAGACCGAGCGCCGCTTCCGCGAGGAGAACCGCGAGCTGTTCGAATACCGCCGCTCGCTCGAAGGCCCCGATGCGCCCGAACTCGAGCCCTGGGACGTGGCCTACTACGCCGAGAAGCAGCGCGCCGCCCTCTACGATTTCGACGAAGAAACCCTGCGGCCTTACTTCCCGCTGGAAAGCGTGGTAGCCGGAATGTTCGAGCTGGTGGGGCGCCTGTACGGCATCCGCGTGACCGCAGAGGATGGCGTCCCGGCCTGGGACTCGGCCGTCCGCTACTATAACGTCCAGGATGAAAGCGGGGCGCTGCTGGGCGGCTTCTACGCCGACTGGTATCCGCGCGAAAACAAGCGCGGCGGCGCCTGGATGGACGGGCTGATGGTCGGCGGCCCACATCAGGACGGCCGCTTCGAGCCGCACCTGGGGCTGATCTGCGGCAATCTGAGCCAGCCCATCGGCGGGAAGCCGGCGCTGCTCACCCACCGCGACGTCCAGACCATCTTTCACGAGTTCGGACATCTGCTGCACCTGCTGCTGAGCCGCGTGGAGATCCGCTCCATGGCCGGCACCAGCGTGGCCTGGGACTTCGTCGAACTGCCCTCGCAGATCATGGAGAACTGGACTTGGGAGCGCGCCGCGCTGGATCTGTTCGCGCGCCACTGGGAAACCGGCGAGCCGGTGCCCGAGGACCTGTTCCAGAAGATGAAGCGCGCCCGCACCTTCCGCGCCGCCAACGCCCAGATGCGCCAACTGGGCTTCGGCTTCGTGGACCTGCTGCTGCACCGCATCTACTCGCCGGAGCGCGACGGCGACGTGGTGGAATACACGCGGCGCGTCCTGGCCGAATACAGCCCCGCGCCGTTGCCGCCGTGGCACGCCATGATCGCCGCCTTCAGCCACCTGTTCGCGAGCCCGGTGGGTTACGGGGCGGCCTACTATTCCTACAAGTGGGCGGAAGTGCTGGACGCCGACGCGTTCACGCGGTTCCGCGAGTACGGCATCTTCAGCCCGGAGATCGGCCAGGAGTTTCGCGAGAAGATCCTGGCCAAAGGCGACAGCGAAGATCCGGCGGAACTGTACCGCAGCTTCATGGGCCGCGAACCCGATCCGCGAGCATTGCTGGAGAGGTCTGGTCTGGCCTAGAGCCTTACTGATTCCAAGTAAAGCCCGGGGATCTTACCATTCGGGGAGCGACCCGGATGTGGGTCGGTCTGCGAATTAGGTATTTGACAAACCCAAAGGCCGGGATACCATAGGAGCGTGATAGGCCGGATTTAAGCGCCGCGCTTCTTGCGCGGCTTCGCTTTCTTCGGTCCCATCGCGTGCGCCCCTGGCTTCGGCATATCAGCCGTCGGCCTCCCGGCCAGCAGGCCAACTAGAGCCTGTTCGGTCGGCACCGGAATGTGAACTGGATGGCCGGGTTTTGGCACCGGCTCTATCCTCCCCCAAAACTGGTGAATTAGTCAAATATGAGTTCCTTGACTATTCGCTCATATCGGCATATGATTATAACTGCCGAACATCACCAAGGAGGTGCATATGGGCGAAGTCCATCCCATCGCTGACCAACTGGCCACCAGCGAAGCAAGCAACGAAACACAATCAAAAACTCCAAATACGCGACTGAAAAAGCCAGCGAAGGCCAAACGGCGTACAACTGACAAAGGCGCGAAGCCGACCGAGATCCTCCCCACCACCAGGATTGCATTCTCTAAACAGTTGGATATTCTGCGGGCGTATGCCGCAATCTTTTCAGCGACGAACAGAATCGTCGCCAACAAGGATGTCGCAGACCGGCTCAACATCCAAGCATCAACGATTTCGCTCTCGAACCCTTTTATGGTCAGTGTCGGCCTTCTACTGAAGGCCGGTGGTTCGTTTACGCCGACCGAAAACGTCATGGCTTTCCTGCGGGCATATGAATGGAATCCCGAGGCCGCGGCGCAAAAGCTGGCTCCCACGCTTCGGGAAACGTGGTTCCACAAGGTCATCGCGCCCCTGGTGGCGTACAGCCCGATATCGGAGGATGAGGCGATTCAAAAGCTTGCCGAAGCATCGTCGGCAGGTCCCGAATACCGCCCCGAACTACGATTTTTGCTGATGTATCTCGCCGCTGTGGGCCTGATCGAACGGGACGGCGGTCAAGTACGGAGCGTGAGGTCCACCAATGGCGAAGCGGCGGCTGCGGCGACGCCGCGCGCGGAGTCTCCCTTGCAAGACAAACCAGAACAAGACAACCCACGGATCGCTACAGCTTTCACGCAATCCCCCGAAGGCATCGTGCAGTTTCACATCAGCATTCGCGTTGGGATGGGAGAATTTGGTGGATGGTCTCCCGAAAGGATCTCTGCGTTTTTCAGTGGTATCGCACAGGTACTAGCGGCAAAAGCGGAGGTGGAAAAGAAGGCGTAAGATGAAAGGCGGCTGGAGAGGTGTTTTTTGCCGAACATCCAACCAGCCGCGTCCATGCGGGGGCGTGGCGAAATTGGCAACCGCGTCGGCCTTGGGAGTCGGCGGCTGGCAACGGCCTTGGGGGTTCGAGTCCCCCCGCCCCTACCGTCTACAGGTTGCAACCTGTTGCTAGCACTCGTCAACACATCAACAAAGATTTGTCAATATCCAAATATCTGACCTAAATCTGTAATGCTAACTTAATGACAAATAATATGTTAATGTTGTGCCGCTCAAATTGTTGGATATGCTCACTTGTTGCTGGAGTTGCAGATGTAATGGATTACACCGCTCCTAAAGTGCCCTTTGGGTTGTTCATCATCAGCCGCTTTCCCGCCGTGCTCTTGAGCGCCACGATGGCCCGCTCTTGATCGTCGATCTCGCGCACGTTGTAGCGAACGTCGAACTCGCGCAGGTATTGCGTCATCGTCAAGTATAGAATTCGCGTCGGTTTTACACGAAAACAAAGGGATTAGCTTTAGAACCGATCCGGGTGTGGGCCGGTTTTCCCTCGTCTTCCGGCTCCCTTGTCCCCGTTTGCGGTGGTCTGGCCGATATGAAACCTGTGAAGGCCGAGTTGTAGGCGCCTGCATAGGAAAAGTTGTGGCCTGTTTTTTCATATTGATGCTGCTGCTCTGTGCCTCGCCCGCACTGGTTCAGGCGCAATCCGGCGCGGAACCTCAGCGCGCCGATGCCGACAAGGCTCTCTTCGGCGACCTGCCGGCCATCGACTCCGTCTCCCTGCACGCCCAGACTCTCGCCGAGGCACCCGCCAACGTCACGGTCATTACCGCGGCCGATATCCGGCGCTACGGCTATCGCACGCTGGCCGACGCGCTCGCCTCCGTGCGCGGCTTCTATGTCACCTACGATCACGAATACCACTACGTCGGCGTCAGCGGCATTTCCCTGCCGGGCGATTTCAACACCCGTTTCCTGGTGATGCTCAACGGCCATCCGCTCACGGACAATATTTACAATTCCAATGGCTTCTTCGGCCAGGATTTCGGCCTCGACATGGACCTGGTGGATCGCATCGAAATCATCCGCGGGCCCACCGCCGCGCTCTATGGCTCCAACGGCATCCTCGCCAACATCAACATCGTCACCCGTTCTCCGGTGGATGCCGACCGCCTGCGCGCCTCCGCCGAAACCGATTCCGCCGGCGAGCGCAAACTCTCTCTCGCCTCCTCCCTCAACCTGGGCCACGGCGCCAACCTGCTCGTTTCCGCTTCGGTCTTCAACAACCTCGGTGTCTCTTTCCCCACCGCCTCGCTCGCCGTGCTGCCCGGCACTCCCGGCGTCGTGTCCAGCGCCGATGGCGAACGCGGCTACCATACGTTCGCCAACCTCATCTGGCACAACTGGAGCTTTATCGCCTACTTCAATTCCCGCCTCAAGCAGACCCCCATCGGAGTCGGCACCAGCTTCAACCTCGACCCCGCCCAGTATGCCGTCGACAGCCGCAGCTTCCTCGGTGCCCTCTATAAGCGCTCCGCCGGTCCCGGCCAGATCCTCTGGCAGATTTTCTACGACCGCTACCGCTACCACGACCGTTACGATTATCCCGACGGCAATGCCGTCGATACCGTCTGCGACTTCAACTTCGGCGATTGGATCGATTCCCAACTGGCTTACACACTCCCCGTTCCCCAGGTGGGCCCGCTCACCGTAGGCGTCTCCGGCTCCTGGGACCTGCGCGCCCGCCAGTACAACCTCGAGGACGGCCTCCGCCAGAACGACACCGACAACCCCAATCGCGACGCTGCCCTCTTCGTCCAGCAGGAATGGAAGCTTTCGGACCAATGGAAACTGGACGGCGGTGTGCGCTTCGATGCCACCCGCTGGTACGGCAACTTCCTCTCGCCCCGCTTGGCGCTGGTCCGGCAGTTTTCGCCCCGCACCGTCTACAAACTGGTCTATGGCCGGCCCTTCCGCAATCCCAGCGCCTTCGAGCAGTTCTATAACGATGGCGGACTCTCCTATGCCCCGGCGCCGCAGCTCCATCCCGAATCGGCCAACACCTTCGAGGTCTCCATGGAGCGGCAACTGGCGCGCGCCTGGACCCTGGTCGCGAATTCCTCGTACTACCGCATCGACCATGTCATCGAAGCCATCTATCTCGCCGATGGTGTCCAGCAGTACCGCAACGCCGGCCTGGACCGCTCCATGGGCATCGAATTCGAGCTCTCCGGCAAACTCTGGGACCGCCTGGAAACTTCCGCCAGCGCGTCGTTCGGCAACGCCGCCGGAGGCCAGCCGCTGGTCCGCCTGGCCAACTCTCCGGCGCAGATTTCCAAGCTCCGCGTGGGTGCGCCGCTGGGCAGCGGGGCGCTGCACGAGCGCCTGTTCCTTTCCGGCAGCCTGCAATATATCTCCGCCCGCAACTCCTGGACCGGCGACCGCCTGGGCGGCGCGCTGCTGGCCGATTTCACCGGCACCTGGAAGCTCCACCCGCGCTTCGATCTTGAGGCAGGCGTCCGCAATGCC
>JBEKYE010000012.1:0-27113 GCA_049511275.1 Bryobacteraceae bacterium
TGATGAAGCTCTCGCACCTGGTGGACGACAAGATCCACGCCCGTTCCATCGGCCCGTACTCGCTGATCACGCAGCAGCCCCTGGGCGGCAAGGCCCAATTCGGCGGACAGCGTTTCGGCGAAATGGAAGTCTGGGCGCTGGAAGCCTACGGCGCCGCTTATATTCTGCAGGAACTGCTTACGGCCAAGTCCGACGACGTGTATGGCCGCGCCAAGATTTACGAAGCGATTGTCAAAGGTGAAGCCGCTATCGAACCGGGTGTTCCCGAATCGTTCAACGTGCTCATCCGCGAGTTGCAGTCGCTGTGTCTGGATGTGGAGTTGATGAAGAAGCCGCGCGAAGTGCCGGACACGGCGCTGGCGGCGGACTAAGCAAATAATTAACCGCTGAGGCGCGGAGGCGCTGAGAAAACACGGATTGTTCTTCTCGGAGTCTCGGCGTCTCGGCGGTGAGTGTTCTTCGAACTGGAGGGTATTTTGAGATCTTCACCCTATGATCGAGCGAATTTGATCGCGGATTTCGATTCCATCCGCATTTCTCTGGCGTCTCCGGAAAAGATCCGGAGCTGGTCCCATGGTGAAGTCACCAAACCGGAGACCATCAACTACCGCACCTTCAAGCCGGAACGCGATGGCTTGTTCTGCGCGCGCATTTTTGGTCCCACCCAGGATTGGGAGTGCTTGTGCGGCAAGTACAAGCGCATGAAGCACCGCGGCGTCATCTGCGATAAGTGCGGCGTGGAAGTCACGCTGGCGCGGGTTCGACGCGAACGCCTGGGGCACATCGAACTGGCCAGCCCCTGCTCGCATGTCTGGTTCTTCAAGGGCCTGCCCAGCCGCATCGGCCACCTTCTCGACATCACGCTGCGCGAGCTCGAACGCGTGCTCTATTTCGAAGCCTACGTGGTGGTCGAGCCCGGTGAAGTGGAGAGCCTCAGCGCCGGCGAGGTCATCACCGACGAGAAAAAGCGCCAGCTCGACCAGGAATACCCCGGCAAATTCGTCGCCATGATGGGCGCCGAGGGTATCAAGGAACTGCTCAAGAAGGTCGACGTCGAGTTTCTCAGCACGGACATCCGCGAAAAGATGAAGACCGAGATGTCGGTACAGAAGAAGCTCAAGTTCGCCAAGCGGCTGCGCGTCGTCGAATCCTTCCGCAAGTCCGGCAACAAGCCGGAATGGATGATTCTCGACGTCATCCCGGTGATCCCGCCGGAACTTCGCCCGCTGGTGCCGCTGGATGGCGGCCGCTTCGCCACGTCCGATCTCAACGATCTCTATCGCCGCGTCATCAACCGCAACAACCGCCTCAAGAAGCTGATCGAGCTGCACGCTCCCGATGTCATCGTGCGCAATGAAAAGCGCATGCTGCAGGAAGCCGTCGACGCCCTGTTCGACAACGGACGCCGCGGCCGCGTGCTGCGCGGCGCCAACAACCGCCCGCTCAAGTCCCTCTCCGATACCCTTAAGGGCAAGCAGGGCCGCTTCCGCCAGAACCTGCTCGGCAAGCGCGTCGATTATTCCGGCCGCTCGGTCATCGTGGTCGGCCCGGAGTTGCGCCTGCATCAGTGCGGCCTTCCCAAGAAGATGGCGCTCGAGCTCTTCAAGCCTTTCATCTATCACCGCCTCGAGCAGCGCGGCCACTGCACCACCATCAAGCAGGCCAAGGAACTGGTGGAACAGCAGGATCCGGTGGTGTGGGACATTCTCGAAGAAGTCATCAAAGACCACCCCATTCTGTTGAATCGCGCTCCCACGCTGCACCGGCTCGGCATCCAGGCCTTTGAACCGGTGCTGGTGGAAGGCAAGGCCATCAAGATTCACCCGCTGGTCTGCACCGCCTTCAACGCGGATTTCGACGGCGACCAGATGGCCGTCCACATTCCGCTTTCGCCGGAAGCGCAGATCGAAGCATCCACCCTGATGCTCTCGTCGAACAACATCCTTTCGCCGGCCCACGGCGGCCCGATTGCCGTCCCCACGCAGGACATGGTGCTGGGCTGCTATTACCTCACCAAGGCGCGCCCCGGCGCCAAGGGCGAAGGCCGCACCTTCGCTTCCACTGATGATGTGCTCATCGCGCTCGAAATGGGCGAGGTGGAAACCCTCACGCCCATCAAGCTGCGCTATACCGGCCGGGTCATCGACCTGGTGCACGCGTTCGATAATCAGAACATCCTCCACACCGAGCCGATCGAGTTCATCAAGCAGTACATGGAGACCACCGTCGGCCGCGTCATCCTCAATGACAACCTGCCGCAGGATATGCCCTTCATCAACGGCCTGTTGAAGAAGAAAGGCCTTGGCCAACTGGTGCAATACTGTTACCTGAAGGCCGGCCTGCAGGTTACGGTTGGAATGCTCGATGAGATCAAGGCGCTGGGCTTCCTGTACGCCACGCGCGCCGGCATTTCCATCGGCATCGACGACATGGTGGTGCCCAGTGAAAAGGCCGGCCTGGTGAAGGCCGCTGAGAAGGAAGTCGTAGCCGTCGAAAGCCAGTATCAGGACGGCGCCATCACCCACGGAGAACGCTACAACAAGATCATCGAAATCTGGTCCAAGGTCACCGAACGCGTCTCCGACGAAATGTTCCATGCCATGGAAGAGGACGACCGCACCGGCCGCTATCTCAACCCCATTTACATCATGGCCGACTCCGGAGCGCGCGGTTCCAAGCAGCAGATCCGCCAGCTTTCCGGCATGCGCGGCCTGATGGCCAAGCCCTCCGGCGAAATCATCGAGACCCCCATCACGGCCAACTTCCGCGAGGGCCTCAACGTGCTGCAGTACTTCATTTCCACGCACGGCGCCCGCAAGGGTCTGGCCGACACGGCCCTGAAGACGGCCGATTCCGGTTACCTCACGCGCCGCCTGGTGGACGTGGCCCAGGACGTGATCATCAGCGAGAACGACTGCGGCACGGTGGAAGGCATCTACGTCGAACCCATCATCGAATCCGGCGAAATCATCGAGCCCCTGCGCGACCGCATCGTGGGCCGCGTGGCGCTCGAAGACCAGAAGGATTACGAAGGCAACATCATCGTCGCCGTCAACCAGGAGATCACGGAAGATCTCGCCGCCGCCATTCAGGCCGCCGGCATCGTCGCGGTCAAGATCCGGTCGGTGCTTACCTGCGAATCCAAGCGCGGCGTCTGCGTGGCGTGCTACGGCCGCAACCTGGCCACGGGCCGCCTGGTGGAGCGCGGCGAAGCGGTCGGCGTCATCGCGGCGCAGTCCATCGGCGAGCCCGGTACGCAGCTCACCATGCGCACGTTCCACATCGGCGGCACCGCCAGCCGCATCAGCGAGCAGTCCACCCAGGACGCCAAGAGCGACGGTTTCGCGCGCCACATGGGCATCCAAACCGTGCGCAGCAAGACCGGCGAATTGATCGCCATGAACCGCAACGGAAAAATCGCGGTGGTAGACGACAAGGGCCGCGAAAAAGAACGCTATGAAGTGAATTACGGCGCCCGTGTGCTTGCTGCCGACGGTGCTCCGGTCAAAGCCAACCAGATCCTGCTCGAATGGGATCCTTACACCTTCTCCATCCTGACCGAAGTCACCGGCGTGGTGCACTTCAAAGACCTCGTCGACGGCCTCACCTTCCAGGAGCAGGTGGACGAAGTCACCGGCATGTCGCAACTGGTAGTCACCGATTCTCCCGACGAGAAGCGGCAGCCGCAAATCATCGTCCGGCCCGAAGGCGCCGGCGGTTCGCGGTCCGAAGCCAAAAAGTACCTCATGCCCACGCACGCTCACCTCATGGCGCATGACGGCGAAGAAGTTCACGCCGGCGACGTGCTGGCCAAGATCCCGCGCGAGACCACCAAGACCAAGGACATCACCGGCGGTCTGCCGCGCGTGGTGGAACTGTTCGAAGCCCGCAAGCCGCGCGAGACCGCCATCATTGCGGAGATCAACGGCGTGGTGAAATACGGCGAAGTTTCCAAGGGACAGCGCAAGATTTTCGTCGAAGGCGACGACGGCGAAAAGCGCGAGTACTCGCTGCCCCGCGGCGTCCACATCAACGTCCAGGAAGGCGAGCGGGTCAAGGCCGGCGAGCCCCTCATGGACGGCCCCCGCAACCCGCACGACATCCTAGACGTGCTCGGCGAGAAGGAACTGCAGAAGTACCTGGTCAACGAAATCCAGGAAGTCTACCGCCTGCAGGGCGTCAATATCAATGATAAGCACCTGGAAGTCATCTCCCGTCAGATGATGCGCTGGGTGAAGGTGGAAGATATCGGCGACACCGAATTCCTTCCCGAAGAGGTGGTCGACAAGTTCAAGTTCCGCGCCGAGAACATGAAGGTGATGGAAGCCGGCCAGCGTCCCGCCCAAGGCAAAGCCATGCTGCTCGGCATCACCAAAGCCTCGCTCTCCACTGATTCGTTTATCTCCGCGGCCAGCTTCCAGGAGACCACCCGGGTTCTCACCGAAGCGGCCATCAACGGCAAGGTGGACTACCTCCGCGGCCTGAAGGAGAACGTGATCATGGGCCGTCTGGTCCCGGCCGGCACCGGTATGGAGTATTACCGCCAGGTGAAGATCGCCGGCGAGGACGTGGTGGAAGAACCACCAGCAGACGCGGCCGCCGATGTGATTCCCGGTTACGACGAAGAGACCCGTCTGCAGTACGCCGGCGGTCTGCCGGAAGATACCGGCGAAGAGTCTCTGGCGGAGTAACTGACTTAGTAACTAGTCGGCTAAGTGACTTACAAAGGGAGCGGATCTCCGGTCCGCTCCTTACTTTTTTGTCTTGGCTCACTCCTGGGTGGTTGCTTGCCCGACGGGCGACTCCATCTGTCAGGCTGGGTGGGGCAGGATGGCATCCTGCGCGCTGGTTGGCTACCGGCCCACGCTGGCATTGCCGAGTCGGCAAGCGGGTTACCAACCCGCCGCACAGTATGGTCCACCTTGGCGCTCCCATGCCCTTACGTCGCGTTTTCCCCGGGGCCTGACGGCTGCTATCCTGAGTCCGCTACAGTCTGGAGGCAGGCCGTGTATTGTCCGCAATGCCGAGTAAAGTACCGCGACGGATTCACCAGGTGTTCCGATTGCCAGGTAGCCCTTGTCCCGGTGTTGGCGCCTGAAGTTCCGGGCTCGCGAATCGAGCCGGTGACGGTCTTCGAGTCGAGCGACAGGTTCGCCATTGCTCTTGCCAGAGGATTGTTCGAAGATTCGGACATCCCGTTCTGGATGCAGGGCGAGGAGAGTGACACACGCCTTGTAGGGAGCCGCATGATGTTTCCATCGTGCCGGTTTCTGGTGGCCAAAGACCGCGAGGCGGAAGCACGCGAGTTGCTGGCGTCGTTGGAATCGCCGATTGAGGATAAAGGCGGCGAGTAGAGCGCGTTAACTCGTTCGCTCGTCCATACCTGATCCCGTATCCCCTCCCGATGCTATCCTCGAAGTTTGCGCAAGCCTGAACCTCTCGCCAAAACCCCGCCCCGTTGGCTGATTCCCACCCTGCTCTCGCTCACCGCGCTCTTCCTCATCGGCCTCTTCTCCACCGAAATCGCCGACCCCGATTTCTGGTGGCACCTCAAGACCGGCCAGTACATCGTCACCCGGCATCGCCTTCCCTTGCCCGATCCCTTCGCCTACACCACCGCTTCGGCCCCTCCCGTGTCCCCCGGCGAAGCCGCCACCCGCCGCTTCAACCTTACCCACGAATGGCTCTCTCAAGCCGTCTGGTATCTGGTCTATGGCGCCGGCGGTTTCCCCGCCGTGGTTCTCTGGAAAGCGCTATTGCTCGCCGCCGTCTGTGGCTTCACCGGCTTCGTGGCGCGCCAGCGCACCGGTTCCTGGCTCTGGGGCGTGGCCGCGGCGCTGGCCGCTGCCTCACTCTCGACCGAGTTCGCCAAAGACCGCCCCGGAATCCTCTCCTACGTTTTCACCGCCGGCTTCATCGCCATCTTCGAAGGCCGCCGCCGCCTCTGGCTCCTGCCCGTGCTCTCCATGCTCTGGGCCAACTGCCACGGCGGTTTCTTCCTCGGCTGGATGGTCTGCGGCGCTTACTGCGCCGAAGCCCTGCTGCGCCGCTCAGCCGACACCCGCCGCGTCCTCCTGATCAGTGGCCTCGCAATCCTGCTTTCCGGGCTCAATCCCAACGGCTTCGCCGCCATCTCCGCCGTGTTGCGCTACCGGCAGAGCCCGCTGCAGGCCACTCTCATCGAATGGTCGCCGGCCGATCTCTGGGGCTCTCCTTACGCCTTCGACCTGCTGCTCTACGCGGCCGCGCTCGCGCTCCTGCTCTCCTGGAAGCGCGTTCGTCCCGGCGATTGGCTGCTCTTCGCCGCATTCGGCGCCGCCGCGCTCACCGCCTTCCGCAACGAAATGTTGATCGGTCTTCTCGCGCCCATGCTCATCGCCGCCTATTTCCCCTGGAAGCGCCGATTGCCGGCCGCCGTTCCCTTCGCCGCCATCCTGCTTCTGGCCGCAGCCACCGCCTGGGGCGCCGCCCGCCGATCTTTCTTCCAACTCCGGGCCGCTGAATGGCGCTATCCCGCGGGCGCCGCCGCTTTCCTGAAAACCCACAACATTTCCGCCCCGCTCTTCAACACCTACGAATATGGCGGCTATCTCATCTGGAAGGATGTGCCCGTTTTCATCGACGGCCGCGCCCTCAGCGAATCCGTTTTCCAGGATTACCGCGCCATTCTGGGCACTCCCGCCGCGGACCCCGCGCGGTTTGCGCTCCTCGCCCGGTACCACGCCGGCACCATCCTGGTGAACGCCTTCGAGTACAACGCCGGCACGCTCTACCCCCTGGTCGTCGCGCTCGCGCAGCCCGGCGAAGCTGCGTGGAAGCTGGTGTATGAAGATCCCCAGTCGCTGCTCTTCTTGCGCGAGGTTCCGTCCGGCCTCTCCACCCTGGACCCGCGCCGCATCCTCGACCACCTCGACGCCGAATGCCGCCTCCACATTTCACACGATCCCGATCTCTCCCTGTGCGCCCGCACCCTGGGCGATTTCTTCCTCCGCACCCGCGACCCGCAACGCGCCCGCCGCTCTCTCGAGCTCTACCTTGAGCATCCGTATCCCGGCGATACCGACGCCCGCCGCGCTTATCTCGAACTCCTCCGGCATTAACCGCCGCCGCGGTATCATGAAACTCGCATGTCCTCGGGCACTGCCGGCCGTCCCGGCCGCAAAGCATACTGGCTGATCTCTTTGTTCGCCTTGGCCCTGGTCCTGTTCCCGTTTCTTTTCTGGTACTACACCTGGTTCGGCCGCAAGCTCTCCGATTCCGACATCGATCGATACTTCGCCGATACCTCCAAGCCCCGTCACGCCCAGCATGCCCTGGTGCAACTCGGCGAACGCCTCTCGCGCCATCAAAACGTCGCGCGCTGGTACCCCAACGTGATTCAGCAGGCGGCCAGCCCCAGCCTCGAACTCCGCCAGACGGCCGCCTGGATCATGGGGCAGGACTTTCACTACGCCCCCTTTCACGACGCTCTCCTGGCCCTCCTCCACGATTCGCAACCGATGGTCCGCCGCAATGCCGCGCTCGGTCTGGCCGCTTTCGGCGATCCCGCCGCCCGGCCCGAATTGACCGCCATGCTGCGTCCCTTCACCATCCACGCTTCCACTGCCGGCACACTCAAGTACCGGTTGAAACTCAGCGATTATGTGAATCCGGGTACGCTCGTCGCCCGTATCGGCGATTTCGAAGTCCGCTCTCCCGTGCCGGGCGAAGTCCGCGATCTCGACTCCCGCGATGGCAGTTCCGTCAAACCCGGTGATCCACTGGCCGATCTTTCCGCCGATCCCGGTCACGTCTGGGAAGCCCTCCGCGCCCTCTACCTGGTCGGCCAACTCCCCGATCTCGACGACGTCCAGCGCTACACTCGGCCCGTTCCCGGGATGCCCGAGTCGGTGGCGAAGCAAGCCGCTCTCACCACCGAGGCTATCCAGTCCCGCCATTAACTGGCGGCATTTCGGCCTAAATCGTGGCCCTGAAACCGGCTCCGTTTGTGGCAATACCCGCCCCATTAGTGCGATAGTAATACTTACAGCTTGAGGCGAATCCCGCGAGAGGTTTTTTGAAGAAGCTGCTTCTTTTTAGTGCCATCCTTGTGCTCATTCTCCAGGCCCATACCGCGCCGTTGGCCTTCGTAGTTTTGAACACCGCCGGATGGGATCCCGGACGTTTGCCCTCCGATTGGCAGGTCAAAGTCAACCACGGGCGCCCCGATTTCTCGGTCTGCTCCGACTCGCTCGGCCCCTGCCTCCACCTCAAGAGCGTCAAAGCTTCCTTCGGCCTCGAACGCCGCGTCAATATCGACGCCGCCGAAATGCCATTCCTCGCATGGCGCTGGAAAGTGACCCAGCTTCCCGCCGGCGGCGATTTCCGCCACCCCGCCTCCGACGATCAGGCCGCCCAGGTGCTGGTCGCCTTTGCCGACCGCCGCGTCCTCACCTACATTTGGGATACCTCGGCTCCCAAAGGTACCGTCCAAAACGCCAGCGCCATCCCCTTGGTCCACATCTTCGCCGTAGTCTGTGAATCGGGCGCGGCCGAAACCGGCCAGTGGGTATCGGAAAGCCGCAATCTGGCCGCCGATTATCAGCGAGCCTACGGTAAGCCCGCCCCTCGCGTCAACGGGCTCCGCATCCAGATCAACTCTCAACACACCGGCACCGTCGCGGAAAGCTACTTCGGCGAGGTTGCCTTCAGCAGTACTCCCCGATGATGCTCGTCACCGGAGGCACCGGCTTCGTGGGAAGCCATCTTCTCGATTCGCTCTCCGCCCGCGGCGAGCCGGCTCGCTGCCTGCTCCGTCCGACTCCGGTCCCGCGCCGCCTCCCTCCCGGCATTGAAGCCGCTCCCGCCGATCTCATCACCGGCCAGGGACTCGATCGAGCGCTCGATGGCGTCGATACCGTCATCCACCTGGCCGGCGTCACCAGGGCTCTTTCCCCCGCCGCCTACTACCAGGGCAACGCCCAGGCCACACAGACCCTCGCCAGCGCCCTCCAGGGCCGTTCTGTACGCTTTGTGCACGTCAGCAGCCTTGGAGCCATAGGGCCCAGCCTGGATGGCGCTCCGGTCCCCGAGGACGCCATCCCGCACCCACTCACCAATTACGGCCGGTCCAAGCTCGAAGGCGAGCGCATTGCCCGCGCGCTGGTTCCCGATTGCGTGATTGTCCGGCCCCCGGTGGTCTATGGTCCCCGCGATACCGCCCTTTTCCAGGTTTTCAGATCCATCGCCCGCGGCATGGTGCTCGAAATCTCCGGCGGCGATCGCTTTTTCTCCGCCATTTACGTCCAGGACCTGGTCGACGGCCTGCTCAACGCCGCCCGTCACCCGAATGCCCCGGGCCGCGACTATTTCCTGTCCTTTGCCACGCCATTTGCCTGGTCTGAATTGAGCGCCGCCGCCGCCCGCATCATGGGCTGCCGGCCCCGCCTGGTTCGCGTCCCCGTTCCCATCGCCCGCGCTATTGGTTTTGGCGCGGAACTGTGGTCGCATCTGGCGCGTAATCCTGGTATCATCTCGCGTGAGAAGGTGGCGGAAGCCAGTTGCCGGGCTTGGATTTGCGACACCCGGCGCGCCGCCGCCGAACTCGGTTTTGTCGCGCCGACGCCGCTCGAAGCCGGCTTGGCCCGGACGCTCGCATGGTACAAGGAGGCCGGTTGGCTCAAATTCTGACGGTGGCGCCCGGGCGGATGAAAACCACCAGCTTCTGTCCCGTGGACAAGGTGATCCTCGGCTATTTCGTCCTCACGGGCTTCGTTGTCCTCGGCTGGTGGTCCAGCCTCCCGCAAGCCCCCGGCCTGCTCCTTTGGCACCTGCTCGGTCCCGCTCTGCTGGTTTACCAGATCAAGCGGCCCAACCGAACCACCTGGATCTTCCGCAACTGGTATCCCCTCCCCTATGTCGGCTATTTTTACAGGGAAATGGCCCTGCTCATTCCGGCCGTGCGGCACGACGACATCGCGCGGAAGTTTTCCGACCGCTGGCTGGCCAACCTCGATTTCCGTATCTGGCACGCCAACCCCTGCGTCTGGCTGGAACGCATCCAGACACCCGCCCTTACCGAGTTCGAACAGATCGCGTACTCGCTCTTCATCCCGGCGGTCATCCTGGTGGCCGTTTTGCTCTGGCACAAGGGCCGTTTCGAAGAGTTCCAATATTATGCTTTTTTAATCGCTTGCGGGTACATGCTTTCGTACATCGGCTACATCCTGGTTCCGGCCCGCGGACCGCGCTACCTGCTAAAAGACTTACAGCACATACCGTTACAGGGATTGTGGCTCACCAGGTACTTGCAGGACGGGCTCGATAAGCTCGAATCCTACCACTACGATTGCTTCCCCAGCGGCCATACCGAACTCACCATCCTCGCGTGGTGGGGCAGTCGTCTGGTATCAAAACGGTGGTTTGGCATCTATTTCGCTTACACTCCGTTCCTCATTTTTGCTACAGTTTATCTTCGATACCACTACACGGTTGATCTGTTGGCGGGCGCCACGGCGGCGTTCGTGTTGATCCTGGCTACTCCGGCAGTGTACCGGAAGTTGTCTAAAGGGGCTTAAGATTTGGAAGGCGTTGAAGTCGTTGCAGTTGACACCAAGAAGGCGTTGAAGCAGTTCGTAGAACTGCCTTTCTCGCTTCACCGCGGCGACCCCCATTGGGTGGCGCCCTTGCGCATCGCGGTCAAGGAATTGCTCGATCGAAAGAAGCATCCCTTCTACCTCGATGCCGAGGCCGAGTTTTTCCTGGCCCGCCGGGGCGAAAATGTGGTGGGGAGGGTGGCGGCCATCGTCGATAAGGCGCATAATCGTTTTCACGGGGAAAGTGCCGGGTTCTTCGGTTTTTTCGAGTGTGTCAACGACCCCGTCGTCGCCGGCGCCCTCCTCAGCCAGGCGCGCCAATGGGTCTCCGGGCGCGGCGCCCAGTTTCTGCGGGGCCCGGTGAATCCATCCACGAATTATGAATGCGCCTTGCTGGTTGACGGTTTCGATTCCGACCCCATGGTCATGATGACGTACAATCCGCCCTACTACCCGGCCCTGATGGACCAGGTGGGACTCCGCAAGGCCCGGGACCTTTTCGCCTACAGCCACGACGCCCGCAATATCGATTCCCCCAAAATCAACCGCATCGCCGACCGCGTCGCGCGAACCAGCGGCGTCACCATCCGTCCCATCAACATGAAAGATTTCGAGGCTGAGGTGGACCGCGTCTGGGAGGTTTACGGGGCCGCCACCGGGGCCTGGGCCCACAACTGGGGATTCGTTCCTATGTCCAAGGCGGAATTCGCCGCCATGGGCAAGGAAATGAAGATGATCGTCAAGCCTGAACTCGTCCTGATCGGCGAAGCGGCGGGCAAAGTCGTGGGCTTCGCGCTGGCTTTACCCGACGTGAATCAGGCTCTCAAACACGCCCGCGGAAACCTGCTCCCCACGGGCCTCCTCAAAATCTTGTATTATCAACGTTTGATCAAAAGTGTACGGGTACTAGCGCTCGGGGTGGTGGAGGAGTATCGTGCCTCCGGTCTGGCGGCGGGGTTTTATGCCACGCTCGTCCGCAATGCCAGGAAGCTGGGCTATGAAGCATGCGAGATGTCCTGGATTTTGGAAGATAATGTACTGATGAATCGCTCCCTTGAGGTGATGGGGGCAAAGCGGTACAAGACTTACCGAATTTATGAATGGAATTGAGCATCATGCGCTTATCTACTAGCGACATCACCGGCAAAAAGAAGGGCAGCGCATCGAACGACATTTTCGAAAAATGCCGCAATTTCACTCGTCCGAGTGATCTGCAACATGCTGGACTGTACATGTATTTCGAAGTGTTCGGCGATCGCGAAGGTTGCGGTCCCGGCGAAGTCCGCATCGGCAAGCGCAAAGTCCTCATGTTCGGGTCGAACGACTACCTCGACCTGATTACCCATCCTAAAGTTAAAGAAGCCGCCATCCTGGCCGTCAGGAAATACGGCTCCGGCTGCTCCGGCTCGCGTCTCCTCAACGGCACCCTGGATATCCACGTCAAACTCGAAGCGGAACTCGCCGCCTTCGTTCATAAAGAAGCCGCCATTATTTTCGGAACCGGTTTCCAGGCCAACTACGCCACCCTTTCGGCTCTCACGGAAAAGGGCGACGTGATGATTTGCGATCATAACCTGCACGCTTCGCTGGTGGAAGGCGCCCTGCGTTCGCCGGCCCGCACCGTCCGCTTCCGCCACAACGACCTCGACCACTTCGAACGCTGCCTGGAGAATTGCCCGCCCGAAGAAAAAATCTTCATCGTGTCGGAAGGCGTCTTCAGCATGGAAGGCGATATCGCCGACCTGCGCGGCATCCTCAAGCTCGCCAAGCCCTATGGCGCCCGGACCTACGTCGACGAAGCCCACGGCATCGGCGTGCTCGGGCCCACCGGCGCCGGCGCGGCCGAGCACCTGGGTGTGCTCGACGAAATCGATATCGTCATGGGCACGTTTTCGAAATCCCTGGCCTCGGTGGGCGGTTTCGTCGCCGCCGAGCGCGCCGTGGTGGATTACCTGAAGCACACCGCCCGCCCCTTCGTTTTCTCCGCCAGCCTGCCTGCCGCTTCCACCGCCGCCGTCGGCGCCGCGCTGCAGATCATGAAGAAAGAGCCGGAGCGCCGCCAGCGCCTGCTGCGCATCGCCGGCCTGCTCCGCGAGGAACTCCGCGCGCGTGGCTTTGCCGTGCTCCCCGGTGAGACCCCTATCGTTCCGGTGGTGATCGATCAGGAGATCGATCTCTGCCGCCTCTGCAAGGCGCTCCTCGAAGAAGGCATCTACATCAACCCGGTGCTTCGTCCCGCGGCCGCGCAAAACCTGTTACGCATTTCCTGCACAGCCGCACACACCGAGGCCCACGTCGAGCGCCTCATCGCCACCCTGATACGGATCTCCGACTCGCTCGGCATCGAGCGCTAAGCACTCGCATATTGCAGCTCCGATCCGAACCGCGATTTGCCGCCTGACCGGCTGATGTGGCGCACGCGCTCCTGCGTGCCGCGTCGGCACTTTGCCGACGCCCGCTGCGCCAGGGCGCTCCCTTACGGTCGCGGCTCTGATCCGAGACGCGCGCGTAAACAAGCGGTTTCCCGATCCGTCACCGTAATTCCAAACGCGCCTACTGAGCTACGCGGGCTTCTCATCGGCCGGCCGGACTGTATTGTCCAGCACAGTACTTTCGCCCTGCGGAGACATGCAACTTACAGGGATCAAAGGATCGCGGCTGGGTGTATACTGGACGCGGCGAGCCTGAGTAACAACGTGGAGTTTCCACGGTTTATTTGCTCCGGCGATTGGGGGAAGTATGAAGGCGTTTGTTTTTTCTGCGGTGGTTTTAGTAGTCTCGGCTCTTTCGTTGCTGCCAGTCAGTGCCCGTGCTGGCACCATTAGTCTTGGAACTGCGGCACCCTATGCGGTCATAGCGGAGACGCTGGTATCCAATCCTACTACCTTCGGAGACACTGTCATCACGGGAGGTGTGGCTGTCTCCCCATCGGGCGCGTGCACCGGTTTTATGCCGGCGGCCTGTGGCGGCGCTTCTGCTGGCACGATCAGTGGGGCGATACATATAAATGACACGCCCGCGGCGGATGCATTGGCCGACGCCGGAACTGCGGAACTTGCTCTATTAGCCACCGTGATCCCTGCCCCTGTCGACCTGACTGGTCATGTTCTGGGGTCGCCGGGTTACACGTCGCTCGCGCCGGGCATCTATACGTTTACGTCGTCTGCTCAGTTGACGGGAACACTCACTCTCGCCGCCGGGGCCGACCTCGATCCGGTCTGGATCTTCGAGATAGCGACGACGCTCACTACCGCAACCGACGCTTCTGTTAACGTGACCGATACTACGGGAGGTGCAGGTATCGCTGGCGCCGGTGTGTATTGGGTGGAAGAAACCGGCCAGGCGATTCTCGGTAACAATACTGCGTTCCTGGGAAATATTTTCGCGGGAACGAACATCACCTTCTATCCCGGCGCACAGGATACATGCGGTAGAGCCTTCGCGGACACTTCAGTGACGTTTGGCGGTGACAACCCCGCCCAGCAGGGAGGACAGCCGAACATAGTCTCCGACACCTGCGCGCAAAGCGCCAGCGGCTTCAACGGCCCGACCCCGGGCGCCGGCGGCGGCACTCCCGAACCCGGCACGTTGGTGTTGCTCTCGTCCGGACTACTCGCGATGGTCCTTCTGGCGTTCCGCAAGTCGCGCGTAAGTCCGCTGATTTGAGATTTTGGAACAAGACTCTTGCCCTTGGGACACGGCGCGAAGGACGGGCTGACGCCTGGATGCTTCTCTTTTCGCGCGCTGTCGGATCATTCCTCACGCAGGGCAGCGTTCGCGTCAAGCCCGGCCGCGCGGGCCGCCGGCACTGCGGACGCAACCGCCGCGACCAGGAAGAAGAGAACCGTCATGGCGGCGAATGTGGAGGGGTCTGTCGCCGTAACTCCAATCAACATGGTGGTGATTACACGTGTCAGGCCGAGGGCCGCAAGCAGGCCAATAGCCAGGCCCATGGCGGTGAGACGCAACCCGTGGCCCACAACCAGTCTAAAGATGCTGGCGGGATCCGCGCCGAGGGCCATTCGCACTCCCATCTCCGCCGTGCGCTGCCGCACCACGGTTGCGAGCACCCCATAGAGCCCCACGCTCGCCAACAGCACCGCGATGGCGGCGAAGCTCCCGATGAGCAGAAGCGAAAGGCGCGTCCCGGCCTGGTCCTGATTCACCAGCTCTTCCATTGGCCGCATCTTGGAGATCACCATGGTGCGATCCACCCTTGCCAGCTCCGCGCGGACGGTCGCGGCGTACTTCGCGGGATCGCCGGCGGTTCGTACGATCCAGTACCGTGACACGCCAATCCCCCAGAATCCGTCGGAGTAGTAAACCGTTTCGCGGCCCGGGTCGCTCAGCGAGAAAAGCCGCTGATGCGCGACGACGCCAATTACCTCGGCCCACGGTGTCGCCGGATCGGGCAAGAGGATGCGCTTTCCCACGGCGGGCTCATTCGGGAAAGCCTTAGCGGCGAATAGCTGGTCGACGACCACCACGTTCCGCCCGGGCGCGTTGTCCTGCTCCGTGAACGTCCTTCCTTCCAGGAGCGGCGTGCGTAGCGTCTCGAAGTAGCCGGGCATCACCTGCTGAAAGTCGGCCCCTTCGGCGCTGGCCGCTGCCGGCTGCGGGCTGGCGGCATCCGGGTTCCTGGGACGAGAGCCGCCGCCGAGCGGCAGGACCAGAGCGGCGGTCGCATTCCGGACACCCGGCAAGGCACGCAGCCGGATTTGCATTTCGCGCAGCAGCTCCAGTCGCCCCTGTTGTCGGGTCAGTTGCCAATCCCGTGTCACGAAGAACGTCAGCAGGCCGTGCGGATCGTAGCCGGGATCGACCCGGCGCAATTCGAGGAAGCTGCGAAACATCAGGCCCGAGCCGATGAGCAGGAGAAACGACAGCGCGACTTCGGCGATCACCACGACGTTGCGCAACCGGTGGCCGGCTCCCGCTCCCGGCATGCGCCCGCCGCGCAGGACGTGGTTCACGTCGGGCCTCGCGGCGCGCATTGCCGGCATCACGCCAAACACGGCGACGGCTGCCAAACCGGCCGCCGCGGCAAAGGCCAGGACATGCCAATCGATTGCCGTGGACTCGATGCGCGGCACAGTCGCCGGCGCAATACCGGCGAATACATGGATGCCGAGCCAGGCCAAGACCACTCCGAGCACCGTGCCCAGTCCCGAAAGAAGCAGCGCCTCGGCCAGCATCTGGCACGCTAGGCGCCACCAGCTTCCACCAAGTGCTGCGCGCACCGCCAGCTCTCGTTCGCGCAGCCACGCTCGCACCAGCAGGAGGTTCGCCACATTGGCGCACGCAATCAGCAAAAGAAAGATCACCGCGCCCATCAGGGAGAGAATGGCGGGACGGACTTCCGCAACCAGGTACGCCCCCATCGGCTCCAGCCGCAGCCCAGCCTCCGGGTCAAATGAGTTTTTCCGCAGTTCCGGCCCGAGCGCATCGAGCCGGTCTTGCGCCTGCCGAAGCGTGACACCGCCTTGCAGCCGGCCGATGGCTCCAACCGTCAGCAGGTTGCGGTGGGCAGCGTCGTAGCCGATATTGTTTGCGACCCAAAAATCGGGGGCTGCCTCAGTCATTGCGCCGGGCGGGAAGAACAGCTTGAAGCCGCGCGCCAGCACACCGACAATCCGCAGGCCACGCTGGCCCGCGCCGGGCATTTCCTGGCCGAGAACAGCCGCACTCCCGGCATAGCGCCGCTGCCAGTATTCGTAGCTGAGAATGGCCGCACTGCCTGGCGGAATGAGCACCTCCGGGCCGGCTGGTTGCGGAACCGCGTCGGCCTCCGTGAAGTCGCGGCCCAATGCGATCCTGGCGCCCATCAGCCGGAAAAAGTTGGTGGTGACCAGCGCCTTGCCGATCTGTTCCGAAGTGCCGTCTTCGCGGGGCACGAAGGCGCGGAAGCCGGCAACGCCGCCGATGTCGTCGAAAATGGCCCCCGTGCCGGAGCGCAGGTCGAAGAAGTCGGCGTTGGAATACAGAAAGCTCTTACGGTTCGCCTGCCGGTCTTCCCGGAACACCAGTACCAGCCGGTTCGCGTTGCGGTAAGGAAGCGGCCGCAGCAGCACGGCATTGGTCACGCTGAAAATCGCCGTGCTGGCGCCGATTCCCAGAGCCAGGGTCGCGGCAACAGTCGCCGCGAATATCGGGCTGTTTCGCAAAGTCCGTACCGCGTAGGCGAAGTCTCGGATCAGATTCTCCGTTCGGTTCGCGCGATGCATATCCCGCCCCTACCACGCGTTATATTCAACTTGTGCACCTCTCGTCAAGTTGGTTGTTGACCCTGGGCGCTTGCAGTTCCTCGCTGTTCGCCCAACCGTCCGCCGGCGACGTACTCAAGGCCGCGCGCGAGGCGCTGGGCGGCGGCAAGCTCGCCGCCATCGAGAGCCTGACGGTTTCGGGCGAATCGGCCAACGGACCCCTGCTCACCGACCTGACGTTGAGCATCCAGCTTCCCGACAAGTTTCTGCGCGAACAGACCCTCACCATGATGAGCGGCGCGGCGCCCGGAATGCAGAACATGAACCCGGAGGCCATGGCGGCCATCGGACGGCCCACGGCGGTGGATGGGCTCAACGGCGGGGAGCAATGGTCGGCGCTGCGCATGTCGCCCGATTCCCAGGTGGACATCGCGTCTCTGGGCCGCGGCGTGCAGTCGCAGCTCGAAGCGCGGCAGAGAGATTTCAAACGCACGTTCACGCGCTTTCTGCTGGCGCTTTTGCTGACCGACCGGCCCGATTTCCGCGTCGAGTTTACTTACTTTAGCGAGATGCCGGAGCCCGAAGGCGGCGTGGCCGACGCGCTGGATGGAGCCGGTCCGGGCGACTTCAGGGTCCGCCTGTTCATCGACCAGAAAACCCATCTGCCGCGCATGATGGCCTATCCCGCCGGCAACAACATCATGCAGCTCTGGATTTCAAAATACAAGGATGAGAGCGGCGTATTGATGCCGCACCTGCTGAGCTGGATGCTGAACGGGAATGAGACGGAGCGATTCGACATCAAGAAGGTCCGGCTCAATCCGAAGTTCGCGGCCGGCAAGTTCAGCAAACCATAGCCAGCCCAGGGCTAACGCTGGCCGCGCGGCGGGGCCGACACCAGCTCGACGAACATCCTGGTGAAGCGGGCCAGATCCAGGTCCACCTGCGCGTGCACCAGTTGCGGATCGCTCGCGGGCTTCGACTTCTCGCCCCAGGTGAGCGTGTCGCCATAGCCGGGGCCGCGGCTGAGATCGACGTCCATGTAAAGAACGCGCTCCCTGGTGATGATTCCCGGGTCGAGCCACGCGCAGGCGGCCAGTTCGTCCCACATGTAGCCGCGCTCGGTCGAGTACCTGGTCACGTATTGCGCCGCCGGATTCTTCGAACGCGCAATGGCGTCGACCATCGCCTGGGTGAAGCTGGCTTTGATGGAGACATCCACGGTGGTGACGTCGATGCGCGGCCAATGCGCGTGCAGCACCATGTGGGCGGCTTCCGGATCGAACCAGAAGTTGAACTCGTGCCGCGGACTGGCGGCGAATTCGGGATCCTCGGTCTGCGGGTTCAGGCTGCCGCCCATCAGCACGATGCCTCGCGTGAGCTCGGCGAAATGCGGTTCGATGGCGATGGCCAGCGCGATGTTGGTGAGTGGGCCGGCCGCGTAGATGGTGACTTCGCCCGGGTGGGCGCGCACCTGGCCGATCAGGAAATGCGCGGCGTCCTGGTCGAGCGCCTTGCCGTGGGGCGCGCCTTCGGCCAGCGGCGGCACTTCCCAGGGGCCATGGGAATTCGGCCCCCAGGCGCCCAGGTAGGCCACCTGTCCGATGAGCTGCGCGGCGAGCGCGGTTTCGCGCTCGGTGCGAACCAGCGGAAAGACCGCGCCGGGAACCACCGGGACATCGCCATGCGCGGTGAGTTCCAGCATGCGAAGCGTATGCTGGATGCCTTCATCGCGCCACACATCGCCGGTGACCATGGTGATGCCGAGCACCCTGGCCTGGGGCGATTCGAGAAGCGCCATCATCGACATCTGGTCGGAGCCGCCGGGGCCGGCGCCGTCCTGATCGATCAGAACCAGGCGCGGGCTCGCGGGCTGCGCCTGGCCCAGAAGAACCGCCAGCGAGGCGGCCATCATCCAACGCGGAATGCATTTCACCAGGGGAATCTCCTCTTCTATTTTGATACGAGCAGCTTGATGCAAGCATCTTGATACCAAGCGGCTGTCCCCGGCGGGTTGTTCCGGGCATGCTACTTTGTGAACAGAGGAGATCCCCATGACTGTTCCGGCGAATGCCATGAGGACGTGGACCGCGTACGGCAGCAAGCCAGAGATGTATCGGGAGCTGCGCAGTCAACTGGCCGCGTTGCTCGAAGGCGAGAGCGACCAGGTTTCCAACGCCGCCAACACCTCGGCACTGCTCTACCACGCGCTGCCGGACGTAAATTGGGTGGGCTTCTATTTCCTCAAGCAGGGAGAACTCGTGCTGGGGCCGTTCCAGGGACAGCCCGCCTGCGTGCGGATTGCGATCGGCAAGGGCGTCTGCGGCATGGCGGCAAAAACTTTGCAATCGGCGGTGGTGCCCGATGTTCACGCCTTCCCCGGGCATATTGCGTGCGACACGGCGTCGCGGTCGGAATTAGTGGTGCCGCTGGTGAAGAACGGCGTCCTGGTGGGCGTGCTGGACCTCGACAGCCCGTCGATCGCGCGCTTCGACGAAGCCGACCGCGCCGGTTGTGAGTCGCTCGCCGCCGTTTTCCTGGACCGGTGAGGCTGGCGTCGGGTATGGACCACCTGCTCGAGCGCGGCATGGCGCTCTTCAACCACGGCGAGTTCTTTGCGTGCCACGAGGTGCTGGAGGAAGCCTGGACGCCGGAACGCGGCCCGCGACGGCTGTTCCTCCAATCGCTGATTCACCTGGCCGTGGGCTTCTATCACCACGGCCGCGGCAATCCCGCCGGCGCCACGCGGCAACTCCGCAAGGGATTGCGCAAACTGGCCGGGTACCTGCCGGTTCACGAGTCGATCGATACCGCCCGTCTGGAGCGAGAGGCGCGCGAGGCTCTGGCCCGCATCGAAGCCGGCCAACCGATTCCGGCATACCCTTCGATTCACCTGGGATGACGGGCTGGTAGACTGAATCCGGGAGCGTATCTCATCCGGTGGTGGGCATGGTCTTCAAAACCACTGAGCGGCCGAAAAGCCGCTGATCGGTTCGACTCCGATACGTTCCCGCCACTCGCCTTACTAAGGAAAGCAGCGGAACACTCCCTAAATGCAGGTTTCAAAGGGCCTGGTGTTTCGGGTATATTACGTCTGAATTCCAAGGAATTCATAGAGGCATCCTATGAGATATTTCCGGCTCATTGCATTGGCGGCTCTGGCATGCGGGTTGATGTGGAGCGAGGATCAAAACGCACGCGCTGCGGACGGCGACGGCAGTCGCGTGACCAACGCGAGCGCGAGCGTAGCCCTGCCGCCGGTGCTGCGTCCCACCGAACCGGGTGACGATGTGGTTGTCACGCTCCCCGGTCCGCCCGCCAAGGTGACGGCCGTGGTCGCCCCCGTGCCGGCGCCCGCCACCATCGTGCGCAGGACTCCTCCGCCGGTGGACCCGGAGCGGCCCGTCTTGCGGCGGCCCAAGCGGACATACCCCGATGGCTTCGAGAAGGACGCCGCCGAGTACCTGCACCAGCGCTTGGGCGTGATGACCGAAGCCGACGCGAAGACACTGCTGGGTGAAGCGCTGAATTCCCGGCCAGCCTACGATGACGACAAAACCGTCAACGGCCGCATCTACGCCTATGCCGACCCCACCGGCCACTTCAAGCAGCTCGAGCTGGATTTCGACCAGAAATCGGGCCAGTTGCGGACGGTTTTCGTATATCCCCTGCAAATGACCTGGCTGCAGTGCCGA
This sequence comes from Bryobacteraceae bacterium, assembly GCA_049511275.1. Classification (GTDB taxonomy): domain Bacteria; phylum Acidobacteriota; class Terriglobia; order Bryobacterales; family Bryobacteraceae; genus PALSA-129. Next base: position 20,473 of record JBEKYE010000012.1, read on the forward strand.
AAGACCTTTGGCGCCGACGTGCGGGCCACGCCGGCGAATAAAGGGCGAATATTCTATTCCTACCTGAACCGCCGCATGGACGTTCTGGTCGACCCCAGCGGTAAGGTGATCAGCCTGGGGATGTACTGATCCAGGCGCCGGCAAGACCGCTCTAAACTATTGTTTAAGAATCCGAAACCGGCGGCGGAGTCCGGGCGTTTAATAGATAGGCGATACGCTCCGCCGTGAAAGGGCGTATAGTGTAGCTATACAGGAGTCTCGGACTATGAGCCGCCCATGCATAACGCCCGTGGCAATCCTGGCCGCACTCAGTCTGTTGCCTATCGCCGCCCTCGCGCAGGACCAGACGACCACCGACCAGCAGGACCAAACCACCCCAGCCAAGAAAGATACCAAGAAAACCACGGATAAGAAGAAGGATCCGGACACGATCGGGGATCGTGACATCGGCAAGGGCGTGAACTTCTACTCGCTCGACAAGGAAATCGCCTTGGGCAAGCAGATGGCGCAGGAAGTGGAGCGGCAGGCCAAGATCGTCGACGATCCGATCATTGCCGAGTACGTCAACCGCGTCGGCCAGAACCTGGTGCGGAATTCCGATGCCAAGGTGCCGTTCACCATCAAAGTGCTGGACTCGGAAGAGGTGAACGCTTTCGCGCTGCCCGGTGGGTTCTTCTTCGTGAACACGGGGCTGATCCTGAAAGCGGAGACGGAAGCGGAACTGGCGGGCGTGATGGGGCACGAGATCGCGCACGTGGCGGCGCGCCACGGCACGCGCCAGGCGACGCGCGGCGACATCGCGCAAATCGCCACCATCCCGCTGATTTTCATGGGCGGCTGGACGGGTTATGCCATCCGGCAGGGCGCCAGCCTGGCGATCCCCATGGGCTTCCTGACTTTCTCGCGGGCCTTCGAGAAAGAGGCGGACTACCTGGGATTGCAGTACATGTACAAGGCGGGCTACGATCCGACGGCGTTTGTCGATTTCTTCGAGAAGATTGAATCGCTCGAAAAAAAGAAGCCCGGCAGCATTTCCAAGGTCTTCTCCACGCATCCCATGACCGACGACCGCATCAAGGCTTCGCAAGAGGAAATCCAGAAAATCCTTGCGCCGAAGCCGGAGTACGTGGTGAACACGTCGGAATTCAACGATGTCAAAGGGCGGCTGAACATGCTGCACAACCGTCGCAAGGTAACCCAGACCGATCCCAACCGTCCGCAGTTGCGGCGTGCGCCGGGCAGCGGCACTGGACCCGTGGACGCCAATAGCGACGGCACCACGCCGAAATCCGATTCTGACGATCGGCCCACCCTGAAGCGCCGCGATACCGGCGGCGGCGGCGGGCTGTAAGACAGGCGCCGGGATTCTCACATCTGGCCTGAGGAAGTGGCGCCCGTACTCGTGCGTGCCAGGAGGTCCTGGCGCGCCGGCGGTCCCCGATGAAACTCCCGCTAAATGGTTGCGAGCGTGTCGGCGTATAGCCGGTACGCCTGTTTGCCGAATAACACAAAAACAACGTGCTGGACTTTTGTCTCGGCCAGCTCCAGGTGGTTTTTCACTACGCCGAGCGCGATCCGCGCCGCTTCCTCCGGCGGATAGCCGTACACGCCGGTGCTGATGGCCGGGAAGCTGATGGTGGCTGCGCCGCGTTCTTCCGCCATGGCGAGGCAGGTGCGGTAGCAGGAAGCCAGCAGCTCCGCTTCGCCGTGCCGCCCGTCCCGGTAGACCGGGCCGACGGCGTGGAAAACGTGGCGCGCCGGCAGGCGTCCGGCGCCGGTCGCGACCGCGCTGCCTGTCGCGCAACCGCCGGTGCGCTCGCGGATCGCGTCCAGCTCGCGCATGATCTCCCCTCCGCCGGCGCGATGGATGGCGCCGTCCACTCCGCCGCCGCCCACCAGCGCCCGATTGGCTGCATTCACCATCGCATCCACCGGCACGCGTGTGATGTCGCCGTCCATCAAAACCATCTTCCGGCCCGTCCTGCTCATCCACTCCATAACTATCTATTACAATCATCCTTCAGTCTGAATGCGGGAGGCCTCATGAAAAACACCTTCGTTATCACCTTCGCCATCGGCTTGGCGGTGATCGCCCTGGCCGTGGCCGGCATCTTCTACGTGCAGCGCGGCGCCCACATGGAGCTGCCGGGCAAGATCGTGAAGATCCGCACCGTCCCCATCGACGAGGAGCATTCCGTCGCCGTAGCCGACTTCCAGCTCCACAACAGCTCCGACTACCCGTTCGTGGTCCGGACCGTATGGCTGGTTTTGGAGGACGCCGACGGCAGCCAGCATCCCGGCCTCACTTCTTCGGAAATTGACGCCCAGCGGTTCTTCGATGGCACGCCCATGCTCGGCCCGAAGTTCGCCAAGACTCTGATCACGCAGGAAACCGTCGCGGGCCGCGCAACCGAAGATCACATGGTGCTGGCCAATTTCGAGTTCCCCGAGGCCCGGCTCCAGGCGCGGAAACGCTTCTTTGTGCGCATCGAAGAAGTGGACGGCAAGATCTTCGAGCTCTCGGAAAAATAGCGGCCAGTGGCGCACGCACTCGTGCGTGCCGTGTCGAGACTCTTCTCGACACGCAGGCGCGGTACGGGCAGCCTGCCGGGACCCGGCGTCGGCATCAGTGTGCGCGCCGCCAAACGCGGCTTACCGCCGCAACACGGCGTTGTGCGGGTCCAGCACAACCTTGGCGGGCGCCTGATTCAGCGGCACCGTGAACGTAACCGGGTCGCTCGACGTGCGCACCCAGCGGGTGATGGCCGGCCCGTGCGCCGGCTGAATCTCCACCGGCACCAGCGCCGTGAAATCCTCGACCACGTCGGCCTGCGTCACGGTTCCCACCAGGCGCACGTTCGGAGCCTTGCCCTTCACCGCCCAGCTCAGTTTCAAAGAGGGGATGCCGGTTCCATAGACCCACTGCTCAAAAAAGGACGCGAGCTGCGGGTCCTCCGAGCGGGCCGGCAGAAACTGCGCGGCCAGCGCGCGGAACTCTTCGGTAGTGAGGTCGCGGCGGTCGTACCGCTTGAGGACCTCCGCCAGCATCGCCCCAAAGCGCTCGTCACCCATCCGGCGGCGCAGCATCTGCATGATCCAGGTGCCTTTCCCATACGTGATGGTGTGGTACGCGGAGGGCAGTAGAGAGCTCTCCAGGCGCAGCCCGAACACGACGGGTCCCAACGATTCCACCGTCTGGCCGCCCTGGGTCTTCTCCAGCAGGTAGTTGCGATAGCTGTCGAGCATCACTTCAGTCGAGTGCGGGCCTTTGCTTTTTTCGAGGTATAGCAAGGCCGAGAAATTGGCCAGCGACTCCATGAGCCAGGCATCCCGATAGAAACTGGAGGTCACGCGGTTGCCCCACCATTGATGCGCCACCTCGTGGGCCTCCAGGAGATCGTCAAAATACAGCGTTTGGGACTGTGCCAGGGCCCCGTTCCCGCCCGGCAGCGACTTCAGGTAGGACAGCGTGGAAAGGTAGATCAGCCCGGGGAAGCCCTGCCCGAAGGTGCCTGGGATGGGCGAAACCGTGATGTGCGGCAGGGCCGGCGGTCCGAACTTGGCCGCCATGAATTCGATCGACGAAGCGATTTCAGAAGCCAGCGTCTGCAGGCGTTCGAGCGGGTCATGCGGCGCCGGTTGCGTCATCGCCACCGGGGGATCGGTTCGGCGAGGCTTCCCGGGCGCGGGCAAAGTCACCAGGTCCGAGGCCTTCGGTTGGAGCGCGCGCTCCAGGGCGCGGTTGGCGCAGACATCGATCACCAGGTTGGAGCTTTGCACGCGGACGTGCTCGAAGTTGCCCAGGTTAAAAGCCGCGAAGCGGATGGGCGCGGCGGTGCGGCGTCGCGTGACCCGCCAGTCTCCATCGGTCGCCTCTTCCACCACGTCGCCGGCGGCCACCAGATCGAGATCCCGCGGATAGCGGAACGTGATATCGTAGTCGACGAACTGGAAGTTGTGCATGGGATACCAGTTGCCGCGGGCGGTCACAAAGAAGACGCGCTCGCCGGCGTCGACAATCACTTTGCCGGAGTGGTGGAATTCAAACTCGTATTCCCGGCCGGCGCGCAACGGCTCGGGCGGAAAGACCAGAAACATATCGTTGCCGCTGCGCGTCAGGCCCACGCGCAGGGGGTCGCGCTGCAACACCTCGGCGGGCCGGCCATCCACGGTGGCAGCGGTCACCGACATCTGGGGAGTGATCTCGAAAGTCACCGCGGCCAGGCCGTCCAGCGACGGTTTCACTTTGATCCGGGTCACGGCATCCACCGTCAGATCGGGATTCACGGTGGCCTGGATGCGATAGTCGCTGAGCTGCACGTCCTCTCGGCGCACCGGCGGGGCCTTGCGGAACGACCGGGCTTCAAAGCTGGTCCAGGTATCGAAGTAGAAGCGGTCGTCGCGGGTGTTCACTTGGCCGGCGGTGATCTGCTCCCGCGAGAAGGGATCGAAGACCACTTCGAAAGTGCCGAGCTTGGAGCTGTTGAAGAGGCCCGTGAAGAATCCGGAGCGGGCCGCCGCGCCGCCCGCCAGATCGAGCACCAGGCGCGCTTGAAAACTGGTAGCCAGGTTTTCGAGCGCGGGGGCCCATACCTGGTCCAGCGCCGCGGCGGCCGCGGGATCCTTATGGTTGGCCGGGTTATTGGGAAGCTGGGAGAGCAGCGCGTCGTAATCCGCGCCGGTGAAAACAAACATGGCGGCGCGGAAATGATCGTCCAGGTTGGGAGCGTTGATGTAGGCCGCCAGCGAAGTGCGCTCCGCGCGGTCGGGTGGCAGCAGGATGACTTCGCCGTCGCCGCCTTCCACATCGGCCGTGAAAACCGCCGCGATGCGCCTGCCGGCCACCGGTTTGGCGAAAATCAGATGGCCGTCGGTGAGATAGATCTTGAGGTCGTCCTTGACGATGCTGAAGTCGCGGACGCGATAGCACTCGTCGTGGTCGAAGCTGCTCTCGCGGATGGCGCGCGCCACGTCGGCTGCCGTGCCTGCCGCCAGGGGAAGGCAAAAACCGCACGCAACCGCCAGCACCCACCTCATAGGTGTCATCATAGCAGTGGGAGCGACTCGATTGCGATTTGTTACGTTTCAGCTTGGTGCCAGCATTGAGCCGGGCGTGCTGGTGGGCGGGCAGATCATCGGCCTGCGCGGCGCCGGTTTCGAGAGCGTGCTTGCGGTGATCGAAGGCGGCGCGGATGCCCTCGACCGCGTCAGCCGCTGGGTGAAGCGTCCGCTCTCGAGCGAACTGCCCGACATGGCGGCCGTCGCGCTTCGGGCGCCGATTCCCCGGCCCCCGAAAATCGTCTGCATCGGGCTCAACTACCGCGATCACGCCGCGGAAACCAGGATGCCGATTCCCGAGGTGCCGACGGTTTTTTCCAAGTACCCCACCGCGGTCACCGGCCCGGGCCAGCCCATCGTGCTACCCGGGAATTCGGCCAAGCCGGATTACGAAGCCGAGTTCGTGGCGGTGATCGGCAAGCGCGGGAGGCACGTTCGCGCCGCGCAGTGGCGCGAGTACGTCTTCGGCTACGCCATGATGAACGACGTCAGCGCCCGCGATTTCCAGATGGCTACCAGCCAGTGGATGATGGGCAAGACGTTCGATACTTTCGCGCCGTTCGGCCCCGCCATCGTGACGGCCGACGAAGTGCCCGATCCACAAAACCTCGAGATTTCGCTCACCCTGAACGGCGAGGTGATGCAGCATTCCAATACCAGCCGCATGATCTTCCAGGTCCCGCGCCTGGTCGAATTCCTTTCCAGCGTATTCACCCTGGAGCCTGGCGACATCATCGCCACGGGCACACCGGCGGGCGTGGGTTTCGCGCGCAAACCGCCGGTCTGGCTTCGCGCCGGCGATGAGGTCACGGTCCGGGTCGAGGGCCTGGGCGAACTGACCAACCCTGTGGTGGCGGAGGAATGGAAGCCGTGAAAAAAATGCAGAGCGCGGGCGCCGCCGCCCGCTGGGCCCGCTGACGGGCAATCGTTCTTCTTCGCCGCGAATCTGGAGTCCCGTTGATTTTTTTCTCGAATATCCATAAGCAGTACGGCAGGCAACTCATCTTCGTTGACGCGTCCTTTCAGTTGAATCCCGGCGAAAAGGTCGGGCTGGTGGGGCCGAACGGCGCGGGCAAAACCACCCTTTTCCGCATGGTGGTTGGCGAGGAAGCTCCCGACGAAGGCGAGGTTTCCGTCCCAAGGAAGCTCTCCATCGGCTACTTCCGGCAGGACGTGGAGGAAATGAAGGGCCGGTCGGCGCTGGATGAAGCCATCGCGGGCAGCGGGCGGGCAGGCGATCTGCATCACGAGTTGGAAGCCCTGCACCAGGCTCTCCAAGACCCCCATCGGGCGCGCGAAATGGACCGTATCCTGGAGCGCTTCGGCCATGTGCAGGAAGAATACGAGCACCTGGGCGGCTATTCGCTGGAGGCGCAGGCTCGCCAGGTGCTGCATGGCCTGGGTTTCGAGGATGACCAGATCGATGGCGACGTGGGAGCGCTGTCGGGCGGCTGGAAGATGCGCGTGGCGCTGGCGCGGGTGCTGCTCGGACGGCCGGACGTGCTGCTGATGGACGAGCCCACCAACCACCTGGATATCGAATCCATCATCTGGCTGGAGCAGTTTCTGAAATTTTACCCGGG
>JBEKYE010000013.1:0-26556 GCA_049511275.1 Bryobacteraceae bacterium
CGGGATTCAAAAGCTCATCGCGAGCGGCCGCGTCGTGGAGCCGCTGAAATCTTTTTACAAAGATGAAGTGCGCGAAGTGGGGCGGGAACTGGGCTTGCCGGCGGAGTTGCTGGACCGCCATCCCTTCCCCGGTCCCGGCCTGGCCATCCGCTGCTTGTGCTCGGATCGCGATGCCGCGGTGGAGGCAACCGCCGACGGCTGGCTGATCCCGGTGCGCAGCGTGGGAGTGCAGGGGGATGAGCGCAGCTATAAGCCGGTGCTGGCCATCGATCGCTTGGACATGGCGCGCGCGACGGAATTGACCAACCGGCTCTCTTCGATGAACCGCGTGATTGCGGGCGTGCGGACCCGCGTTGCCGTGAGCGCCATGCGGGTGCGGGCCTGTTCGCTGACGGCGCAGCGTATCGGGCGGCTGCGCCGGGCCGACGGCATCGTGCGGCGCCTGTCGCACGAAAGCGGATACGACCGGCGCGTCTGGCAGTTTCCGGTGATTCTCATCCCGTTGGGGACCGACGCGGCTCCCGATTCCGTGGTGCTGCGGCCGGTGGATTCGGTGGACGGCATGACCGCGCAATCCATGGAGATGGACCCGCAACTGCTGGCACGGATGTGCGCGGAACTCCTCGCCGATACGGGCCTGGCCGGCGTATTTTACGACTTGACGCACAAGCCGCCTGCCACCATCGAATGGGAGTAAGCGCGCCCCGATGCGAGCCGCGACCGTAAGGGAGCGGTGCCCGTCCCGCGAATGTTTCCTCGCGGTCGGGCAACTACTTCGACGGCGCGGGCAGCTTCACTTCCACGCCGGCTTCGTGGTTGAGGCGCGCGGTCAAATCGCGATCCACCAGCGCGAGCGACACCTGGTTGTGCGTGTTTCCGGCCGTGAAGTAGTGCAGCGTGTCGCCATCCACCCAATAGGCCACCGCCGCATAAATGTCGTGGTCCTTGTACGCAATCAGGTAGTGGGAAGGCTCGCTCGCGGGCGCGGCATCCTCGGCGGGCTGCGGAACGGTTGGCCCGGCATTCGGGTTATCCGTCGTCGCGCCGGGATAGTAGTTGTTGATGATCACCGGAACCGGCGTCTGCTGCGGCGGCATGACGATGGTGATGCTGGGTGGCTGCTGCTCCTGGTAATCGGGCGGCGCCTGCGGGGCGATGTAGGACGAATCGTAGTATCCGCCAATGGTAACGGGGTATACGATAATGCCCGGGCGCGCCGGCGGGACGCGGCGATTGTTCTGGCCGGGCACTATCAAATGCGCTCCGCCGCCGCCCGGATTGACCACGCTGGGAGTGATGCGGGTAGTCCCAGGCAAATTGCCTGCGGGCTGAACCACGCTGCCCGCCGTACCGCGAACAACCGGTTGGCCGCCGTGCTGTGCCGGCAGGCCGGCCGCCAGGAAAAGCGAAAAAGAAATCACGCCAAGCGCCCGCATGGGTGCCTCCTGACCGCATTGTACTCCGGAACGCCGGTGAGGGGCTGGCGCTAAAGTTTTTTGGTGGGCGCGGGAGGTACAGCGGGCGGTGCGGCCGCTGCGGGGTGCAACTTATCGTACAGGCGGACGATCTCGCTGGTGATGTCGATACCGGGCGCGGCCCAAAGGACCGGACTCTGCAGCGGGCTTACGTCCAGCACCACCGCCAGACCGTGATCCAGGGCGTATCGATCGATCACCTGGACCAGCTTATCGCCCAGCGTCTGTAGCAGCGTGCCTTGCTCCTCATCCACCTGGGACTGGATATCTTCGCCCAGGCGCTTCAACTCGGTGTACCGGGCGTCGATGGTCCGGCTGAGTTCGTCCTTCGCGGCGGCGCTCATGGTGGCTGCGCCGCGCTTGAGGCGGTCGCGGAGAGTCTGCAGTGCCGCCTGCTTGCTTTCGAAGTCCCGCCGTTTGGGGTCGTACTTGGCAGCCAGGGCGGCGGCCGCCTTTTGTCCTTCCTGGGTGCTGACGATGGCGTTCTGAGCGAAAATGGTCGCGATCCTGGTAGGCGCGGCCGGGGGCGCCGCCGCAACTGGGGTTGGAACGGCGGCCGCGGGTATAGTTGCGGCGGGCGGCTGGCCCTGGCCGGACGCCAGGGCCGCCACGGCAACAAACATCGCGGGCAAGGCCACCGCGCGCGTCATCTGCCGTTACTGCTTCTTGACAACTGGCGCCACCGGCGGCTTGGCCGGCGGCTTCGTCGGGGCTTCCTCTTTCACCGGGTGTACCTGGTCATACAGCTTCACCATGTCGTCGGTGATCCACGTGGCGGCGGCGGCCCACAGAACCGGAGACTGCTGGTCGCCATAGTTCAACACCACGGCGTAACCGTTCTGAATGGCGTACTGCTGGATCAGCGCACCCATTTTGGATTGCAATTCCTGGCCGACCTTGGCGTCGTCGTTCTCCATCTCGGCCTGGGCGTCTTCGCCATAACGCTTGAGAGCCGTGCCCTTGGCCTGAATATCGGCGGCCAGCTTCTTCTGGGCTTCATCGCTCATGGTGGCCCTGCCGTTATTCAACTGATTGGTCAGCATCTCAATCTCTTGGTTCCGTTTATCGTACTCGGTCTTTCGGGGCGCGAACTTGTTGTTGATCTCGGTGGCGGCTTTCTGCCCTTCCTTGGTGCTGGCGATGGCCTGCGCCATGTTGATGATCGCGATCTTGGTGGGGATCGTGGGCGGGGCCACCGGCGGCTTGGCCTGGGCCGGGGCCTGCGCCTGCGCGAAGGCAGAGCTGGCAAACCCTAAAACGAGCGTGGTGAGAACTACTAAACTCTTCTTCAAGCTGAAACTCCTAAATTTGAGAATACTACCATAATGGCGACCGGCGACTTAGAACGTCCTGCCGATCGTGAATTTGAACAGTGTCCGTCTCTCGAAAAACGGGTAGGCCTGCCCAAAACTGTTTACGGAATTCTGGTACGTGGCGTTGTTGGGGAAAGCCGCCTTGTCGGCCACAATCGGTGGCTGCAGGTACTCGCGCACGGTCGACGGGTTGTAAGCGAAATAGACTCGGAACGGGGCGTTCACCACAGGCAGCATGACCTGCAGTTCGAGCCCCGTGGAATCGCGGATCTTTTGCGTGCCCGGTGCAATCTTCACGCGTCCGTCAAAGCCCGACTCCGGAAACGAAAGATTCAAATCGCTGGTGCGTGAGGACGCCAGGACAAGCTGGTTGGGCAGCAGGATCTTGTCCAGCCCGGCATCGTTGAACACCGCCAAGGTGACGGTATTGCCGATGATGGGTATGCGGTATTCGAAGTTCCCTATGACACGCGTATCGCCTCCGGGTGTGACGAGTTGATAAATCGGGACCGTCATGGTGACCGGACTGGAGGTAATCGAGCCATTCGAGATGATCTTCTGCGTGCGCGGGCTCCCGTCGGCATTGAGCACGTTGATGGAAGCCGAAGAAGGCACGAAGCCGATGGGCGTGATGCCCCAGATCTCGAAACCGCGAACATCCTGCTCACCGCCGATGAAGCCGCGGGAGTACGGCGGAATCAGCTTGCCATCGTAACCGGTGGTCATGGTGGCCAGCAAGTGGAACGCCAGGACGTTCTTCTTATGGAACGGGTCCACGTGGAAATACTTTGCATCGATGGATGGCTGAACGGTATTCACATTGCCGCCCAGGAAGCTGCCGGCGAAGGCCGTGCTGAGGAACAGGCTCCTGCCGCCGGTGGGATTGATGGGATGGTTGACGGTGTTGTACTGATAAGAAGGCGTGATCGTGGAGGTGTGAATGCCGCTGAGCGAATTCGGTCCCGAGACCCCGCTGAAATTGATGTAGTCGAAGTAATTCGTGGCGGCGTCGGTCAGCGTCTTGATGTGGGAAATATCGTATCCGTAGGTGAGGGAAAGGCGGGCCATGCTCCGGCGCAACGGGTAGCTGGAGGAAACGTTGAACCCGTAGCTGTTCTGAATGTAATTGAGCAGGTTTTGCGACCCGAGGCTGTTATATAGGGCGATCAGATTCTGGCCGGAGAGAATCGAGGCCTCGCGGCCCTGATTGAAGTCGAAGCGGCGGACATAGATCACAAAGCCCAACTGCAGGGGACGATCAAGGAAATACGGCTCGGTGAAGCCGAAGCTGGCGTCGCGCGAGCGCGTGCCGAGCTGGGAGCTGAGCGAGAGGGTTTCGCCGAGACCCAGGAAGTTGTTGGTGGAGTAATTGAAACCCACGAAGCTCCCCGCAATACCCGAAACGCCGCCGTTCAGGCCGATGGAATTCTTGCCGCGCTCCCTCACCTTGAGGGTGATATCGACCGTGTCCGACCCGGGATTGCGCTTAATGTCGACTGCATCCTCTTTCTTGAGCATCTCGAAATAGCCAAGCTGGTTGAGGCGCAGAATACTGACGTCCAACATCTGCGTATTGAAGATGTCGCCTTCGTCCAGTTGGAACTCGCGGCGGATCACCTTGTCACGGGTGGTGGTGTTGCCGGAGAACTCGATGCGGCGCACAAAGAACTGCCGGCCTTCGTCGGCGGTGATCGTCAGATCGATCTGGTCGGTGTCCGGAATCACCTCCTCGCTGGGCTCGGGAACGAAATCCCAGTAACCCAGCAGGCCGTAATACTTGCGCATATCCTCCAGGCCCTTCCTCACCTTCTCGGTGGAGAAGGTGTCGCCCACCCGCATGCGGAAAAAACCGAGCAGCGCCTGGGGCTCGCGGAACACTTTGACACCCACGAAATTGGCGGCGTGCAGGTGGTAGAGCCGGCCCTCTTCAATCGGAGTATTCACGTCCGCGAAAATGCCCAGGTTGTTCGGCTTGATCAGCGGCAGGCGCCATCCCTGGCCGCCGTGCAGAACAATCTTGATGCTGGGCTCGAGCGTCTGCGCGTGGAAGTAGCCCTTGTCGTTGTAAGCTTCCCGGATCTTCGAGAGGTCGTAGTCCAGTTTGTCGGTATCGAAGGTCTTGGCAAACACGCTTTCCAGGATCACGGAATGCGGAATGCCATAGGGTTTGAGCTCCTTCATCTGCGAGCGCACCCAGCGGCTGTTGAATGAATTGTTGCCCGTGAAATCCAGGTTTCCCACTTTGACTTTGGGACCTTCATTCACCACGAAGGTCAGCGCCAGCGAAGTGGGGGGAATCTGCTCGATCTGCGGCTCGACCGTGGCATACTGGTGCCCGCGCTCCGCCTCGTAGTCCTTGAGGACGCTGGCGGCGTACTGCACTTTGCCGGGATCGTACTGCTGCTCCACGGTGAGGCCGACTTTGCGTTCTTTGAAGCGGTCGAGAATTTCGGACTCGCTGACCGACTTGTTGCCCGCATAGTGGATGGAACGGATCACACGGCGCTCGGTGACCACGAAGCGGATCAGGAGGCCTTCGGGATCCGGCTCCGTTTCCAGGCGGATGTCGTCGAATCGCCCCGTGTTCCACAGGATCATGAAGTCGCGGCGCAGGATCTCCTCGTTGAAGATGTCGCCCTTCTTGGTATAAATCTGGGCTCTGAGGGTCTCCTGCGGCACACGCCGGGCGCCGCGGAACTCGACGCCCGCGATTACCATGCCGCTGAGGGACTGCGGGAGGACGGGCACGGCGGCGGGAGCTTCCAGCTTCGGAGCCGCCTGCTGCTGTTGCTGATCTTGCTGCTGGGCGGGCGGAACGCTCTCAAAGGCGTTCGGGGGAGTGGCCGGCTTGGTTGGCGGTTGAGCGGGTGGAGCAGTGGGCGGCTGTTGCTGCTGCGGCGGTTGAGCGGGAGGAGTAGTGGGCGGCTGCTGTTGCGCGGCCCACATCAAGGGCACACAGAAGCAGGCCGCCGCGACGCCCGCGCGGACATGCCGGAAGAACCTCATCGAAGCGTACCTTTCCACTCTGCGCTCTTTACGTGACGTTGCAACACGGAACCTGTTTCACTCGCGACAGCCGAATTCGAAGACGGTTAAGGCATTATTTTAGCGGATCTTCGTGGCAGGCAACAACGAGTGTAGCAGGCCACAGGTGTGAAGCGGGGGCACGGTTTTCCACAGGGCATTGCAGCCGCCGCAAAACGGGACTGCCTACCATTTCCGCCTTTGGAAATTGGATAGCTCTCCCCGGTTTGCCCCCACCTCACGCCCCCGGACACTTCGGCGCATGCCGAAGGAAGCGCGTAGCGCGCCCCTCCAGCATGGCCGGCCAATCCACCTGCTCCGCGAAGAGGCGCCCGGCGGCTTCCAGTTCGCCGATGCGGCTTACATCGTCAAGGGCGATATCCTCGTCCAGCAGCGGGTCCAGCCGGTAGAGCAAGGCGTCGGGATAGTGGCGCGCCACGAGCTGGGTCTGCTGTTCTTCGGGCGCATGGAGCACGGTGTCCACCACCCACGTGAGCCACGACAGGAGGAAGTGCGGGTCGGAGTGTTCCCGGATACGGCCGGTGCCGAACGAAACCACGGTGGTCTCGGCTGGGCGATAGCCCTGGCTGAAGCAGAAAGCTTCCACGCAGGCCTGGTAGACGGGGTTGCCCGTGATTCCCACCCCGCCATCCACCAGCTTGCCGTTCACCGGGTTGCCCATGGGCCAGGAATCGAAATACGTCGGCGCGGCGGCGCTGGCGGTGGCGCAATCGAGTAGCCCCAGGCCGCCAGTCGTGCCGGCGTTGTTGGGATTGTTCTTCACGAAATACCAGGGCTTGGCGTCGGAGAGACGGATGGCCGGCAGCAGCAGATCGACCGGGGAATTGTTCAGGTTCCAGGAAACCGCCGCGCCGAACTCGCTTTCCAGCACGCGGCGGAGGTTCGAGATGTCGTATTTGTGGCCGATGACAACCCGTCGCAGCTCGTTCCACGGATTCCGCGGGCTGAAGATCTCGCGCGTGCGGTCGCGGTAGAGCGCCACCATTTGCGTGGCCGGGAGCCCGGCGGCCACCGCGGCGGCCAGCAGCGCTCCCGTGGAGGTGCCGGCGACGAAGGAGAAAGTCTCCCGCGCCGGCCGCCCCGTGATCTCTTCCAGGCGGGCCAGCGCCAGCGCCGGGACAATGCCGCGAACACCGCCGCCATCGATCGACAGGAGAAAGCGGTGCGGCATGTTCCAGCTATACCGTAACCGCCGTCCGGATGAACTGCACGATGGCATCCAGCGAGGCGCCCGGTTGGAACACGGCGGCGACGCCTTGCTTCTTGAGCGCCTCGGCGTCCTCATCGGGGACGATGCCGCCCAGAATCACCTTGACGTCGGACATGTCGTGCTCGCGCAGCAGTGCCAGAACGCGCGGCACGATGGCATTGTGCGCGCCCGAGAGAATCGACAGGCCGATCACCTGGACGTCTTCCTGCAGGGCCGCGTTGACGATCATCTCGGGGGTTTGGCGCAATCCGGTGTAGATGACTTCCATGCCGGCGTCGCGCAGGGCGCGCGCGATTACCTTCGCGCCGCGATCGTGGCCGTCCAACCCGGGCTTGGCCACCAGAACTCGAATGGGGGTTTGCATGGCTATAATCGCGTGGTTTCCTGGTACGTGCCGAAAACCCCGCGCAGGGAATCGCAAATTTCTCCCAAAGTGGCGTAGGCGCGCACGGCATCCACCAGGTAGGGCATCGTGTTTTCGGTTCCCTCGGCGGCGCGCTTCAGCGCATCCAGGGCTGTGATGACGCGCTGGTTGTCGCGCCGTGCGCGCAGGGCCGCCAGTTTCCGCTCCTGGTGCCGGGCTGAGCCTTCATCGATTTGCAGCAGCTCGATGGGCTGATCTTCCGACTGGAAGCGGTTCACGCCCACCACCGTGCGCTCTTGGGCTTCCACTTCGCGCTGATAGCGGTAGCTGGCGTCGGCGATCTCGGTTTGCGGGAAGCCCGCCTCGATGGCGGCGATCATGCCGCCCATCTCGTCGATTTGCCGGATGTAGCCGTTGGCGGCTCGCTCGGTTTCGAGCGTCAGCTTTTCCAGGAAGTAGCTGCCGCCCAGCGGGTCGGGTGTAGCCGCCACGCCGCTTTCGTATGCCAGCACCTGTTGGGTGCGCAGCGCGATGGTCACGGCGTGCTCGCTGGGAAGGGCGTAGGCTTCGTCGAGTGAATTGGTGTGCAGCGATTGCGCGCCCCCCAGCACCGCGGCCATGGCCTGCAGGGTCGTGCGGACCACGTTGTTGTAGGGCTGCTGCCAGGTGAGCGAGCAGCCGGCGGTCTGGGCGTGGAAGCGCAGCTTCAGGCTGCGCTCGCTCTTCGCGCCATAGCGGTCGCGCATCACCGTGGCCCATATTTTCCGGGCCGCGCGATACTTGGCGATTTCCTCGAAGAAATCGCTGTGCGCGTTGAAAAAGAAACTGAGGCGCGGCGCGAATTCGTCGATCGCCATGCCGCGCTCCATCGCCCAATCGGCGTATTCCATCCCGTCTCGCAGCGTGAAGGCCAGTTCCTGCACCGCCGTGGAACCGGCTTCGCGGATGTGGTAGCCCGAAATCGAAATGGGATTGAAGCGCGGAACCCGCTGCGCCGCGAACTCGATGGTGTCCGTGACCAGCCGCATGGAAGGGCGCGGCGGGAAAATATATTCCTTCTGCGCGATGTACTCTTTGAGGATGTCGTTCTGCAAAGTGCCGGAGAGGCGCGCCCAATCCACGCCCTGCTGTTCGGCCACCGCCAGATACATGGCCCACAGCACG
This sequence comes from Bryobacteraceae bacterium, assembly GCA_049511275.1. Taxonomy (GTDB): domain Bacteria; phylum Acidobacteriota; class Terriglobia; order Bryobacterales; family Bryobacteraceae; genus PALSA-129. The sequence goes on from JBEKYE010000013.1 coordinate 8,572, forward strand.
GAAGCCGGCGAGTTGATGGTCATGGACACGGTGACATCGCCCAGCGGAATCCCGCGGAAGAGAATCTCCATGTCTTCCAGCGATGAAATGGGGGCGCCGCACTTGCCCACTTCGCCCGCGGCCATGGCCTGGTCGGCGTCGTAACCCATCAGCGTAGGCAGGTCGAAGGCCACCGAGAGGCCGGTCTGGCCCTGCGCCAGCAGGTAATGATAGCGGCGGTTGGTCTCTTCGGGCGTGGCGAAGCCCGAAAACTGGCGCATGGTCCAGAGCTTGCCGCGGTACATGTCGCGGTGGATGCCGCGCGTGTAGGGGAAGTCGCCGGGGGCGGCTGCATCGACCCCGCTCAGCGCTTCGGGACCGTAGAGCGGCTCTATGGGCACGCCGCTAATGGATGTAAACTGTCGTTCGGCGGTTTTCATCTTGATCCCAAGGTCGCTCCCAGCTACCGTTTATCTTATACCTGTATCTGTTTTTGTGGGGCAGGATGATATCCCGCGCGCCGATTCCCGTGGCGCACGCACTCGTGCGTGCCGCGTCGACACTCGTGTCGACGCTTGGCGTTATCTCACCTTCGGTTGCGGCTCGCCGCAATGTAGGGTTTTTCACAGCTCTTGAGAGGTCCTGACTTATGACATGTTCGCGAATTCTTCTTGCGTTGCTTCTGCTGCCCGGCTTGGCCGCGGCGGACTCCATTCCGCTCCGCCAGGGCTGGATGATCCGCTCGTCAGCCGAAACCACGGAGTCGGGCGCCCTGCTTTCCACCACTTCTTACAAGCCGAACGGATGGCACAGCGCCACGCTGCCTTCCACCGTGCTGAACGCGCTGGTGCGGGACAAGGTATACCCGGACCCGTACGTCGGCATGAACTTGCGCCAGATTCCCGGAACCACATATGGCATCGGCCTGAACTTTTCGAATTCCGGCATGCCGCAGGACAGCCCGTTCGCCAGGTCGTGGTGGTATCGCACGGAATTTCGCGTTCCTCCGGACTATAAAGGCAAAACCATCTGGCTCGCCTTCGACGGCATCAATTTCCGCGCCAACGTGTGGCTGAATGGGAAGCAGATCGCGAGCGCCGATCAGATGGCCGGCGCATGGCGGCTGTTCGAATTCGATGTGACCGCCGAAACCAACACCGCCGGGCAGAATGCGCTGGCAGTGGAAGTCTTTGCGCCCACGCCCCATGACCTGGGCATCACGTTTGTGGACTGGAACCCGCTGCCGCCGGACAAGGACATGGGTCTGTGGCGCGACGTGCGCATCGCCGCCACCGGCCCGGTCGAGATCCGTTTTCCCAGCGTCACGACGCATCTGAATTCGCCCTCGAACGACGTGGCGCAGCTTACGGTGCGGGCGGAACTCACCAGTGCCGCCGGCCATCCGGTGGAAGGAGACCTGAAGGGAACCGTCGGAAAGCTGGCATTTTCGCAGCACCTGCGGCTGGATGCGCATGAGACGCGCGTAGTCCACGCGGCCCTGAAAGTAGCGAATCCGGAATTGTGGTGGCCCTCGCAGGTGGGCCCGCAAACGCTGCAAACGCTCGACCTGCGTTTCGAAGTAAGCGGCAGCCTGTCGGATTCCAGTTCCACCCGTTTCGGCATCCGCGAAGTCACTTCCGAAATCGACGCCAAAGGCCACCGCCTCTTCCGCGTGAATGGTAGGAACATTCTGATCCGCGGCGCGGGCTACACCTTCGACATGCTGCTGAACGGCACACCGGAGCGCCAGGAAGCCGAGCTGAAATACGTCCGCGACATGAACCTCAACGCGGTGCGCTTCGAAGGCAAGCTGGAAGACGACCATTTTCTGGACCTGGCCGATCGATACGGCATCCTGATTCTGGCGGGCTGGTGCTGCTGCGATCACTGGGAGAAATGGCCGCAGTGGGAAGCCCGGGACGAAGCCATCGCGGCGGCTTCGTTGCGCGACCAGTTGCGGCGGCTGGCCCGCCATCCCTCGGTGTTCGACTGGCTGTACGGCAGCGACAACCCGCCGCCCCCGAAAATCGAACAACTGTACCTGGACGTCATCAAGGAAACGGAATGGCCGAACCCGTACCAATCCTCGGCGACGGCCAAAACAACTCCTGCCGGTGAGACCGGCGTCAAGATGACGGGGCCGTATGAGTATGTGGCGCCGTCTTATTGGACGCTCGATACCACGCGCGGCGGAGCGCACGGGTTCAACACCGAGACCAGCCCGGGACCGGCGCCGCCGCCCATCGAGACGCTGCGCGCCATGCTCCCGGCGGAGCATCTCTGGCCCATCGATGCCTGGTGGAATTACCACGCCGGCGGCGGCCAGTTCAAGGACATTCACGTCTTCACGGAAGCGCTCAACGCGCGCTACGGCGCCGCCAGTACGGCGGAAGAATATGCCCGTAGAGCGCAGATGATGTCTTACGAAGGCGAGCGCGCCATGTTCGAAGCCTTTGGGCGCAACAAGTACACCTCCACGGGAGTGATCCAGTGGATGCTGAACAACGCCTGGCCCGGCCTCATCTGGCATCTTTACGATTGGTATCTTCGCCCGGGAGGCTCGTATTTCGGCGCCAAGAAAGCCTGCGAGCCGCTGCACGTGCAATATTCCTACGACGACCGCGGCGTGGTGGTGGTGAACTCCTATTACCAGCCCTTCGCCAACATGACGGTAGTGGCGCGCGTGCTGAACCTGGACATGACCGAAAAATTCACCCGCCGCGTGAAAGTGGATCTGCAAGAGGACAGCAGCACGCGCGCCATGGCGCTGCCGGAAATCGAAGGCTTGAGTTCGACTTACTTCGTGAGCCTGGAGCTGCAAGACCCCTCCGACCACCCGGTGAGCCGCAACCTGTACTGGCTTTCCACGAAACCCGAAACGCTCGACTGGGAAAAATCCACCTGGTACGTGACGCCCACCAAGACCTTTGCCGATTACACCGCGCTCAATAGCCTGCCGCCGGCGGAATTGCAGGTGACAGCGCAATCGAAGCCGGGCGAAACCACGGTCACGCTGACCAACGCAGGCAAAGCCATCGCCTTCGGCGTACACCTCAAAGTGAAAAAAGGGACAGATGGCGACGAAGTGCTGCCCGTACTCTGGGAAGACAACTACTTTTCGCTGTTGCCCGCCGAAACCCGCGAAGTCACTGCAACCTACAACGTGCCCGATCTGGGACAATCCAAGCCCGTAGTAGACGTAGAAGCCTGGAACCGAAAGCCCGCAGTCGTGAAATAAGCCCGGTCCAGTGGGGCAGGTTGTTAACCTGCGGACCGATTGTCAGCCGGGCCAGTGGGGCAGTCCCCCTGGACTGCGCGCGACCCCCTGGTCGCGCTCCTGCTTACAACCATGCAGCCCCCAATCGTCACCGCTCCTTCTTCTGATACTATTCCAATAGTATGAAATCACTCCGAGTCGCCCTGTTGATTGCTTTTCCGCTGCTCCTCGCATCTCAGCCTGCGGATTTGTTCCGGGACCTGCGCTTCCGGCTGGTGGGACCGTTCCGTGGCGGCCGCGTCGTCGCCGTCGCCGGCGTGCCTTCGCAGCCCAATGTTTATTACTTCGGCGGCGTGGGCGGAGGCATTTGGAAAACCACCGACGGCGGCGGCACGTGGCTGCCGGTCTCCGACGGGCAGTTGAAGACCAGCTCGGTCGGCGCGATTGCCGTGGCCGATTCCGATCCCAACGTGGTCTACGCCGGCATGGGCGAATCCTGCGTGCGCGGCAACGCTTCCAACGGCGATGGCGTTTATAAATCCGTCGACGGCGGCAAGACGTGGCGCAACGTCGGGCTCGAGGACAGCCAGACCATCGGCGCCGTCCGCGTGCATCCCAGGAATCCCGACATCGTCTACGTCGCCGCGCTCGGCCATCTCTGGGGCCCCAACGACATGCGCGGGGTCTACCGCTCCACCGACGGCGGCGCCAACTGGAAGCAGGTGCTCACGCGCGGGCGCGACGCGGGCGCCGTCGATCTCGCCATGGATCCCGGCAACCCGCGCGTGCTCTACGCCAGTTTCTGGCAGGTGCGGCGCAACCCGTATCATTTCGATAGCGGCGGGCCCGGCAGCGGCTTGTTCAAATCCACCGACGGCGGCGACACCTGGACCGACATCTCGCACGCGCCGGGCTTGCCGCGCGGCGTGGAAGGCCGCATCGGCGTCACCGTTTCGCCGGCCAATCCGGAGCGCGTTTGGGCGCTGGTGGAAGCGGCCGACGGCGGCGTGTTCCGTTCCGACAACGCCGGCCGCACCTGGACCAAGGTGAACGAGCAGAACATCCTGCGCCAGCGCGCCTGGTATTACGATCACATTTTCGCCGATCCGCAAAACGCCGACACGGTCTACGCCCTGAACACCGGCATGTACCGTTCGATTGACGGCGGCCGCACCTTCGCGGCGATTCGCACGCCGCATGGCGACAACCACGACCTGTGGATCGCACCCGACAATCCGCAGCGCATGATCGAGAGCAACGACGGCGGCGCCAACATCACCTACGACGGCGGCCGCACCTGGTCCACCATCAACAACCAGCCCACCGCGCAGTTTTACCGCGTCGCCCTGGACAACGATTTCCCGTACAACATCTACGGCGCGCAGCAGGACAATTCGACCGTGCGCACGGCCAGCCGGACGGCCGGCGGCGGCATCACCGACCACGAATGGTACGACGTGGGCGGCGGCGAAAGCGGCTGGATTGCGCCCGATCCGCGCGATTCGCAGATCGTCTACGCCGGAAGTTACGACGGGCTGCTGACCCGCCAGGACCACCGCACCGGCCAGAGCCGCGACATCAACGCCTGGCCCGACAACACCATGGGCTACGGCGTCGAAGCCATGAAGTACCGCTTCCAGTGGAGCTACCCCATCGCCTTCTCGCCGCACGATCCCAAGACCCTCTACATCGGCGCCAACGTTCTGCTCAAGACCACCAACGAAGGGCAGAGCTGGGAGGTGATCAGCCCCGACCTCACGCGCAACGACAAGTCGAAGATGGGCACGTCGGGCGGTCCCATCACGCAGGACAACACCAGCATCGAGTATTACTGCACCATTTTCACGTTTATGGAATCGCCCGTAACCAAGGGAGTGATCTGGACCGGCTCGGACGACGGCCTGGTGCATGTGACGCGCGACGCCGGCAAAAACTGGAGCAACGTAACTCCCAAAGACATGCCCGAATGGATTCAGATCAATTCCATCGACGCCTCGGCGCACGATGCCGGAACCGCCTACGTGGCAGGCACCATGTATAAGTCCGACGACTTCCGGCCCTATCTCTACAAGACCACCGATTACGGGCAGACCTGGAAAAAGATCGTCAACGGAATCCCCGCCGGCTCGTTTACGCGCGTGGTGCGGGAAGATCCCAACCACAAAGGCCTGCTGATCGCCGGCACCGAGTTCGGCCTCTACATTTCCTACGACGCCGGCGAAAACTGGAAGCCCTTCAACCTGAATATTCCGGTGACTCCCATCACGGACGTGGCGTTTCACAAGCGCGACCAGGAGCTGGTGGTGGCCACGCAAGGCCGGGCTTTCTATGTGCTCGACGATGTGCCGTTGCTCTACCAGTTGACGGACAGCGTCCCGACCGAAGATGCTCGCCTGTTCCAGCCGAAATCCACCTACCGCTTCGGCGGCGGTGGTCGCGGCGGCGGTGGCGGTGGACGCGGGAGCACCTCAGGGGTTGGCGAGAACCCGCCCGGCGGCGCGGTGATCAACTACTGGCTAAAGAGCCGCCCGCAAGGCGAAGTCACTCTGGAATTTCTGGATGGCGCGGGCAAGACAGTCAACCAGTTTTCCAGCCGCGCGCCCGTAGTGCCGCAAGGCCCGCCGCCGGAAGAAGAGGAATTCCGCGCGCCGCCGCCCGCGCGCGTCAACGCCTCGGCGGGCATGAACCGCTTTGTGTGGAACCTGCGCTACCCCGACGCCACCAGTTTCCCCGGCATGATCCTGTGGGCCGGCAGCCTCACCGGGCCGCGCGTTCCGCCGGGAACCTACACCGTCCGGCTGACCGTGGACGGCAAGGCGCAAAGCCAGACTTTCGAAGTCAAGAAAGATCCGCGCCTGACGACTACGCCGGAAGAATACACCAAGCAAGTGACTCTGGCGCTGCAAATCCGCGACAAGTTATCGGACACAAACGAGGGCGTGATTCGAATCCGCGAAGTGCGGAAGCAGCTCGACGAATATGCCCGCCGCGACGACAAACGCGTCGCCGACGCCGCCAAAGCTCTCAGCGCGAAGCTGACCGCCGTGGAAGAAGAACTCTACCAGACCAAGAACCGCGCCAGCGAAGATCCGCTCAACTTCCCCATCAAGCTGAACAACAAACTGGCGCACGTGCTGGGCCTGGTGGAAGGCTCGGACAACCAGCCCACGCAGCAATCCTACATGGTCTACGAAGATCTGGCCACGCGCGTCAACGGCCAGCTAAAAGCGCTCGACGCTCTGATGACCAGCGACCTGGCCGCCTTCAACAAACTGATCCACGATTCAAACGCGCCGGCGATACAGGCGCCGGCGAAGAAGCAGTAGCTGGCGCCGCGGCACGTTTGTTATTTCTTGGGGCGGCGTGCCACGACCAATCGCTCAAGGACGTTGGAAACGTCCCGCCCCCTTTCCCGGGCTCTTTGCGCAGACAGCCGCACTCACGCCCCGGAGGATGGGGGTACAGCGGTCTGTAGCTTCGCCGTCACATTGTATAGGAGCATGTAGAGCCCAAACAGGCCTTGCCTTGCTTCGTCAGGAGTCACGTCGCCATGCACGCCCTTAGACGACTTGTCATTTAACTTCCGCGCGAAAGCCATCAGCACGCTGGTTTCCGCGCGTACGAGGTCAGCCGAGGATCCCTTGGAAGGGAACTGGGCTGCCATATACTCTTGAAGCCGGTTCAAATATTGGTCATCACCGAGCTTACGTTCGACTCCATCGACACACGTCACCGGCGGTGATCCAGGAACTGCAGGGTAGAAGTAATCGGCAACTGCCTTGATGCTACGGCGTATTAGCGTCAGCAGGAGCGAACAGTCTTCTGAATCGGCTGAATCAACGAGCTGGGCCGCTTTCTGGAGCTTCGTGTACACATCATCAGAATGCGCCTTAAAGTAGTTGTTGACCTCGTTCTGAACGGTGTGTAGAAAGGCTTCTGACTTAGCCTGCGCTTCCAGCTGCTTCTCAACTCCGATGACATAGTTCAGACAACGCGTTTTAATACGTGCCCTGATGGTCTGGACCGCCTTAATTCGTATCCTAAACCTCGCCTTAGCTGCCGCGTAGCGGTCAAAAAAAGCAGCGGTGTCAAAGGGGGTCATTCCGGAAGGAATCGAGAGATCCGCAATCGAGCGCTCTAATTGGTCGACCTCAGTATCAAGCTCGCCCACACTCTCAGCCAGGACTCGCGCCTCGTCATTGTCATCATTAAGGCTGAATGGCAGCGTGCGTTCATTCAGGAAATCCTCAAGCGACCGTTCATGCAGAAACTTTTGTACATCAGGCTTCAGGTGGTTTGTGTCTTGGTAAAGAATGCGTGCGAATTCGTGATTATCCAGATACATTTCGCGGAGGAAAATGCAAGCGCTCAAGTAATCCCGTAGCTGTCTTGCAATCCGTAGGCACCCCATCGCCGCTTTGGCGACGCAGTCGTCCTCAATATGTCTGTAAACGCGCTCTATCTCTGCTGGGTAGTCCAATATGACCCCTATGACCCCTATCTTACCATGGTATCTATCAGCGGACCTACCTGGACGACAGTTCGGTGACACCCGCCGAATCCCTCGCCCACCGAGGTCACGTCCTCTTCGGCAAGGGCAGGATGAGAGCCTTGCTCGCTTCGCAGAGCGCCACAAAGCCATGGTGCAGATAGAAATTCTCTGCCTGTTCATCCTTGGCATCGACGACCAGCGCGTACACGGCGACTTCGGACCGGCTGGCGCGCTCTATGGCGTCCCACAACAAGGCACCCCCGAGTTTATGGCCCTGATAGGCCAGAGCGACGGCCAGGCGTCCCAGCCGCGCGACGGGTACCGTAGGATAGCGTGGCAGGCGTTTGGCGAATCGGACCGGCATCTGCGTGAGGAGAATTCCGCCCGCGGCCAATGTATAGAACCCGGCAATCCGTTCTGCCGCCGTCTCGCGGGCCACAAAGCACGCGGTGGCGCGGCGGCGCACATCCTGGCCAGCCTGTTCCCGGAAATAACGATCGAGCGCGTCCGACCCGCACCTGAACTCCGCACGATTGTGGCTTGGTCCAAGCGGCTCTATGACAAATGAACCCGTCATCAGGAGGACGCGATCAAACGAGCATGAGCCTTCTTCGCTCGCTTCAGGGCAGGCGCAACAGCCGGCGGCTTGAGAAGCAATTCCACAAAGCGCTGCTGGTCTTCGACGGACAAGCGAATGACCTGGGCTTCGTCGATGGTCCTATGTGCGATCTCCTGGGCGGCGGCAACCACAAAATCGCTGATGCTGCGGCCCTGCAATTCCGCGGCACGCTTGACGACCAGAAGCGCATCGGGCGCAATGCGAGCTTCGATGCGAGCCGAGCGGGATGCTTGCTGGGGCATGGCTGAAACGCTCCTAAACTATATTGTACGGGATTCTGCCTCACAAGGCCAGCGGCAGAGAATAAAAGCTCTCCGCCCGCTATCTCCACAGCCTATTCACCACCCTAATCAGCACCCCGCCGCTCACTACGAATATCGCCAGCAGCACCCAGAAATAATCCATCCGCCCGTAAAGCAGATTCCCCACCGTGAACAGCGCCGACCAGATGGTGATGCAGCCGGCGAACCATCCCAGCAGCGACATCGGAAATGCCGCGGCTTCGGTATCGGCGGCGGCCTCGGCGGCGGAAAGTCCCGCGATCACGCGGATGCGCTGCCAGCCCGGTCCGCCTGGTCGAACCTTGTGGTAGAAGTTCACCAGCCGATCATCGCTGGTGCGCGGCCCCAGATACGCGGTGGTCACCCACAAAACCGTCGTGACCGCTACGGTAATCAGCAACTGCTGGTAAGTGCCCGGGGCCATGCCGGTCTTCTTCAAAATCAAAAACAGAAGCGACATGCCGAAAGAGCTGATCATGGCCACGATCTCGCACCAGGCCGTCACACGCCACCAGAACCAGCGCACCAGATAGATCAGGCCGGTCCCGGCGCCTACCTGCATGATTACGTCGAAGCTGTCTTTGGCGGTGTCCAGCGCGAACACCATGGCGGAAGAGCCGACGAACAAGATCAGGGTCGCGATCCGTCCGGCCACCACGTAGTGCTTTTCCGGAGCGTTGGTCTTCACGAACCGGCGGTAAAAATCGTGCACCAGGTACGACGCGCCCCAATTCAAGTGCGTCAAAATGGTGGACGAATTGGCGGCAATCAGCCCCCCCAACATCAGCCCCATCCAGCCCACCGGCAGGAAACGCAGCATGGCCGGGAAGGCGATGTCGTGCCCCAGCAGCTTGGGATCGAGATGCGGAAAGGCTTTCTGGATGTCCGACAACTGCGGGTAGATGATGAGCGATGCCAGGCCGGTTAAAATCCACGGCCACGGCCGCAAAACGTAGTGCGCCAGGTTGAAGAATAGCGTGCTGCCCAGCGCGTCCTTTTCGGTCTTCGACGCCAGCATGCGTTGCGCGATGTAGCTGCCGCCGCCCGGCTCCGCGCCGGGATACCACGACGCCCACCATTGCACCGTGATGGGGATCACGAAGATCGCCACCGCCAGATCCCAGTTGTTGGTGAAATCCGGCATCATGTTGAGGTAGTGGATGCCGTGCGGTCCGGGCAGATTCGACAGTTTGTGCACCAGCCCGCTCATCCCGCCCACCTGCGGCAGCTCCACCGCGAAGTACGCCGCTGCGATCACCGCCGACATCTTAATGAAGAATTGCACCATGTCGATTACGAGCACGCCCCACAGCCCCGAGTAAGTGGCGAAAACCGCGTTCAGCAGCCCGACGAACAGCAGCGTCTGCCAGCGCTCGAAGCCGAAGAGAATCGCGGCGATCTTGCACGCCGCCAGGTTCACCGTCGCCATGATGATGCAGTTGAACAGCAGGCCCAGGTAGATCGAGCGGAAGCCCCGCACGATGCTGGCGGCCTTGCCGGAGTAGCGCAGCTCGTAAAACTCCAGATCGGTGAGGACGCCGGAGCGGCGCCAGAGCTTGGCATAAAAGAAGACCGTGGAGACACCCGTCAGAGTGAAAGCCCACCACCGCCAGTTGCCCGCCACGCCTTCGGTGCGCACGAAGTTGGCTACCAGGTTGGGCGTGTCGCTGGAAAACGTGGTGGCCACCATGGAGAGCCCGGCCAGCCACCACGGCACGGAACGGCCCGAAGCGAAGAACTCCGCGGTGCTCTTCCCCGAGCGCTTTCCAAAGAACAGCGCGGGAGCGAAGCAGATGGCTACGGCGGCGAGGGCGACTATCCAGTCAAGCGCATGCAGTTGCATAGGGAAACAAAAGTTTACTTCTTTTCAGGGCGCTATGCGCCGTTGGAAGCAAGGTGCAGTGCGCCGTCAGCCGGCCGGACGTCGATCAAGTGGATTCGCTCGTCGAATCCAATCCGGCCCGCATAAAACCGCTCCACCAGCCCGCGGCGCACGGCGGCGCGCACGGCGGCGCGGCACAACACCACCACACAGCCTCCGAATCCGGCGCCGGTGAGACGGGCGCCTGACGCGCCCGACGCCATGGCCGCTTCCACCAACTGGTCGAGCGCGGGGCAACTGACACGCAGCCGGTCCCGCAGGCTGGCGTGCGATTCCAGCAGCAGGCGGCCGAAGACGACGGCATCGTCGCTTGTCATGGCTGCGACCGCGGTGCGTACCCGCAGCGCTTCCGAAGTGACGTGCAGGAAGGCATCGCGCTCAGGGCCCGGCTGCAGGCGAGCAGCGGCTTCGAAGGCCACCGGCAGGGCCTCGCGGTACGATGCGAACCCCAAACGCGCCAGCGCCGAGGTGCCCCCGGCGCGCCGCAGGTTGTACTCTTCGCGCGCGCTGCCCGATTTTTCGGCCGTTTGCAGGCTGTGCGCCACCAGGAAGCTCCAGCCCTCCGGCACGGGAATGTGGCGGACCGCAAGCGGCGCGAACTCCACCAGCGAGGCGCAGCCTTCGCGCGATTCGAGCGAGGCCGCGTGATCCATGCCTCCGCCGCGCGTGCCGACGAACTGCTCGCCATCCGGCAGAATTTCCATCAGTTCGGCGAAGCTCGCCTCACGTCCGTTGGCTTCGAGCAGCGCCAGCGTGAAGGCGACAATCAGCGCGGAGGATGAGGATAGCCCGGCGGCCGCCGGCAGGCGAGACTCGACCACGGCATCCACGCCCTTCCCGCTGCCCCAACGGCCGGCAACCGCTTGCGCGGCGGCGCGCAGGTAGTTCTCCCAGTCGCCCCGCGCCACGGGAGCCAAATGAGCTGTCCACTCGAACTCGCGCGGGCCATACCGGGCGCTCGCCGCGCGGATGCGCGCGTCGCTGCGCGCCCGGAAAGCCACGCGAATCCGCCGGTCGAGCGCCACCGGCAAGACGGCAAGCTGGTGGTAATCGATGTGCTCGCCGATGAGATTGACGCGGCCCGGCGCTTCGACCAAGCCAGGCTCACCACCCGCGCCAAACAGCCGCAACAGACGTTCCCGTGGATCCGGAGGCTCGTGCATTTCGCCGCGCTGCCGATCACCATACCACTCTGCGGCCGGAGTGGATTCGATAGGCCCTGCGCCATATTCAAGCCGGGTATCCCGCTTGCAGGGCCTCCGGTAAAAACCGGGGGGCCGAGCGGGCCTTATTGGCCCATGGGCGGACCCTCCGAATGTCCGGGCAATGGCCCTAAAGAGCGGTGTCCGATTGCAAATAAAGGAGAATCAAACCTTTTTGCCATTTTTTATTTCCCTCCGCGGGGTGGTGTAACTTTCTGGGTTCCGCTACCGCCTTCTAATCAGTGAGCCAAATCGAGACAAAGCAGGAGGCCGAGGCAGTCGCCTGGCCCCGCCCTGGTTCGCAACAGTTCAAGAATAAATCAAGGAGAGATAAGACTATGAAAACACGCACGTTACTATTGACCGCAGCGCTGGCAATCTTTACCGTGGCCGTGGCAAGCGCCAAGACCTATGACATCCTTCTTTCCTCGCCGACCAAGGCGGGCAATCTGCAACTGAAGCCTGGCGAGTACCGGCTGACCATAAACGGCAGCAAGGCTGTCTTCACCGACGTCAACACCACCAAGAGCTTCACCACGGACGTGAAAGTGCAAAACACGGACACGAAGTTCAGCGATACCAAGATCGACTCCGCGACCGAAGGATCTACCAGCGTAATCAAGGACATCGAACTCGGCGGCTCCAAGACCAAGATCGATTTCTAAGCAATCCCCGACCGGCCGGCCCAACCTTCCTCCGGGCCGGCTGGTCTTTTGTTCGTCATTCCCCGCCTCGCAACCAGGCGCTGTGCCATACAATAGCTCCATGCGCACGGTGCTCTTTCTGTTCTTACCATCGGCAATGTGGGCACAACCGCCCGCGTCTGCGAACTCCTCCTTCCATGCGCCGCGGCCCAACGCCGCCGGCCGCCAGGTGAAAATATGAATCTACCGGCGAATGGGCGGCGCGGCTTTCTCCGCCGGCTACTGACCGCCAGCGGATTGGCCGCCGTGCCGCAGGCCGCGCTGCCCCAGGAGCGGGGCACGCCTGGGCCGGCGACTGCCTTCCCGCCCGCATATGCCCGCGCGCAGAATTATAAATCGCTGAAGCAATCCAGCTTCGACCGCACGGGCGGCAATCGCGATTCCTGGCGCATTCCCGCCGGAGGAGTGCAGGAGGTCTTCCTGGCGGACGGTCCCGGCGTCATCAGCCATATCTGGTTCACCATCGCGGCGCAGGGCGATATGCACCTGAAAGAGCTGGTGCTGCGCGCCTGGTGGGACGATAATCCCAAGCCCAGCATAGAAACTCCCATCGGCGATTTCTTCGGCCTGAATCTCGGCTCTTATGTCATTTATCAATCCGAGTATCTGGCCTGCTCGCCAGGCAAGTCACTCAATTGTTATTTTGCGATGCCCTTTCGCCATCGAGCCCGCTTGACTGTAACTAACGAGGGAAAGCGCGATGTCGGCGCCTTTTACTCCAACATTGATTACATGATAGCGCCCCAGTTACCGCAGGACTGCTTGTACTTTCACGCGCAATACCGGCAATCCGCACCCTGCGTGGCATCGACCGGCGAAGCCGCCAGGATCAATCTGGACGGCCGCGCCAACTACGTCTACGTCGAGACGCGCGGCCGCGGCCATCTGATGGGCGTGACGCTGGGAGTGCTGCAGAATTCGAACGGCTGGTGGGGCGAGGGCGACGACATGATTTTCGTCGACGATGAGTCGAAACCGGTCATCAACGGCACAGGCTCGGAAGACTACTTCCTGGGGAGTTGGGATTTCGGCGGGCGCGACGGGGCCCAGCCTTTCGGTCACGCCCAGTATGGCGCGCCGCTGATTGTCAACCCGGAACGCACCGGCGGCCGTTACTGCTGCTACCGCTTCCACGGCGACAACCCCGTTACCTTCGAACGCTACCTGAAACACACCATGGAGCACGGCCACGCCAACGACCGCGCAGACAACTTCTTCTCCTGCGCCTACTGGTATCAATCCTCTCCCTTCACCGATTTCCCAGCGCTCCCGCCGGTGGAGGAGCGCACGCCTGTGGTAAAGACAGTTTAGTACGTGGTTTCAGAAGTTCGCTCGCGTATCGCCAGACCGCTGGCTTACGCGCGCGGCTCGTCAACCCAGGAGCCCGACCATGAAGCTGACCCGCCGTCAAGCCGCTACCGCCCTCACGGGCGCTCTTGGACTTGCCCAGATCCGGGCCCAACAGCCGGCCGCCAGCCCGCCGCGCGAGACTCACGCGGTGTGGGCCGGCGCTTCCGACGCCGGTACCACCGTCGACTCGGTGCGCGCCTTCGTCGCGCAACTCAAGCGCGCCAATATCCACAAGCTGGTGATGGGGTGCAAGGAGGGCGGCGGCAACGTGGTCTGGCACAGCCGGCGCTTCCCGCAACTCATCTCTCCGCGCTATCGCGATTTCGACCTGGTGGAGAACCTGGTCCGCGAGGCCCACGGCCAGGGTATCGAAGTCCACATCTGGCTGATCGATTTCTACGAAGGCGACAACGGCGCCGCCTTCCGCGAGCATCCCGAATGGGCGCAACTCAACGCCGATGGCAAGCCCACCAACACGGAGACGCTCCTCAACAGCGAGAAACTGCCCATCGCACCGTACCACAACATCTGGATGTGCCCTTCCCGGCGCCCCGGCTACACCGACCAGTGGCTGCTGCCGCTCATCGAAGAACTGGTTTCCAATTACGCCATCGACGGCATTCATCACGACTACGTCCGCTACGGCGGCGACGTGGCCCCGGACAGCTACTGCTTCTGCGATTATTGCCTCAAGGACATTCCGCGCCATGCGCTGCTGCGCTGGGAAACGCCGCCCAACCACCAGCCCGTCGAGATCGTGCGGCCGCGCCTGGAAGCCAGTTGGGAAGCTACCCCCGATATGCTGCCGGCCGGCTGGGAGCAGATGGACCGCCGCGCCAAGGCCGACTTCATCCTCAACGGCCGCACCATTGCCGGCGGCCCGCCGGATATGCGCCACTTCTTCTACGAGTACCGCATCGACCAGATCAGCCGCTTCGTACGCGAGGCTCACGACCGCTCCAAACGTATCAATCCCAAGATCCAGATGAGCGCCGCCGTTTTCAAGAATCCGATCCAGAGCGGCCGCTACCTGGGGCAAAAGTGGTCCGACTGGAACCCCTGGATCGATATCTACATGCCCATGAGTTATCGCAGCCACTTTCTCGGAGACTTCGACACTTACTGCGCACATCTAACTGAAATCACAGCCAGGCAATTGGAGTGGACGAGGCATGAAAGGCCGCTTTATGCCGGCATTTACACCTCCGATCTGTACAAAGAAGAGGCCGCGTCACGCACTTATCCACCGGGTAAGCTGGTCCGCGCCATTGAGGCGGCTCGTGCGGCCAAACCGGATGGAATCGTGATTTTTTCCGCCGGCGCGCTGCGCAGCCAGAAACTATGGCCGCAACTGGAAGAGGTTTTCAAAGCGTAGCACACCCGTTGGCGGGTAAGCTAAAGCATGCCCCACGCCTGGGGAATGCTTTAGCCCGCTCTTCTCACAGACATTCGGCGGTGACGATGTGGCGTCCGTCAGAAAAGCGGCAACCCGCTGCTATCTTCCACAGGGCGGTCCAGCCGGGGCCGGCGGTGAAACCGCGATCTTACTCGCGCCCAGCAGGGCGTTGAGCGCGGCGAGTTCCTTGCTCTTGAGCTCTTCCCACTGGGTGAGCGCCTGCGTGAGTTGCTGGCAGGCGTCGTGATACGTCTCCTGCATGGCTTGGGTCGGAGCGAAGTCGCCTTGTTCCACCGTATTCATAAGGGTGCCGAACTCGCCATTCAAGGTAGTGAAGTTGACGGTAGTGCCGCCGCCACCTCCACGGCCGCCGAATCCGCCACCACCACCGCCGCGTCCTCCACGCCCCGCGGGGGCGCCGCCGAAGGTGGCGGCCTTAGTGGCCAAAGCACCCGCGGCATCCGGTGGGGATTGCAATGCGGTCAGCGCGGCACGCAACTCGGCCACCTGTTGATTGGCGGCGTAGCTGGCGGTCATGCCCTCGGAGATCAGCAAGCCGAGGTCGCGCTGCTGGCTGATGCCCTGCGGTGGAGTCTTCACGCGCGGCTCCATGACCACACGCAGCGGTTGGCGATAGGTCGCGCCGCCGGCCGCGAGCCGGACTTCATAATCGCCGGGAGCCGCCAGCGGGCCGCGGGGTTCGGCAGGCGTGTTGCCATAGAGCGCGGAGATGGGGTAGGACCCGGTAGTCGTCCCGCGGCTGAACGAAGGCGGCGGCGTGTAGCGCAAATCCCATACGGCGCGATTCATGCCCGCGGCGGCGGGAAGCGGGTGCGGGCGCTCGATCCAATAGTTGGGAATGTTGAGCTGTGGTTCCGGTTCCGGCGGCGGCGCCACGCTGGTCAGCTCGCGGACCAGCTTGCCGCCCGCGTCATAGATGCCGATGGTAAGCGGGCCCGCGGGCGCGGACTTCAGATAGTAGTTCAGGATGGCGCCATCGGGCGGGTTAGTGCCGGCGGGCATCTCCGGCGGAAACGGGGTGTCGAAGTCGGTATCGTTGCGCACGCGCGTGGCAGTCTGCGGGCGGAAGAGGTACACGTTTGAGGATGCCACCTGCGGCGTGATCTGGCGCAGCGGCGTGAGGTCGTCGAGAATCCAGAAGGCGCGGCCGTAAGTGCCGGCCACCAGGTCGTCTCCGTGGATTTCGAGATCGCGCACCGACGCCGTGGGCAGGTTGAGTTGCAGCGACTGCCAGTGGTCGCCGTAATCGAACGAGACCCAGGCGCCGTGTTCGGTGCCGGCGTAAAGCAGGCCGGCGCGGACGGGGTCTTCTTTCACCACGCGCGCGATTTCGTTCTCCGGGATGCCGGAGACGATGCGCGTCCAGGTCTTGCCGCCGTCGCGGGTGCGGAAGATGTAGGGAGCGAAGTCGTTGGAGTTGTGGTGGTCCAGGGTGAAGAAGGCCGTGTCGATGTTGTGCGGAGAGGCTTCCACCTGTTGGATGGCAGTGTTGGCCGGCAGGTCGGGGGGCGTGACATGGTTCCAGGAGGAGCCGTCGGCGGTCATTTGGATCTTGCCGTTGGAAGTGCCCACCCAAACCGCTCCCGCCCGTATGGGCGAAGGCGCGATGGCCGAAATGCCCGCGCCGCGGCCGCCGCGGCCGCCTGCCGCGGGTGGCCCCGCCGGTGGCGCTACGGGTTCGGCGGGGGGCGCGGTTTCGCCCGGCGCCAGTGTGACATCGGGGCTCACGGCTTTCCAGGTTTGGCCCAGGTCGCGGGTCTCCAGCAGGTACTGCGCGCCCAGGTAGAAGATGTGCGGATCCGCGGAAGAAAACAGATGCGGGGGCGTGTTGGCGAAACGGTATCCTCCGCTGCGTGGCGGCGAGACGTTTTGGATCTGCCGGTTCACCGCGTCAACGCGTTGTACGGTAGCGCCTTGGCCGCTGGCCATGATGATGTTGGGGTCCAATGGATCGGCGTGGATGTAGCCAAACTCGTAGGCGCCCGCCGAGGGTATCCATTCCATGAACGTGATTTGTCCGAACGCGCCGCGGCTGGAGGTTCCGGCGGAGCCGCTATCCTGTTGCGTGCCGTAGATCCAATAAGGGAACCGGGTGTCGGTGGAGATATGGTAGAACTGGCCGTTGGGAAGGTTGTACCAGTTCAAATCCCAGGTGTAGCCGCCGTCCACGCTGATGGTGGGGCCCTGGTCCACGCCGGCGATGATGCGCTTGCCGTTGGTCGGGTCGATCCACAGCACGTGGTAGTCGTCGCCGCCGGGTGCGCCCTTGAAAGCTTCGAAGGTCTTGGCGCCGTCGGTGGAGCGGTACATGGAGGTCTGGACGACGTAAACGATGTCCGGGTTATCGGGCGCCACGTAGACCTGGCTGAAGTAGGAGCTGCCGTTGGAGCGCGAGTCGGTGGTGCTGCGATACCAGTTGGCGCCGCCGTCGTCGGAGCGGAACATGCCGCCTTGCATGACGGCGTAGACGCGCTGCCCGCCGGTGCCGGCGGCTACCGCCAGGCCAATACGCCCCATGCCGGATTCCGGGAGGCCGTGGCCGGTGAGGGCGGTCCAGGTGAGGCCCTGGTCGGTGGATTTGTAGATGCCCGCGCCGGAAGTGTCCGGTTCGCCGGTCGCTCCGCGGCCGCCGCCACCGCCGCCTCCTCCTCCGCCACCGCCGCCTCGGCCGGCGTTGGGAAGCGTCAAGTAAACCTCCAGCCCGGCGAAGAGTGTCTGCGGGTTATCGGGATCGGCCGCCAGGTTGACCGCGCCGATGTTGTCGCCCTTGTAGAGCACCTTATTCCAGGTGCGGCCGCCGTCGGTAGTGCGGAAGACGCCGCGCTCTTCGTTGCGCGCATAA
>JBEKYE010000014.1:0-39233 GCA_049511275.1 Bryobacteraceae bacterium
GTGGAAGAGCACGCCTGCGGCGGCGCACAACGCCGCGCAAAGAAAGATCCCTCTCAGGTGCATGTGTGTATGATGCCACGACAGGGCGGGCAGAAGCGGAAATTATGAGGTGAGATCAGCGAAGAGCCGGACCAGGGGGTCCGGCGCGGGCGAGGGCGCCCGCCCTCCTACCGCGCGGCCATCAACGCCCGCAACCGCCGCGCCCGCTCCGGCGCGCGCAACTGGCGCAGGGCCTTGGCTTCGATTTGCCGGATGCGCTCGCGCGTCACGTCGAATTCCTGGCCGATTTCCTCCAGCGTGTGTTCGCGCTCGCACCCGATGCCGAACCGCATTCTAATCACCTTCTCCTCCTTGGGAGAAAGGGTCTTCAGAATCCCCGCCGTTTCGTCACGGACGTTGGTTTCAATCACCGCATCGACGGGCGAGCCCACCCAGCGATCTTCAATCAGGTCGCCCAGCGCCGATTCGCCATCCCTGCCCACCGGGGTTTCGAGCGATACTGGATCACGCGAGATGGTCTTCAGCTTCTGAACTTTCTCCACCGGAATGTCCATCCGGCGACCAATTTCGTCGTTTGTAGGAGTTCGGCCGAGTTCCTTCTCCAGTTCGCGCGTGGCGCGGAGGAACTTGTTCATGCTCTCGTTCATGTGAACGGGAATGCGAATGGTCCGGGACTGATCGGCGATGGCTCGGGTGATGGCTTGCCGGATCCACCAGGTGGCGTAGGTAGAAAACTTGTAGCCGCGGCGGTATTCGAACTTGTCGGCGGCCCGCATCAGCCCGATATTGCCTTCCTGGATCAGGTCCAGCAGGTGAAGTCCGCGGTTCACGTACTTCTTGGCCACGGAAACCACCAACCGCAGGTTGGCCTCCACCAGGTCCTTCTTGGCGCGTTCCGCTTCGGCTTCGCCGTGGCGGATCACGGTCATGCTATGGCGCAGTTCGGGGAGAGTGGCGCCGGCGGCGGCTTCCCGCTTCTTGATTTCGCGCTTTAACTCCCGCAACCGAGCCTGTTGCACCGGGTTGTTGCGGACTTCGAGTTTCTTGATCTCGCTGTCGAGGTGGCTGATCTCGTCCACCGCCCGCTCGATCTCGCGCGAAAACTCTTTCCACTTGTTCACCCGGAAGGGACAGTGACGGATGGCGAGCGAAACCTCCACCTTGGCCCGGTTGAGCTTTGCCAGCAAGCGTTTACGAGGCTTCTTGCTCGCCAGCGGGGTGGTCTCGAACTTGTCCTGAAGCTGCTGCAGCTTCTTGTGCAACACCGTGACGTCGGCAAACAGCCGGGCGGCATCCTGCCGTACCTTGACATCAGCCGGAGTACCCTCTTCCACGTCCCCAAGGTCGGCCACGCTATCCAGCTCGAGGGTTGCCTTCTTGAGCTGCTCGGAGATCTCCACGACCACGTGCTGCACCAGGGCCGAGCGGCTAATTGCCTTTTGCATCCGAAACTTACCGCGCTCCATGCGCCGCGCCAGGTCGACTTCGCCCTCGCGCGTGAGCAGCGGTACGGCACCCATCTCCCGCAGGTACACCCGCACCGGGTCGTCCGTGTAGATGGACTCCTCTACCGGGGGCGGGTGCAGGAAATCGGCTTCGTGTGCGGCCTCCGGATCGAAAAACTTGGTTTCATCCTCAAAACTAAGGCCGAGATGTTCGGGGTTTTCCGCTAAGAATTGATCTTCGAACTGGTCCACTAAGACTCACCTCCCCCATGAACATCCATCCGCCGCTGTGCCGGATTTCTTGAAAATGGGGTATTTGCCTGGAAAAAGTTCAACCTGTTGGCTGGGCACAGACTGTGCGCAAGATTGGCCGCATTTCGGGGTTCGACTTTCGACTGATAATATCATCATTCCCCCGCAAAGTTAAGCCCTATTTTTAAAGATGTCTTAAAAACGTTTAGGTTACATCCATTTTTCGGCCAGGCTGCCGCGCAACTGGGGACCGGTCCCCGCTGAACGCGCCTCAGGGCAGCCTGTGCCGCATTAAGTTCTTGAGTTCATTGAAGAAAGCCTGCTCATCCTGAAAATCCCGGTAGACCGATGCGAAACGCACATAGGCAATCTTGTCCATGTCCCGCAAGCTGTCCATGAGGAATTCTCCTATTTCTATAGTGGAAATTTCCCGGTCAGGCGAGTCGCTCACTTTGGACTCGACTTGGTTGACGACTTCCGACAGCCTCGCCATGCCGACCGGCCGTTTTTCACAGGCCTTCAGCAGTCCACCCAGCACCTTCTGGCGGTCGAACTTCTCGCGGCGGCCGTCTTTCTTGATCACCATGTAGGGAACTTCGTCGATGCGCTCGTAGGTGGTGAAACGCCGCTCGCAGGACAGGCATTCCCGGCGACGCCGGATGGCATCGCCTTCCTTGCTCTCGCGCGAGTCCACCACTTTGTCTTGCGAATGGTTACAAAACGGACACTTCATTTCGCCACCTCCCGGCCCAGTTGCCGCAGGCTGTGCCAATCCAGCCCCTCTTTTAGTGCCAGCCCCAAACCAACCGGCATAACTGCTACAAATGTAATAATCCAAAGGAATACAGCGAATGACGTCGCCAGTTCCAGCCTGGTTCCAAACAGTTCCGTCAGCACCAAGGCCGCCGCCACTTGGGTACCGCCGCCGATGCCGGGGATCTGCACCACTCCTCCGAACGATACAAAGCCCATCAGAATCAATATATCTACAAACGTAAGATTAAGGCTCCCAGAAAACGCCTGCGCTATGCACCAATAGCAGGCCGCAATCAAGACCCATTCCAGCACTGAATACAAAAAGATCAACAGCAGAGCGCCATCGCTGCGCGTCGATTCCACTCCCTGAACCAATGCGGTCAGGAACCGCTCCACCCGCTGGAAGCGCGCTTCCGGCAGGAAGTGGAAAGCCGCGATCAGCCGTCGCCGCGCCGGCTCAGCGAAATGCCGCAGGCTGAGCAACACCACCAGCACCAGTATGCACGAAATCCAGACGACCCTTCCGCCGAAGGCCAGTACCCAGGCGAATGTGGGTCCCACGTGCAAGCCCGCCCCATGCACCCGGGAAAGCGCAAAGCCCAGGAGCAGAGAAGCCATTAACAGGTCGAATACGCGCTCCAGCAGCCATGCCGCCAATTGCGAGGTCAAGGGCACCTGCTCCTTCACCGCGATCAGGTAGGGCCGCACAAAGTCTCCCGCCCGCCCGAACAGGGTGATGGCCGTAAACCCGATCACGGTGGCAGTCAGCAGCTTGCCGATGGATGGCCGCGGTTTGAGCGGCTTCAGAAAGACCGCCCAACGGAGCGCGCGCCCCCAATAGGTGCCGTAAATGGGCACCAGCGAGAGCAGCAGCCACTGCCAGCGCAGCCGCATCACACTGGCCGCAGCCAGGCTCCAATCGAAGCCCTGCCTGGGCCATTGGGTGTACAAGACCCACGCCAGCGCCGCTACGGCCAGCGCGCAGCCGGTCAGCCACTTCCAGGTATGGCGGTGAATTGCTGGCCTCCCCCGTACGTCTCGAAGTTCCGGCATGCCGGAAAAATTGAACCTATCATGATAAGGCCTCGTTTCTCCATATGAAAGAACGAGTGCCATGGCATCCGCGACGGTAGCTTTTGGAAATTTCGTAAATCGGCCGGCCAGCGGGAGTACTGTCGCCACCCTGGACCCTGTTCGCGGAGGCCGCAATCTGGTAGAAAGTACCTTGGACCCGGATTCGAGCCTCGTCTCCAGATGCATGCGCGGAGAGGAAACCGCGTGGGAGGACCTCGTCCGGCTCCATACACGCAGAGTCTACGGCCTGTGCTATCGCTTCACGGGAAGCGG
Source organism: Bryobacteraceae bacterium (assembly GCA_049511275.1). Taxonomy (GTDB): domain Bacteria; phylum Acidobacteriota; class Terriglobia; order Bryobacterales; family Bryobacteraceae; genus PALSA-129. Next base: position 3,801 of record JBEKYE010000014.1, read on the forward strand.
ATCGGAAGCGCAGGACCTGACCCAGGAAGTCTTTCTGCGGGTGTTCCGCACGCTGAAGACCTTCCGCTCCGTGGAAGGATCCTTCGGCACCTGGCTGGCCCGCGTGACCCGCAACCTGCTGATCGATCATTATCGCCGCACGCGCCAGGAGCGGGTTACCGATTCGATCGAAGAGCAACTCCCCATGATGGAGGAAACCGGCGGCGCGGCGGCGGCGAGGCCGGATCATGCACTGGCCGGGCGCGAGGCCAGCGAGATTCTGCAGGCGACCCTGCAGAGGCTGTCGCCGGATTTACGGGAGGCCGTCATCCTGCGCGACTTGCAGGAAATGGAATACCGCGAAATCGCCGGGGTTTTGCAGATTCCCGAAGGCACGGTGAAATCGCGAATCAACCGGGGCCGGGCCGAACTGACCCGGCTGTTGCGAAAGCAGAAGCTGGCGGTATGAACTGCGCAGAGACTGAAATCCTGATCTGCGATTACGTGGACGGCACGCTCCCGGCAGATCAAAAAGCCGAGGTGGAGCGCCATTTCGCCGCATGTCCCGCCTGCGCCGAACTGGCGCGGGATTCCGCCGCCGCCGTGGCCTTCATGTCGAGAGTGGCGGATGTCGAGCCGTCGCCGGAACTCATCACGCGGATACTCTTCGATCCGCCGTGGAACCAAGAGAAGGCGCGAACCAAGGGCTTCGGCAAGCGGATGGCGGGTTGGTTCGGCCTGGTCCTCCAACCCAAGTTCGCCATGGGCGCGGCCATGACCATTCTCTCGTTCTCGCTGCTTTCGCAAATGGCGCCGGTGCGCCAACTGCGCATGTCCGACCTGGAGCCGGCCAAGGTGTGGAACGGCCTCACGGACCGCATCGATCGGGTCAAGAATCGCACGCAGATGTTTATTGAGAGTTTGAAATTCGTGTATCAGATCCAAACCACGTTGCACGAGTGGCAGCAACAGAACGCCGAGCAGCCGCCCGCCCCACAGCAGGCCACGCCCGATCGCAAGACGGACGAACACAAGCTGCCGGCGAATTCTACTCCGGTTCCGTCCGGAGGAGTGCCTTCGTCGGATGCCAGCGGGGGAAAACATTAGGGGACACATATGAACTGCCAGAATCACCCTGAAACACCGGCCACGGCTTACTGCCGCAACTGCGGCAAGCCGGTTTGCGACGCCTGCCGGCGGGATGCTTTCGGAACCGTATACTGCGCGGAGCACATTCCCGCGCCTCCACCTCCACCTGCTCCGGGACCGGTGGTGACGCCGCCGCCGATCTTCGCGGCGGCGCCCGCCAGTCCCGGCGGCGCCGTCAATTATGCGCGCCCGGACGTATCGCCGGGCCTGGCGCTGTTCCTCGGCACCATTCCCGGAGTCGGCGCCATCTACAACGGGCAATACGCCAAAGGCCTGGTCCACGCGATCATCTGGGGCATGCTCATGAGTATTGCGAACTCGCGCGCCGCCAACGGACTGGAGCCGGTCTTCGTCATGCTGGTGATCGCCTGGTGGGCCTACATGGCCTTCGAGGCCTATCACACGGCGCGCAAACGCCAGGCCGGCGAGCCGGTGGACGAATACTCCAGCATCATCGACCTGCGCGGCGGCCGAAACCACGTTCCGGTGGCCGGCGTGGTGCTGATCGGCCTGGGCGCCATATTGCTGCTCCACACGCTCGATCTGTTCGATTTCGAACGCGTGACGCGGTTCTGGCCGGTGCTGCTGATCGCTCTGGGAGTGTACCTGTTGGCCGGGCGGTTCTTTGGGGAAGACTCCGCCGCCAAGGAGGGCCGCCATGAGCGACTATAACGGATCGGTAATCCGCGCCATTCGCGGCCCCGTGATCCTCATCACCATCGGCGGGTTGTTCGCGCTGAATAACTTTACGCGCTACCGTTTCGACCAGACCTGGCCCGTGATCCTGATCGTCTTCGGCCTGATGAGCCTGTTGAGACGCGGCGTGGAAACCTCACCGCCGCCACCGCCTCCTCCGCCGCCATCACAGCCGCGCGGCTACACCGCCACCGGTTACTCGCAGAGTCCTTACAGCCAGGCGCCGCCGGCGCCGGCTTCAACCCCCGGTTCCACTTCCGAACCGGCTAAGGGCGGATTCGGATCGAGCGCGACGCCGCGCGCCTCCGATGCCCCACCATCCACGCCCGGGAGCGGCGCAGGAGGCACCGCATGAGAAGGCGATCATTCACCGGACCCCTGATCCTGCTGATCATCGGCGGGTTTTTCCTCTGGCGGAATATTCATCCGGAAGCGCCTGTTTTCGATATCGTGGCGCAGTACTGGCCCTTTTTGCTGATCGGCTGGGGCCTGCTGCGGTTGTTGGAAGTGGCCTTCTGGCGGGACGCGCGCCACGGCGGATTCACCGGCGGCGAAATCGTGCTGGTGATTCTGATCTGCGTGGCCGGCTCGGCCACCTGGGCGGCCCACCAAAACGGTTACCTCTTCCATATCAACAACGGGCTCGACTGGTGGGGGGCGCAGTTCGATTACCCCGTCTCGGCAACCGCTCCCGCCGCCGGTGTGAAGCGGATCGTGTTCGAAAACCCGCGCGGCAACATCCGGGTGACCGGCGGCGACGTGAAGGACATCACCGTCGCCGGCCACAAAACCATTCGCTCCTACGAACGCGAAGAAGCCGACCGCACCAACGGCAACACCCCGGTGGAGCTCATTCCGCAGGGCGACCGCCTGCTGATCCGCACCAACCAGGATCACGCCCCGAGCGGCCAGCAGATCTCCGATGAACTCGACGTCACGGTGCCGCGCTCCCTGGCGGTTGAGGCGCGGGGCCACAATGGCGATTTCGATATCTCCGACGTCGCGGGCGACGTGGAGTTGGCCTCCGATAAGGGCGACGTCCGCATGGCCCGCGTGGGAGGCAATGTCCGCCTCGACATGGCCAAGAGCGATCTGATCCGCGCCGTGGACATGAAGGGCCGGCTGGACGTGCAGGGCCGCGGCTCCGATATCGAGCTCGAAAACATCGACGGCCAGGTGACCATCAGCGGCGCTTACAACGGCAACCTGGATTTCAAGAAGCTGTCCAAGCCGCTGCAGCTCGAAGGTGCGCGCGACACCGAGCTCAACGTGGCCGCCGTGCCGGGCCACATCAGCATGGACCTGAGCGAATTCAACGGCACCGACCTGGTGGGCCCGGTGCGCCTGGTGGCCAATTCGCGCGACGTGCGCATCGAGCAGTTCACGCAATCGCTGGAGCTGGAAACCGCCCGCGGCGACGTGGAACTGCACCCCGGGCACGTGCCGCTGGCCTCGATCGAAGCGCGTGCCGGATCGGGCCGGATCGAGCTGGTACTGCCCGACAAGGCGCCCTTCCAGTTGGACGCCACCGCCCAGCGCGGCGAGGCCGTCAACGATTATGGCTCGCAACTCCGCCAGGAGTCGGACGGGAGAAGCGCGACCATCAGAGGCCAGGTGGGCAACGGGCCGACCATCCACATCACCAGCGAACGCGGCTCCATATCGGTCCGTAAGGAAGGGACCGCGCCTAGCGAAGATTCCGGCCCGGCGGTCGACAAGAACAAGCTGGAGAAGCAACTCAAGGACCTCAAGGAAACTGAAATCAAGCTGTGGTAGCATGATCGGCCAGTGAGATCCAAGGCGGTTGGACCGGCACTGGCCGTTCTTTTTTTCGTTAACGTTCTCAATTACTACGACCGCCAGGCGCTGGCCGCACTGGCCGAGCCCTTGCGCCACCAGTTCGCGCTCTCCGATACGCAACTGGGCGGGCTCAGCACCGTCTTCATCGTGCTCTACGCCGTGGCCGGGCTGCCGCTGGGCCGCCTGGCCGATACGTGGAGCCGCCGGAAGCTGCTGGCCATCGGGGTGGCCGTGTGGGCCGGGTTGACCGGGTTGGGCGGCCTGGCGGCAAACTACGCCCTGCTGGCAGCTTCGCGGCTGGGAGTGGGGATTGGCGAAGCGGTCTGCGCGCCGGCCGCCAACAGTTGGATCGCCGACCTGGTGCCCGCCGCGCGGCGTGCCCGCGCCATGGCCGGTTTCATGATGGCGGTGCCGGTGGGCGTGATGCTGAGCGGGGTTATCACCGGCGAGGTGGCGCAGGCCCACGGTTGGCGCGTGGCGCTGGCGGTGGCCGCGGCGCCAGGGCTGCTGCTGGCGCCGGCGCTGCTCTGGTTACAGGAGCCGGCGCGCACAGGGAGGGCGGACCCCCTGGTCCGCGCGGGTCCCCCTGGACCCGCTCCTGGCCCGGTGGAATCGGAGTCGCGTCCGCGGCAAAAGGCCGACGGGGGCGTCGGCCGCGGACCAGGGGCTCCGCCCTCCAATTCGCCACTCGCCCTGCTGCACATTCCGGCGCTTGCCTGGATTTCCGCTTCGGGCGCCATCCTGAATTTCGCGCTCTACAGTTTCAGCAGTTTTCTTCCGGCCCTGCTCACGCGTTACCACGGCCTGACGGTGGGGCAGGCGGGCATCTGGTCGGGCGTGGGCTCGGGAGCGGCAGGCATTCTGGGAGCGCTGGCGGCGGGCACGTGGGGCGACCGCGTCATCCGCCGCAGCGCCAATGGCCGCCTGCTGCTGGCGGCGGCCGCGGCGCTCGGAGCCGCTCCGCTTGCGGCCATCGCCATCCACATGCCTGCGGGAAGCGCCGCCGCCGCACTCGCGCTGCTCATGCCGGCCTATGGCCTGTTGCAGATGTATTACGGATTGGTCTACGCGGCCATCAACGACATCGTGCCGGCGAACTTGCGGGGCTCCGCCATGGCGGTCTACCTGCTGGTGACCTACCTGGGCGGCGCGGCCTTCGGCCCCTTGCTCACCGGCATGTTGAGCGACCGCCTGGCGCGCCATGCCGCGGGCGCGGCCGGCGTGAGCGAAGCGGCCAAAGCCGTCGGCCTGCACCAGGCGATGTACGTGGTCCCGGCTCTGGCGCTGGTGCTGGCGGGGGTGCTATGGGGCGGCGCAACGGCAATGCGAGACATAAAACCCTAAGAAGTTCCCGAACGGGAGAAACTCAGTGTATACTTAGCGGACGCGGGGGAGCCAAAAGTCAACCCCGGAAATCTCACCTACTGAGGGAATTACAAAATGAAACGCACAGCCGTCCACGTCGTTGCGGCGGGTCTCTTGCTGTCTGGGGCCTCGCTCATTCACGCACAAGCACAACAGCCACCTCACCTGATGCGGATCTTCCGCGAGGATATTAAATCCGGAAAGGGAGCGGCCCACGAAAAGGTGGAGTCGGCGTATGCTCGCGCCTTCTCCAAGAGCGGATACCCCAGCTATCTGGCGCTGGAAAACATGACCGGCACAAGCCAGGCCTGGTTTATCGAGAGGTACGACACCTACGAAGCCATGGAAAAGGCCATTCACCAGGCTGAGGCAGAGCCGTTGAAGACCACGCTGGACGGGCTGGATGCGCAGGATGGAGAATTGCGCACGGGCGAGCGCGGCATCATCGCCACCTACCAGCCGGACCTGAGCTACGTGCCCGGGACGCCGCTCGGTGCCAAGGTGCGGTTTTTCACGATCAATACGGTCCGGGTGCGTCCGGGTCATGCGGCGGACTTCACCGAGATGAGAAAACTGGTGAACACGGCATTTGCCAAGAGCGGGAGCCAACAGCGGCGGACAGTCTACAGCGTGAGCTCCGGCATGCCAGCCGGAACCTACCTGATATTGGCCGGGATGGATTCGCTCAAGTCGATGGACCCGACGCCGGGAGCCATGAGCATGGTCGACGCTTTCGGCGCGGACAACCTGGCGCGGTACTACAAGCTGCTTGGGGATATCGTCATCAGCACCGAAAGCACGATGTTCTCGGTGAACCCGAAGATGAGTAATGCGCCGAAAGAATACATCACGGCCGACCCGAATTTCTGGGCGCCCAAGCCGAAGCCCGCGCCGGCAGCCAAGCCAGCGACTAAGCCGGCGGGCCAATAACAGCGCTGGAACAGCGGGCGCTTCCGGGACGTGTCCTGGCCAACCAGGCGGAAACGCCCGCACTCGAAGTTCCCCCCTTGCTGCCGCACTATTTCCGGCCGGGTGGCCGGCGATCCGGAACCTGGACGAAAATGCGAATGTCCCATTCGCCTGGGCAAAGCGAGGGGGCGCCGGGTGGTCTACGGGAGTTTCGGGGACATCCATGATAAGTAAAAGTCAATAGGGAGACGGAGGTCTCCCTGCACTTTTAGGGTGAAGTCCCGAAGCGCCGTGGTACGGCCGATCAATGTTTCGAATTGCCTGGGATCGCTGGGTTGGGTTAACGAAGCAGCGTGGCCAGACATCCATTTGCGGGAACAGCGGAGAGTCGCCGTCCACGAAGATTGAGTTAGGGTGAACCGGCCGGCCAAGAAACAGACTAAAAGGCGCATCGGGAGGAGGACCTCCTCTGCACAGTCCCCGAAGGAGCGAGGAACGGCCGGTGGATCGCTGACAAGTCGGAAATGGTTTTGTCGGCAGGTCGTGGTGTGGATCCCGCCGGAGCCGCCCGTCGCGACTCGACTCTGGCCAGAACGGCCCGCAGGAGTCAAGGGCGCGCCGGTTTTTGGCGCGGCGTAGCGAACCCTTGACGCCGAGGACTGTTCTGGCACTCCAACCCTGTCGACGGGCGGCGGAGCGGGATTCACACCGATCCCGCTGGTGAGTTCAGAGCATGGTTTTAGGCCGCCTTCTCCGCTTCGGATGTGGCCTGCGTTTCCTCCGCCGGTGGAGGAGTGCGCAACTGAAACGGTTTTCCGCTCTTGTCGACCGCCAGTAAGTAGGCTGCCAGCTTGCGCGCCACCGCCAGCGTGGCGCGATTGCGATGTCCGCGCTTGAGCTCGCGCTCGTGCACGGTGGCCAGTTGCGGATTCCAGTGCGGCGCCAGTTTGGCGGCTTCGATCAGTGCGGTCTGCAGCCAGGCGTTCCGCTGTTTCGAGATCGGTCCGCGCTGCTCTTTGCCGGCCGAGGATTTCAGCGCCGCAGTGAGGCCGCAATAACTCATTACCTCGGCGGACGAGGAGAAGCGCCGCGGATCGGCAATCTCCAGCGCCCAGGTCAGCGCCGTGATCTCGCCCACGCCCGGAATACTCGCCAGTCGTTCCACGTGCTGGGCCAACTCGCGGTCCGCCAGGAGTCGCTTCACCAGTTGCTTCTGCGTGGCTTGGAATGTGTCCATCGCGCCGCGCGTGAGCCGCAGCAGGTCCTTCACCGACTCGGGCACCTCTTCCAAATTCTGCAGCAGCTCGGCGAAATATTGCCGACCGTGCAACTTCTCCTTGTTGTAGGGCGCCCCGACCTCCATCAACAACCCGGCGATTTTGTTCTTCATGCGCACCGCCTCGCGCACCACCAGACTGCGGTAGCGCAGCAGGCGTCGTAATTCGCGCATCTCCGGCGGCGCCACGTAACAGACCGGCAGCCAGTCGCAGCGCACCATGTCGGCAATCGTGCGCGCGTCGATCTTGTCGTTCTTTTTCTTGCCGGCGGAGATGGCTCGCATCATGGCCGGGTGGGCCATGTCGAGTTGCACCGCATAAGGCTTGAGGCTGTCGTAGACCCAGCCGCTGAACAGGGTGGCTTCCATGGCACCCCGCCACGGCTGTTGGCGTTGGCTCGCCCACTGGCGCAGGACGGAGCGCTCGGCGATCAGCTTCCCTTCGTCGGCAACCTGTCCGTCTACTGTCTTGGCGCAGAAGCTGATGCTTTTCTTGTGAACGTCGAATCCGATATAGTGAGTAGCGTTCATAGGGTTCTCCTGTTTGAGATTTCTGAGCCGGCTCTGACAAGCCGGTCTCGGCATTGTAGCCTTCAGGAGAACCCATTTTCATCGTGCTTATACATTCAAACAGGCTTGGACAGGCTACGAAACTCCCAAACTCCAGCGGCTGAGTGATCGGGGGTTGTGTAGCCTCTCCCCGAAACTCCCATGTGGGGCGCGTGGGAGTGGAACAGGAGGCCCGGGGATCGAGTTAGATCCGGGGTGGTCCGCGGCAGGCCACCTCATTCGTTCCGGTTATACTTGAGCCGAATGGCTCGAAAACTCCGAAATTTCTGGCAGCGGATCAGCGAAGGGATTGCGGTCCAGCAGCTTTGGGCGCAGTTTCGCGCGGACGCGCACTCGAGTTACCAGTTCTATTCCAAGGAAGTGGACCATGAACCGCTGCAGGGGGAGTCCCGATGGAAGCGCTTCTGGCGGATCGCGCGCGGATTGTTTTGGGCGATGATGATGAAGCTCTCGCCTGCGCGGCGCGTATTGCTCCTGATCGCGTTGGTGCTGTTGTTCCTTCCCGGCGTCCGGATTAGCGAAGGGGACCAGAAGTCCGACAGCGTGGAGACGCAATTCTTCGGGGGCATGGTGTTGGTGGTTCTGCTCGCGCTGGAACTGTCCGACCGCGTCGCCATGAAGCGCGATCTTGAGATCGCCCGCGAGATTCAGAGCTGGCTCATGCCGTCGGAGGCGCCGAAGGTGCCCGGCGTGGATATCGCTTTCGCCAGCCGGCCGGCCAACACCGTCGCGGGGGACTACTACGACGCTTTCTTTCGCCCCAACGAGAGCCTGCTGATGGTGGTGGCCGACGTGGCCGGCAAGAGCATTCCGGCTGCCCTGCTGACCGCCACATTGCAGGCCAGCCTACGCACACTGGCAGCCCTGCCGGGCACGCTCCCCGAGCTCGTGGGGCGCGTCAATCGCTACGCGTGCGAACAGAGCCTCCAGGGACGGCGGTTCACTACCGCCTTTCTGGCAGAGTTGGAACCGGCCACCGGCGAGCTGACCTATGTCAACGCGGGCCACAATTGGCCGGTGTTGAGGCATGCCACTGGTGCCATCGAGCGCCTGGAAGCAGGTGGCCTACCGCTGGGCATCTACTCCGCGATCTCCTATCAGTTTGGCAGCGCGACGCTGGCCGCGGGCGATCTGTTGTTGATTTTCACCGACGGCCTGGTGGAAGCCGAGGACGTTGGGGAGCGCGAGTACGGTGAAGAGCGAATGCTGCAGGTGGTGCAAACGCTCCACAGCGGTTCCGCGAAAGAAGCGCTGGAACGCATCATGTCATCAGTGGACGCGTTCGTGGGACTTACGCGGCAGCATGACGACATTACGTGTCTGGTTTTGCGAATGACGTAGGGCGGCGCAGCATAATGAAGGTCGTCTCGAATTTCGGCCCGTGTGGGCCACTTTCCGAGATGCCGGTTTGACGGCCTGAACCACCACTTGTTCACGTCGGGCAATCCGTCAAACTGGATGTCGGTACCGAGCCTCGGTGGACGGCCGGCATATCGCGCCGTCAAAAAGTAAACGCGACCAAAGAACGAAGAACTCTTGACCGATCCTCTATTCACGAGGGTATTATACGTTCGGGCATGGTATTTCGGGGACAGTCGTATCGTATGAGCCGCTGCGGCTCACAACACGGGCATGAAAATGGATCCTGTCCCTATAACGAGGAATCAACAACTTACATCCTATTTTCGGAAGAGGCTCCGAAACTCCCCGAAATACGCGGTATCCCCCCTCACCGGTCGAACGCCTGCGGTGACGCCCTTACCGCCCGCTCGAAGGCCCAGCCGCGGACCGCGACGTCAATCAAATCCTGTTCGTCGATTTCCCGGTCTTTCAGGCGCGCCTGGGTCAACGACGACACCACGCATTGCTCGATCTCCGCCCCAGTCCAGCCGATTGTGAAAGGGGTCAATTGCGCCAGGTTGAACTGGGCGGGGTCCACGCCGCGAAGGCTCAGGTGGATTTTGAAAATTTCGATGCGTTCTTCGTCCACCGGCAAATCCACGAAGAAGACCTCGTCGAAACGGCCCTTGCGAATCATCTCGGCGGGCAGCAGGTCGATGCGGTTGGCGGTCGCCGCCACAAACAGGCCGCGCGTCTTCTCCTGCATCCAGGTGAGGAAGAAGGCAAAGATGCGGCCCTGCTCGCCGCTCGATTCCGTCGACGTGATGCCCATTTCGATTTCGTCGAACCACAACACCGCCGGCGCCATGTCTTCCATCATCCGGCAAGCTTCGACGAAGGCGCCTTCGGGCTTGCCGTGGCGGCCGGAAAAGATCTCCACCATGTCTACGCGATAGAGCGGAAGCTGGAAGCAAGTGGCGATGGCCTTCACCGAGAGGCTCTTGCCGCAGCCGGGAATGCCCATCATGAGAAGCCCCTTGGGCACGATCTCGTTGCTGAGCGTGTCGCGCATCTGAAACAGCTTGCGCCGCTCCAGCAGCCATGCCTTCAAGCCTTCGAGTCCCCCGACCTCCGCCAGGCTGGTGCCGTCGGCGATATACTCGATCACCCCGCTGCGGTTGACCAGCAGGCGCTTTTCCTCGAGCAACGCCGGCAGCGATTCCGGTCCCAGTTGCGGGGTTTTGGCAAGGGCGCGGCGCAACGCGTAGCGCGATTCGTCGAGCGTCAAGCCAAGCAGCACGCGGCCCGCCTGTTCCAGCACGGCTTCGCTCACCGGCGATTGCCGCATCTCGTCGCGCAGGAAGTCCGTCAGCTCCACCAGATCGGGCGGCCGAAGCTCCAAAAAGAGCAGGCTGCGCTCCACCTCCTCCGGAATAAACCGCACCGGTGAGGTAATCACCACGAACTTGCGGCGGTCGAGACAGGCGTCGTACACGTCGCGCAGGCGCCGCCGGATCTCCGGAGACTCGCGCAGCGGCTCATGAAAGTCCTTCAGGTGGAAGATGGCCTCGTCCGGGTGCGCCGCGATGAAGTCCAGCGCCGCGCGCGGCGCCAGCGTACCGGGTTCGACGGGTCCGCCTTCCTTGCGCATCCCATCGGTGAGGCGCCATTCCCAAACCGGCACCGGCGAAGTAGCGCGCAGACCGAACGCCACTTCATGCAGCAGGCGGCCGATGCGCTGCTCCTCGGCCGATCGGATATAGGTCAGCGGCCGGCCCGATTCGAAAATCTCGCGAATCGTGGTGGCCGCCCGGCTCTCGGCGGGGCGCGACTGCGGCTTGCTCTGCGATTTTGCCATTCTCTTTCATTATGGACGACTACCGTGCGCTCAAAGTCTGTAAAAAAAATCGCTCATCCGCAATCCGTCGATAACACGGGGATCCGAGTTTAACGCGGAGGCGCGGAGACGTGGAGAAAACACCTGGGGGAACAGGAATGGCGACTGCGTTATTCTCTGCTGGGCGCTCGCGGAGTAGGCTGAGGAGAGATCGAAGAAACTCCCCCGTTCTCTCAGTTTTCTCTGCGTCTCTGCGCCTCCGCGTTGAAAAAGACCTTATCGCAACGCACGAAACTCGCCACTCCACTAGGGCTCGCCCTGCTACAATTCCCTTCATGTTCCGCAAGGTCCTGATTGCCAACCGCGGCGAGATTGCCGTTCGCGTGATGCGCACCCTGCGCGAGATGGGCATCGCCTCGGTGGCGGTCTACTCCGATGCCGACCGCACCTCCAAGCACGTGCGCATGGCGGATGAGGCCGAACACGTCGGCCCGTCGCTCTCGAGCGCCAGCTATCTCCGCATGGACCGCATCCTCGACGCCGCCCGCAAACACGGCGCGGAAGCCATTCATCCGGGCTACGGATTTCTCAGCGAAAATGCCGATTTCGCCGCCGCCTGCGAAGACGCCGGCCTCGTTTTCATCGGCCCCTCGGCCCATTCCATCCGCATGATGGGATCGAAAACCGCGGCCCGCCAGACCGCCATCGCCGCCGGCGCCCCCGTGGTGCCCGGCACCGATCACGGCGTCTCGCTCGAGCAAGCCCGCGAATTTGCCTCCAACAACGGCTATCCCATTCTCTTGAAAGCCGTCGCGGGTGGCGGCGGCAAGGGCATGCGCCGGGTGGATCGCGACGCCGATCTGGAGTCCGCCCTGCGCAATGCTTCGAGCGAAGCCGAACGCTCTTTCCGTAACTCCGAGGTCTACGTCGAAAAGCTCATCGAGCATTCCCGCCACATCGAAATTCAGCTCATGGGCGACCAGCACGGCAACATGATTCATCTGGGCGAGCGCGAATGCTCCATCCAGCGCCGGCACCAGAAAGTGATCGAGGAATGTCCCTCGCCGCTGGTCGAGCGGCACCTCGAAATGCGCCACGCCATGGGCGAAGCCGCCATCCGCGCGGCGCGCGCCGCGGGCTACTACAACGCGGGTACGGTGGAGTTTCTGGTGGACCAGGATCGCCGCTTTTACTTCCTGGAAATGAACACGCGACTTCAGGTGGAACATCCCGTCACCGAACTGGTCACCGGACTCGACCTGGTCAGGCTGCAAATCGAGATCGCCGCCGGAGGCCGCCTGGCGCTCACCCAGCAGCAGGTGTCGTGGCGCGGCTCGGCCATCGAATGCCGCATCTACGCGGAAGATCCGTATAACGATTTCCTCCCGTATCCCGGCAAACTCACCCGCCTAAACCGCCCTTTCGGTCCCGGCATTCGCGTGGATGGTTGTATCTATGCCGGCTGGACCGTCCCCATGGAGTACGACCCGCTGCTGGCCAAACTGGCCGTCTGGGCAGGCACACGCGCCGATGCGACCGCCCGTATGATTCGCGCCCTCAGCGAATACGACGTGGGCGGCATCCGTACCAACATCGGTTTCTTCCGGCAAATTTTGGAAGATCCGGAATTCCGCGCCGGCAACCTGCATACCGAATTCATCGAGGAGTTCTTCGAGCGCGACCAGCGTCCTAAGCCGTCCGCCCGCCTGGTGGCCGTGGCCGCTTTGGCCGCCGCCGTCCACGGCCAGTTGCGCACCGCGGCCGCCGCAGCCCAGCCGGATGCCCCATCCAGCGCCTGGCGCCGGGAGGGAAGGAGCGGCCTGCTGCGATGAAACTCGAACTCAAGATCGACGGCGTGGATCAGCCCATCGAACTTCTGCGGAACGGTCCCGCCTGCCGCTTCCGCCTGGGCGACGCGCTGGAGTTCACCGCACACGTGGAAACTCCCGAACCGGGGATGTATTCGGTGCTGCTCGACGGCCTGAGCTACGATACCAGCGTCGAAGAGACACCCAGCGGTTTGGTCGTGGTGGTGGATGGGCATCGCTTCGAGATTGAAGTGCGCGACCCGCGCCGCTGGACGCGCGGCTCGGGCGGCGCCGGAGCAGAAGGACTGCAGACGGTGCTCGCCCCCATGCCCGGCAAGGTGGTCCGCGTGCTCATCGCGCCCGGCGACGCCGTCGAGACCGGCCAGGGCCTCATCGTGGTGGAAGCCATGAAGATGCAGAACGAGATGAAGGCCACCCGCGCCGGACGCGTGCTTTCCGTCACAGTCAAGGAAGGCGCCACCGTGTCCGCCGGCGAGACGCTCGCCACCATTGAATAGCCCCCTTCCTCGCGTCTTTCTTCAGCACCGCTCAAGACATGCGGTTATAATCATCTCCATAAGGGAGGATTTCCGTGGCAAAGGACAAAAGCCCAAAAAAGGAAGTAAAGAAGCCCAAGAAGAACAAGAAGTAATGCGGGCCGGGTGACCGGCCTTTTTCAGTCCGGCGCGGGCGGGACCTTTCAGCAAGTTCCGCCCGCGGCTACAGGAGGCACCATGCGCACTCAGTGGGTAGCTAAACGTAAAGACGACCAGATCCGCACGCAGATGCATTACGCCCGCCAGGGCATCGTCACCGAGGAAATGCACTTCATCGCGCAACGCGAGAAGATCGCGCCGGAACTGGTCCGCGCGGAGACTGCCCGCGGCCGCATGATCATCCCGGCCAACGTCAACCACGGCAACCTCGAGCCCATGTGCATCGGGGTCGCCTCCACGTGCAAGATCAATTCGAACATCGGAAACTCTTCGGTGGTCTCCAACGTCGATGGCGAACTCGAGAAGCTCCAGTACTCCATTAAGTACGGCGCCGATACGGTCATGGATCTTTCCACCGGCGGCGACATTCCGGCCATTCGCAAGGCCATCATCTCGGCTTCGCCCATCCCCGTTGGCACCGTGCCCATCTACGAAGCGCTCTCCCGCGTGCGGCGCATCGAAGACCTCAGCCGCCAGGTGATGCTCGACGTCATCGAGGAGCAGGCCGAGCAGGGCGTCGATTATATGACCCTCCACGCCGGCGTCCTGGTCCAGCATATTCCCCTCACCACCAGGCGCGTCACCGGCATCGTCAGCCGCGGCGGCTCCATCCTGGCCGAGTGGATGGTCAAAAACCACAAGCAGAATATGCTCTATGAGTGCTTCGAAGATATCTGCAAAATCTTCCAGAAGCACGACGTCAGCTTTTCTCTGGGTGACGGCCTGCGTCCCGGCAGCGTAGCCGACGCCAGCGACGAGGCGCAATTTGCCGAGCTCAAAACCCTCGGCGAGCTCACCAAGAAAGCTTGGGAATACGACGTCCAGGTGATGATCGAAGGCCCCGGCCACATCCCCATGGACCAGATCGAGATGCAGGTGCAGAAGGAAAACGAAATGTGCTACGAGGCCCCGTTCTACACGCTGGGGCCGCTGGTCACCGACATCGCTCCCGGCTATGACCACATCACTTCGGCCATCGGCGCCGCCATGATCGGCTGGTACGGCGCGTCGATGCTTTGCTACGTCACGCCCAAGGAGCACCTCGGCCTGCCCAACCGAGACGATGTCAAGGCCGGCCTGATCGCTTACAAGATTGCCGCGCACGCCGCCGATATCGCCCGCCACCGCCCCGGCGCCCGCGACCGCGACGACGCTCTCTCCCGCGCCCGCTACACCTTCGATTGGAACCGCCAGTTCGATCTCTCGCTCGATCCCGAGACCGCGCGCTCCATGCACGACGAGACCCTGCCCGAAGACGGCTTCAAGGACGCGCACTTCTGTTCCATGTGCGGCCCCAAGTTTTGCTCCATGAATATCTCCGCCAAAGTGGAAGCCTTCACCGCCGAAGACGCCGCCGCGGTGGTCGACGGCGTCGCTCCGGAACCTTTCGTACAGATTGCCGGCAACGACTAGCTGAGTTAATGCGCCAAATGGACGTCGAACTCCTGCAGGATCGGCGTCCCGGTGATGCGTCCGTATAGAACATCGGGGTCAAGGTCCGCTCCGTTGGGCCAAACCACGGTGCCCAATTCCGGATCGGCCCGGACCTGCGCGAAGTAGGCCTGGTCACGTAGCGGCTCGAAGACTCCTTGGAAGCTGAGATGGGGCGCGAGATCGACCACTCCCTCAACGCCGTCCTCGAACCGAAGATACAGGCGATAATCGCCAAGCGCTCTTGCGACAACGATGTCCTTCAACATGATCTACTCCAGAGGCGCAATGGGCTTGAGCTGCGCTTCCGCCCTCGCCAGTTTCCAGTCCTCCATCAACTCCGCGCGATGCAACTCCGCCCACTCCGTCACCAAGCCGAGTGCGCGAGGCGAAAGACGCCCTCTCAATAGAGCCAGCGTCTCGATGGCGATGAGCGCCTTCTGGCCGGAATAACGCACATGGAAGTGCGGCGGTTCGTGATCGCTGTAGTACATCTGAACAATAATACCGAAGAACCGGCTGATTTCAGGCATGCGTGACAATGCCCGCTTACGGCTTGGGCGCTACCCAGTATCCCGGCCTTGTATCGCACCGGTAGTCGTGCCCGATCACGGCCACCGAAATCTGGTGGAAGCCGCCTTCCGCCTGGTTGTTGGGCGTGTAGCTGATGGTGTACTCGCTGTGCAACTGGTCGCTGATTTCCTGGATCGACGCTTCCAGGCCCTTCTGCGAATAGAAACTGAATTCGTTGCCGCCCGTCCCGCGCGTGAATAATACCGCCGGGCTGGTCTTGAAGATGTTCTTCACGTCTTTGAAGATCTCGACCATCAGCGGTATGAACTCCGCGCTGGAGCCGTTGGTGCCGTACATCTGCTGCACCGTCGTCGGCGTGGACGGTACGCCGCCGGGCAACGGGTGAGAGGCCGGTGGACTGTTATCCGGCCGCGGATCGGGCGTCGGCGTGGTCAGCGTGCCCAGCAGGTGCGACATGTCCACCCAATAGGCCGTGATGTTAGCCAGTTGCAGTTCGATCAGCGTCTCCCGGCCGCGCGCCTCGCTGCCGTAATCGCGGCTTTCGCCAATCACCAGCAGGATGCGCCGCCGGTCCTTGTTCCGCGTCTTCAACATGTGGACGCTTTCCTCCACCGCATCCACCAGCCGGCTCGACGTGCTGCCCGCGTAAATCGTCTTGATCGCTTTGCTGATCTTGTCCGCATCCGGCGTGAAATCCTGCAGCGTGCGGATACGCGAATCGAATGCCAACACCGCGGCCTCGCCCTGGTCCCCCAGCATGATTGGTTTCAGCATGGTGCCGATCCTGTTGACTACCGGCAGGATCTTGTCCGCGCGCGCATTCGCCTGAATCGCCACCACCAGCGAAATCGGCGTGAACGTCACATCCACCTGGTGGATGTTCTGCTCCTTGCCGTTGTCGAAGATCCGGAACTGGTCGGGCGTCAATCCGTGGACGTAGTTGTTGTTACGGTCGTACACCGTCACCGGCGCCAGAACGTTTTCAACCGTGGTGACGATTCTGGTCGGCGGCGGCTGTTCCTGCTGCGCCAGCAGTATCCCGCACAAGGACACACACAAGAGTAATCGAGTCACATTACACCCTCGGCTCAGTCACGTGTTCGGTTTGCCCTCTGAGTAGCTCAAGCACGTGTGGCACCAATTCTACGATAGCATTTAAAGACTCCACCGCACCTTTCGGCGATCCCGGAAGGTTGACAATCAGTACCTTTCCGCGCGTCCCCCCGAGCGACCGCGACAGCGCCGCGAGCGGCGTCGTCTGCAAACCTCTCGCGCGCATAAGCTCGCCAAATCCAGGGATTTCACGATCCAGCACGGCTCGCGTGGCTTCCGGCGTCACGTCGCGCAGCGCCACCCCGGTCCCTCCGGTCGTGAAGATCGCCGAGACCTGGCCGCCATCCGCTAAGGTCGCCAGCCGCCGGCTGATTTCCCCGGCTTCGTCCGGAATCGCTTCCATCGCTGCGACGTTCCAGCCCAACTGTTCCAACCGTTCCCGCACCGCCGGCCCGGACCCGTCCGCCCGCGTGCCCGCGCTCACCGAGTCGCTGATCGTCAAAACCGCAGCGTTGGTCATGCTTTCCTTTTGAAATCCCCGCTCTTCCCGCCGGTCTTCTCCATCAGGTACAGGTCTTGAATCTCGATCCCTTTATCGAGCGCCTTCACCATATCGTAGACCGTCAGGGCCGCCACCGCCGCGGCCGTGAGCGCTTCCATCTCCACGCCCGTCTGCCCCGTGGTGGCCGCGCTGGCAATGATCCGCACGCCCTTCTGCTCCACCGTTACGTCCACATCCGCGTGCGTAAGCATCAGCGGATGGCACAGCGGGATCAGTTCGGAGGTGCGCTTGGCCGCCGCGACCCCCGCGATGCGCGCGATCTCCAGCGGATTCCCCTTGGGATTCTCCGGCAACTTCGCCAATACCCTCGCCCGAATCTTCACGAACGCGTGGGCTCGCGCGCTGCGGCGCGTCGCCGCTTTGCCGGAAACATCCACCATGCGTGGACTGCCGGCCGCATCGTAATGAGAAAGTTTTTTCATTTCATCAAGACCCGGATCAATTCGCCGCTCGCATACTCGGGGCGGCCGGCGTCGGCCACCAGGTACGCGTTGGCGCGCGTCAGAGCCGGCACGTCGCCGGAGCCGCGCCACCCCACCGGCGTCACCTCGCTTCCATCCGCGCTCAACCGCGCCGGCAGAAAACGAGTCAGCCCCGCGCGATGGCGAAAATCCCGCGTCAGCCGCGCCAAGGGCATGTGCAACGCGATCTCCTGCTGCCCGGCGAGCAACTCCAGCGCCGCTCGCGCAAACACCTCAAACGTCACCATGGTGGACGACGGATTGCCCGGCAGCCCGAAGAAAAAGGTCTGCCCCACGCGGCCGAATACCAGCGGTTGCCCCGGTTGGATCAGCACCCGGTCGAAGAAAAATTCCGCGCCCAAGCCCGCCAGCACTTCTTCCACCACGTCGTACTTCCCCGCGGAAACGCCTCCGGAAAGCAGCAGCAGATCGGCGTCGAGCCCGCGCGCGACGATTTCGCGCGTGTGCTCTACCGTGTCGCGCGCCACCGGCAACACCCGCGGCACGCCGCCCGCGCGCTCGACCTGCGCCTCGAGCGACCGCGCGTTCGAATTGCGTATCTGAAATTCCAACGGCTGCTGGTCCACTTCCACAATCTCATCGCCCGTCGCGACGATGGTCACCCGAGGCCGCGCATAGACCAACACGCGCGACCGGCCGAAAGCCGCCAGCATCGCCACGTCGCTATAGTCCAGCCGCTTGCCTCGATCGAGCACAACTTCGCCCGCCGCCGCTTCGCATCCCTTGGGGTTAATAAACTGGCCTGGCTCCGCCGATCGGTCAATCTGCACGCATCCGTCCAGCCGCCGCGTGTGCTCCACCATGGCCACGGCGTCGGCGCCCGCCGGAATCGGCGCACCGGTCATGATCTCGACGGCCTGACCCGCCCCCACCGTGCCCGTGAAACGCTCGCCCGCGCGCACTTCGCCGATGATCCGCAGTTCGCCGGGCAAATCCGCCGCACGCACCGCATAGCCATCGCGCACGGAGCGCGCCACCGCGGGCGAATCGCGATCGGCCGCCACCGGCTCGGCCAGCACGCGTCCCGCCGCCCGGTCCAATCCGGCTTCTTCGGCCGCCGGAGTCTGGCGCGCGCCGCGCACTTCCGCCACCACTCTTGCGCGCGCTTCCGCAAATGTCAGCGGGACCATGAATCCATTATGACGGGTTGTTACACTGTGCTCGTGCCGCACCGCCTTTCCCTGGTCGAAATGGCTTCCCGCGTACGCACCTGCTCCCTCTCGCCGGTGGAGCTGGTGGAAGCCCATCTGCGCCAGATCGAAAGCTGCAATCCGTCGATCAACGCATTCGCCATGGTGATGGCTGAGACTGCCCGCGAAGAGGCCCGCGCCCGCGAAGCCGCGGCCGCAAGCGGCGAGCCCCTGGGCCTGCTGCACGGCGTGCCCGTCACCGTCAAAGACAGCTTCGACGTTGCGGGCCTGCCCACCCAGGCCGGCAGCCGGCTGCGCGCCGGCCATCGCGCGTCCGCCGATGCCGCTGCCGTTGCGCTCCTGCGCCGCCACGGCGCCATCCTCCTCGGCAAGACCAACACACCCGAGTTGCTCGCCAGCTACGAAACCGACAACTTCATTACCGGCCGCACCAACCATCCCTCCGACCCCGCGTGCACTCCCGGCGGTTCCTCCGGCGGAGAAGCCGCCGCCATCGCCGCCTTCTGCTCGCCCGGCGGCATCGGCAGCGATGGGGGCGGCTCCATTCGCATGCCCGCGCATTTTTGCGGCATCGCCGGCCTCAAGCCCACGCCCGGCCGCATCCCCACCACCGGCCACTTCCCTTCCCTCGGCTACCCCCTCGGCCTCAATACCGTCGCCGGACCCATGGGGCGCACCCCCGCTGACGTCCGCCTGCTTTTCCGCGCGCTGGCCGCCTTCGATTCGGCCGATCCGTTTTCCACTCCCGTCCCTCTGCGCGACCTCCCCGCCGCCAATCTCCCCATCGGCCTCTGGGAGCAGTTTTACACCGTCCCCGTCCATCCGGAAATCCGCGCCGCCGTTCGCCGCGCCGCCGCGCTGCTGGAATCCCTCGGCCACCCCATCGAGCCGTTCGAGCCCCGCGGCCTTGAGCGCGCCCCCAACGTCTGGGCCTTCCTGTTCAACCAATGGCCCGCGCCCGCGGCCCGCAAGCTCATCGAAGGCCGTGAGTCCGAAACCCACTGGACCGCTACCGAAACGCTGTACACCAAGGATGTGACCGCCGAACAGGTGCTCGCCAACCTGGCCGCGCGCGACCACATGCGCGCCGCTCTGCTGCGCCAGATGGAGCGCGTCTCGGTCATCGTTATGCCGGCATGCGGCATCACCGCCTTCCGCCACCGCGAGCGCAAATGGGAAATCGACGGCCGCGAGATCGGCCTCTTCCAGGCGCTGATGCCCGCCGTCCTCGCCAATGTTCTGGGTCTCCCCAGCATCGCCGTCCCCATGGCAACCTCGCGCGAAGGCTTGCCTATTGGCGTTCAACTCCTCGGCCGCCCTTATGAAGACGAATTGCTGCTCGACATCGCCGCGCGCCTCGACGACGCCCGGCAACTGGTACCATTGTGATTTCCCATGGAACTGAAACTGGTACCGCTGGAAGTCCCGGAAAACGGCAACCTGATTCTGGGCCAGTCGCATTTCATCAAGACCGTCGAGGATATTTACGAGGCCATCGTAAACACCGTCCCGCAGATGAAGTTCGCCGTCGCCTTCAATGAAGCCTCCGGCCCTTGCCTCACCCGTGTGGACGGCAATGACGACGCCCTTAAAACGCTGGCCACGAAGAACGCTTCGGCCATCGCCGCCGGCCACACCTTCGTAGTCGTGATGCGCGAGGGCTACCCCATCAACATCCTCGCCTCGATCAAGAACGTCCCGGAAGTCTGCTCGATTTTTTGCGCCACCTCGAACCCCGTCGAAGCCGTCATCGCCGAAAGCGAACTGGGGCGCGGTGTCTTGGGAGTAATCGATGGCTTCCCGCCCAAAGGTGTCGAAACACCGGATGATGCCGAGAAGCGCCGCGCTTTCCTGCGCATGATCGGCTACAAACGGTAGGTTTCAGTGGGACAGACGATCGCCTTTTGTGGGCTGTCATGCGGCCGGCTTGGCGAGAAACAACAGACCACGAAAAACGATGGTCTGTCCCACCTCGCCCGCTTAGCTCCTCGCTAAGTCGATTCCCAGCTTCTTCAGCTCTTCCGAGTAGTACCGCCGGTGCAGCAGGTCCCACTCTTCACTGCCTTCGGGAATCTCGCGCTTCTGCGAGCGGATCTTGGCGCGCGCCGCCTGGTCCACCTTGTCTTCGGCCTGCAACAGCTCCGTCATCACCCGCACTATTTCCAGGCGAACGTTGTTGGTGTTCTTGTCCTTCAGCCGAAGTTCCCTGCTCTTGCGCAGCATCTCCACTACCCGGTGAGAAATCTCCGTCACCTTGTCGCGGGAGAGCTTCATGGCGTCGTGCGTGTCGCGGCCCGAGGCGCGGATCACTTTGCGCTGGGAAATCAGCGTGTTCTTGATCCGCCGGAACATCTCCTGGTAGCTGACGCCTTCGCGCCGCATGTACTCGCTGTACTGACTCAGCAAGTCGCGTACCTCGTCGTTCAGGCGGTCTTCTACCGCCAGCTCCTCGCTGATCACCGTGGCGATTTTTTCCGCCACGCTGTCCGGCGCCGGAGTCTCAATCACGCCCGGCGACAACTTCTTGACGAGTTGTTTGGAGATGTATGTGACGAATTCTCTGGCAAGCAGCATTCTGTAAGGGCGAAAGCGTAGTTTATCACGTTATCGGATATCGTCACCGGCTTTGCCGCCCGGTGGCTGCTCAGTCGTACACGAAATGCAGAACCTTCTTGAGGTCTTCCCACGCTTCGCGTTTGGCGTCCTGGTTGTACGGCCGCAACAGGTAAGAAGGATGGTAGGTCACCATCACCGGAAGATCGCGCCACTGGAACCACTTGCCGCGCAGCTTCGTAACGCCTTCCTTGTGGCCGGTCACCGCCCGCGCCGCCGTGCCCCCCATGGCGCAAACCGCTTTCGGCCGGATGGCCATCAGTTGGCGATATAGAAATTGCCCGCAGATCTCCATCTCGTCCGGTTCCGGAGTGCGGTTACCTGGCGGCCGGCACTTCACTACGTTGCAGATGTAAACATCTTCGCGTGTCAGCGCAATCCCCTCTTTTTTGGCCGTGCCCTCGATCATCTGCGTGAGCAGTTGCCCCGCCCGCCCCACAAACGGAATCCCCTGCGCGTCTTCGTCCGCACCCGGTCCTTCGCCCACAAACACCAGCGGAGCGCGTTGGCTGCCCACTCCGAAGACGATCTTGTTGCGCCCTTCGTGCAGCCGGCACCGCTTGCAGTCCCCGATGTCGTTCCGGATCGCAATCAGCGTATCGCCCGCCGGCGCCATGTCGGGAACCACTTCACGAACCTCGGGGGTTACGATCTCTCCGGAAACCACTCCCTGACGGTCGTGCGACAAGTCGTGGCTCGCACCGGAGCCGTGCGTCGCGTGGGGAGCGGGTTGACTGACGCAAGCGTCTGTCCCACTCCGCTTGTATAGAGTCCGGATCCCCAAGTCCTGGTAGAATTCCAGGTACTGTCGCAGCAGCTCAGCGTTCATTGGCGGCATGCAGCGCCAGCCGGAGTTTCAACACCTGGTCGAAAATCCGGTCGGCGATTTCCCGTTTGGAGGCGCGCGCGAGCGGGATGGTCTCGCCCGTGCGCAGCACCAGGATCACTTCATTCTGGTCGGACTCGAACCCCACATCGCTCCCGCCCACCAGGTTCCCCACCACCATGTCGCAGTTCTTCGATTCCAGCTTCCTCCGCGCTTCCTGGACCAGGTTCTGAGTTTCCGCCGCGAACCCGATCAGCAACCGGTCGTCCTTCTTGCGCCCCAGTTCCGCCAGAATATCCGGCGTCGGGTCGAGCTCCAGGGAAATCCGCGCCGCCGTTTTCTTCACCTTCTGCTCCGGCACTTTGCTCAGGTGGAAATCCGCCACCGCCGCCGCTTTGATCACGATATGCGCGGCCGCAAGGTTCTCCATCACCCTGGCCCGCATCTCCACCGCCGTCCGCACCGGAATCACTTCCACGCCCCGCGGAGGCGCCAGGTGCACCGGCCCCGAAATCAAAACCACCTTCGCGCCGCGCGCCGCCGCCGCTTCCGCCAATGCGTACCCCATCTTGCCGCTCGACCGGTTCGTGAGGTAGCGCACCGGGTCCAGCGGCTCTTGCGTCGGACCCGCCGTTATCAGCACCGTCTCGCCTTCCAGATCGCGCCGTTTGCGCGCTTCACTCTCGATCGCCGCGACAATTTCTTCCAACTCCGCCAGCCGGCCCGGACCCGTCATCCCGCACGCCAGGTAACCGCTGCCCGGCTCCGCGATCCGGTAGCCGCGCTGGCGCAGCGTCTCCAGGTTGGCTTGCGTGGCCGCGTTTTGCCACATATTGACGTTCATCGCCGGGGCCACCACCACCGGCCCGGCAAATGCCAGGCACAGCGTGGTCAGAAAATCGTCCGCCAGCCCGTGGGCCATCTTGGCAATCAAGTCCGCCGTGGCCGGCGCGACGACCAGCAACTCGTTCTCCTGCGCTACCGAAATGTGTTCGATGGCGCTTTCGATGGCGAAAAGGTCGGTCAGCACCTTGCGCCCCGTCAGGGCTGCAAACGTGAGTGGCCGCACGAATTCCTCGGCCGCCGCGGTCATCACCGCCTGCACCTCGTGACCCTGCTGCATCAACATCCGCGCCAATTCCGCGGATTTGTAAGCCGCAATCCCGCCGCCGACGCCGAGAATGATCTTCATGCTGAATTCCCGGGACCCGCCTTCTTCTTACTCCGCCGGCTCTACCGGCATCGGTTCCGGCGCTGTTCCGGTCAAGCTGTATTTCACCAGGCCGCGCCGCACTTCTTCGGTTGCGATCACGGTCGGCTTCTTGGAGGATGTGGGCAGCACCGGCCGCGCGCCGCCCTGCAATTGCCGGGCGCGCTTCGCCGATACGATGATAAACCGGTACGTGCTCTGCTCCGGGTCGTCCGGAAGGGTGCAGTGCGCGTTGTTGCGTGGAGCTTTGTCAGCCATGTGTTCGATACCTCTTCAAATCTCAAATGTCTCTAGAACGGGCCCGATCTGATCCTCGATCCTGGTCCGCCGTGCCCGCTCGCCGCGCACAATCGCGCTCAAAACGGCATCGGACTCCGCCAGGTCCCGGTTGATCAAAACATAATCGTAATCTTTATACTGGCGGATCTCTCCGGCTGCTTCCCGGAGCCGCCGCTCAATCACTTCGTCCGGGTCCTCGCCGCGGGCACGCAGCCTCTCTTCCAAAACTTGCCGCGAGGGCGGAAGGATAAAAACGGTTACGGCGTCGGGAATCCGCTTCTTCAATTGTCCCGCACCTTGCACGTCGATGTCGAGTACCAGGTCGCTGCCGGTCGCCTGCGCCTGCTCCAGAATCCCCCGATGCGTCCCGTAATAGTTCCCAAACACTTGAGCCCATTCCAGAAACTCGTCCCCCGCGATCATTCTCTCGAAGTCCTCGCGACGCACAAATCGGTAGCTCTGCCCGTCCACTTCATGCCCGCGCAACGCCCGCGTGGTGTACGAAACCGAAAACAGCAACCCCGGAACCCCCGCCAGCAACCGGGAAACCAGTGTGGACTTCCCCGATCCCGACGGCGCCGAAATAATGAAAACGGTTGTCATATTTTCAAGGCTATTCCAAGTTCAACGACTGCTCCCGGACTTTATCGATCTCCGATTTCGCCTCCAGCGCCAACTCCGTCATCGTCAATCCCAAATCGCCCAGCCCGCCGGTCTTCGAGAGCACGGTGTTGGCTTCGCGGTTCATTTCCTGCAACAGGAAATCGAGCCGCTTCCCCACTTCGCCGCCGCCCACGAGCATCGCCTCCAGTTGTCCGGCATGCGTCCCCAGCCGCATCAATTCTTCGGCGATGTCGCTGCGATCCGCCAGCACCGCCGCTTCCTGCGCCAGCCGCTGCGGCTCGATGGCCGCGCCGTGCAGTAAATCGGCCAGCTTTTCCCGCAGCCGCTTTTGAAACGCCGCCACCGCCCCGCCGCGAATCTCGTCCATGCGGCTCACCAGGCCACGGATGTTCCGGCACCGCTGCCGCATCTCCGCCGCGGTCACCGCGCCTTCGCGTTCGCGGCTGACATTCAGCGCCGCCACGGCTTCCGCCGTGGCCTCCAGAACCGCCTTGACTACTTCTTCCCCAATTTCCCCGGCCTCTCCGCCCACGCCCAACATACCCGGGATGCGCATGGCCGCATTCAAATCGGGCCACTGCCCTTCGATATCGTAAGCCTTCACGGCTTCGCGAAAGGCCGTCATATAAAGATCCAGCAGCGGCCGGTTCAAACCCGCCGCCTCTGGGGCCGTGCGTGTCAGGGCGACGTGGATCTGGACGTGGCCGCGCGCCACCCCGCTCTTGATGACGCCCCGCACATCGTTCTCGACGGCATCGAACTCCGCCGGCATGTGGAAGTGCAGATCCAGGCCGCGATGGTTCACGCTCTTCAAGCTCACCACAATCTCGCCTTCCGCGAAGGCTTTCCGGACGCGGGCAAAACCCGTCATGCTGCGCGAACTCACAAGTCCACCACCGTTCCGGCATCCTCGAACTGTAGCTCGTGGAGCCTCTGATAGATCCCTCCCTGGTTGATCAGTTCTTCGTGAGTGCCCGTCTCCCGAATGAGTCCCTTCTCCAGCACCACAATCTTGTTCGCGCGCCGGATGGTCGACAGCCGGTGCGCGATCACAATCACCGTCCGGTGCTCCATCAGGTTCGCCAGCGCCTTTTGCACCAGCATCTCCGATTCCGTATCCAGGTGCGAGGTCGCCTCGTCCAGAATCAGGATGGGAGCGTTCTTCAGCAGCGCCCGCGCGATCGCGATGCGCTGCCGCTGCCCGCCGCTGAGCTTGGTGCCCCGGTCGCCGATCAACGTGTCGTACCCCTCCGGCAGCCGCAGAATGAACTCGTGCGCCAGCGCCGTTTCCGCCGCCCGCCGGATCTCCGCCGCGGACGTCTCCGGCCGCCCATACGCAATGTTCCGCGCCGCCGTGTCGTTGAACAGGAAGGTATCCTGCGCCACGATTCCAATCGTCTTCCGCAGTGACTCCAGGTCCAGATCGCGCACATCCTGCCCGTCGATCTTCACCGCGCCGCCCGTCACATCGTAGAACCGCGGCAGCAGGTTCGCCACGGTAGTCTTGCCTCCGCCGCTCGGGCCCACCAGCGCCACTACTTCGCCGGCCTTCACTTCCAGATCCAGCCCCCTAATGCGGAAGCCATTGGGCACAGCCGGGTAATGGAAAGAAACGTCCTCAAACCGCACGCTGTCTGCGAGGCCTTCCAACCGCGCTGCTCCCGGTTTCTCCACCACGTCTTCCGCGCGATCCAGATACTCGAAAATCTTGACCGACGCTCCCCTGGCCTGCTGAAAAATATTGTGGATGCCCACCAGGCGCTTCACCGGCTCCAGCAGCACAATCAGCGCGATCATGAATGCGGAGAAATCGCCCGGCGTCAGCGCGCCTCCCTTCATCTGCACCTTCACGTAATAGAGCAATCCCACGATGGTGGCCGCCGCCAGCATATCGATCATGGGCGCCGAAAGGCCTTGCTGCAGCACATACCGCACGTTGGTCTTGAGCAGCCGCCGCGCCGCCGCGCGGAAGCGGCCCGATTCGTATCCCTCCGCCCCAAACGCCTTCACCACCATGTGGCCGCTCAGCGTCTCCTGCAGAATCTGGTTCAACTCCGCCTGCCGCTCCTGTGTGTTCCGGCTGGTGCGCCGGATGCGCCGCCCGATCCGCGTGGTCGGCAGCATCACCGCCGGCAGCACCACCAGGCTGATCAGCGTGAGCTTCAGGTCGATGCTCACCAGCACAAACAACGAACCCAGAGCCGCGAAAGATTGCCGCAGCAAATCCGCCAGAATCTGCGACGTGGCCACCTGCACCTTGTCGACGTCGTTCATGATCGACGACATCAACTGCCCGGTCGAATGGGCCTCGAAAAACTCTGCGCCCTGCTTCAAAACCTTGTCGAATACCGCATTGCGCAGATCGGTCACCGACGAGTAGCCGGCATAGCTCACCAGATAGTTGCCGATATAGTCGCAGATGCCCTTGATAAAGAAGACCGCTACGATCGCCACCGCCACGATCGCCAGAATGCCGCGGTGTTCCAGCGGGATGATGCGGGCCAGATCGATCTGCACGCCGAAGATCGGCCTGGGCAGCAGCGGAATCGGACCGGCCACCGGCTTCTCCACCAGCACCTTGTCGAAAACCTGTCTGATCAGCAGCAGCATGGTGGCTTGCGCCGCGCCCGCCAGCGCCATCAGAATCACCGAGCCCAACAAACGCGCCCAGTAGCGGCGGCCATAGGAGAGCAGACGCCTGACTTGCTTCATGCGCGCACTCCCAGCCGCCCCAGCGCTTCCAGAACCTGCGCCGTCTCCACGCCCGAGACGCCCCCCGGCGCCGTCACCACTTCCGCGGCCGTGCGCCACGGCCCCCAGATGGCCGCGTCCGACGCCCCGAAGATCTCGACCACTGGCACGCCAAACGCCGCCGCCATGTGCGCCGGTCCCGAATCGTTGCCGACGAATAAAGACGCGCCGCTAAGCAGCTTCTTGATCTCCTGGAGCGGCGCTCCGTGCACCCTTCGATACTCCCGGAACGCTTCCAGGTTGTCGCTCGCAGCCCCGATAAACACCGGCTCGAGGCCGGACCGTTTCAAGTATGCCGCCACCGCCAGGAATCCATCCGCCCGCCAGGTCTTCTCCGGCGTCGCCGCCACGGCGTGGATCACCGCAAACTGCCGCGCCGGCCTCTGGACCGGCCCTTCCACTACCAGCTTGGCCCCCGGGATTTCCACGCGCGCCGCTCCCAGCCAAAACATCGCGCTAGCCAAATGTTCCGCCGTATGGACCGTCCGCTCCACGCCCAGGATCTCCTGCGCCGTCGGAATCCGCGCGTTATAGACCCATGGATGGCGGAAATGCCCGAAGCCCACCCGGAATTTCGCGCCCGAAAGCGCCGTCATTCGCGCGCTGCGCATTCCGCCATGCAGGTTCAGGCACAGCCCGGGACGCCATTCGCGCACGGCTCCCAACTCCGCGGCCAGAATCTCATCCACGTCGGGGTTGCCTTCGAAGATCGCGCGGAACCGGTCCTCCACGGCCACCGCCACGCGCAGGTCGGGCCTGGCCCGTTTGAGAATGTCGAGCGCGGGTGTCGTGAGCACGCAGTCGCCCAGCGACCGGAGCCGGATGATCGCCACCCGGCTGCCCCGCGGCAAACATTCCAGGATACTTCCCACGATGCCCTATTCTTCGATCTTGGCTTCGTCAACCAGCATCACCGGAATGTCGTCGCGAACAGGGTAGACGCGGTGGCACTCGACGCATTTCAAGCCGCTCTGGTCGCTTTTGAGTTCGACCACAGCCTTGCAGACGGGGCACACGAGGATTTCCAGCAAATCTTTGCTGATAGCCATAGTGAATGATCCAGTTTAACAGCATTAGTGGGGCTGACCCCACAGGCACGCCGGCTAACCCGCCGCCCGCAACGCCCCGCGCTATTCTATTGGCTTGACGCCCCAACCCAATGCCCCTCAGGCAAAACAGCCGCCGCGCGTCTCCGTGGTGGTCGTCTCGCGCAACCGCGCCGCGCTCTTGCGTCGCTGCCTGGACTCCCTCGAACAATCCGGCGCCCGCCCCACCCTGCAGGTGATCGTCGTCGATAACGGTTCTTCCGATGGCAGCGCCCAGCTCGAAACCGCTTTCCCCGCCGTCCAATTCGTCCCGTTGCCCAAGAACTTCGGCCTCACCAAAGCGCTCAATATCGGCTGGCGCGCCGCCGACGCCGCCTACGTCTTCTTCCTCCACGACGACACCGAAGTCGAACCCCTCACCGTCGCCCGCCTCGCCGATGTGCTCGACGCCAATCCCGATGCCGCCGCCGTTTGCCCCCTGCTGGTGGATGCCGAAGGCCGGCCCGCCCCCCAACTCGGCCATTTCCCGCCCGATGGCAACTGGCGTCCCGCTGAACCGGCTTCCGATGCCCCGCTTCCCGTCGAATACCCCCGCGGCGCCGCCCTCATGATGCGCGTCGGCCTGATCCGCGCCATCCGCCAGATCGACGAGCGTTATGGCCAATTCGGCAGCGACGCCGACCTCGCCGCCCAGATTCACAAAGCATCCAAGAAGCTTTGGCTCGTACCCACCGCCCGCGCCCGCCACGCCGGCTCCCCAGGCTACTCGTCCGCCGAGCGCGCCGATTTCCTCCTCGGCCGCGCCCTGTTCCTCGAAAAATATCGCGGCTTCGGCGCCGGTATCCAGGCGCGTCTCGGCTCCGTCCTGGGCCCGCTGGTTTCCTTCCGTCTGGGCGTCCTTCGTTACACCATCGCCGGCCAGAAGATCGACGGCACTCAACCATAGCCAGCGCCTGGCAGTTTACCTTTGATATCTAGCGTTTCATCCCCCCTGCCCGATAACATTGACCCCATGGAAACCATGCTCTGGATCTTTCTGCCCGGTTTCGTCGCCATTGCGTCCGCACTCCTGGCGTGGTTCATCATGCAATCCCGCATGGAAGTCGCCCTGGCCCAGCAGCGCGAACAGTTGGCCGAAACCCGCGGAGCCCTTTCCGCCGAAAAAACCGCTGTCCGCGACTCCGTCGAAATCGCCGTACGCGCCGCCGAAGAGCGCGCTCACCGGCAGGCGCTCGAAGGCTTCCTGGGGGAATTGAAGGTCGAGCAGAGACACTACACCCGCGAGAACAAGCTGCTGTTGCACAACCGCAAGTGTCTCGTCCTACAGGAGCGCATGTGCTTCCGCAACCTTCCGCTCTCCGATTGGATCGAGCATGAGATTCCTCTCGAAGATGGCGCCGACCTCGACCGCCTGGTCCAGGACATGACCGTCTTCGACAAGTCCGTCGTCAGCATCGCCGACCGGCCCCGCTCCCTCAAAGCTCTGGCATAGCCCAACGGGCAGACGCCCTGGTCCGCAGCCGCCGCCGGTAGGCTGTTCTTAGCCCTTCCGCACCGGGCAGCCAGTTTGATTGTATGATGAGGAATTGAACCCTGGGGGAGAAACTGTTTTGCGCTACGAACGACTTTCCATCTGCTTTTTCTGTTTGGTTTTGACCGCCGGATCGATGGCCGCGCTCTCCAGCGGCAAGGGCGACCCGGAGAAGGGCAAGGCAGTTTTCGAGCAGTGCGCCATCTGCCACAATCCGGATAGCGATGAAAAGAAAATGGGCCCCGGCCTGAAAGGCCTCTTCAAGAAGGACAAGCTCTCGAGCGGCAAGAAGCCCACCGAAGCCAACGTCCGGGCTCGCATCGATGACGGTGGCAACGGTATGCCCGCCTACAAAGATATGCTCAGCGACCAGGAGAAAGACGATCTCATCGCCTATCTGAAGACCCTGTAGGGCAGGCCATGGCCTTTTGTGGCCCAGTCATGTCTCGCTAAACCAAGGGATCCTGACGACAAAACCCGATCGTCTTTCCCACGTTACCCCTTGGCCAGAACTTCCAGCGCCTTCTTCACCACCGGGTCGTTTTCCGTCTTCTTCTGCTGCTCTTCCTGCGCCGACGGAATCGGCAGCCCGTTGTCGTCGTACTCTACCTCCGCCACGGCCTCATGCATCAGCGTGGCCGGAACCACGGTGTCCTGGATCGCCTTGCCGCCCGGCGCGTAATACTTGGCCACCGTAAGAATGATGGCGCCGCCATCGTCCATGGTGATCGCCTGGAGCAGGCCGGCATCGCCGTGAGTGCGTTCGCCCACCACCTGCCCGCGTTTGTTGTCCTGCACCGCGGCCGCCAGAATCTCCGCCGCACCCGCCGTCCCGC
The DNA here is from genome assembly GCA_049511275.1 of Bryobacteraceae bacterium. Classification (GTDB taxonomy): domain Bacteria; phylum Acidobacteriota; class Terriglobia; order Bryobacterales; family Bryobacteraceae; genus PALSA-129. The sequence goes on from JBEKYE010000014.1 coordinate 34,176, forward strand.
CGTTGGTCAGCACTGCAACCGGCAGGGTGGTCACGGCCTTCGCCGCATCCGCGTTGAAAACCTTCTGCGGATACCGCTGGCCCGTCAGGTACGTGATCTGTCCCTTGTCCAAAAACAGGTTGGCCAGCGCAATGCCGTCTTCCGGAGAGCCTGTCCCGCAATCGCGCACGTCGATCACCAACTGCAGCGCGCCCTTCTTCTGCAGTTGCTGAATAGCCGTCCTGGTGTCGTTCACCAGCGCCGCCGAAAGCGCGTCGATGTTGATGTAGCCGGTCTTCTCGTCCAGCATCTTGCTTTCCACCGGCGGCAGCACGATATTGGTGCGAATCAGCGTGATGGTGGCCGGCTCGGGCCGCCGCACCCGCACCACGCTCAGATCCACCGGCTCGCCCAGGTCGCCTTGGAGAATCATGCGCGCATACTCGAGCGGCATGTCGCGCGTCGTGATGCCTTTAATGCTCTCGATCATGTCACCCGTTACCAGGCCGGCCTTGGCCGCTGGAGATCCCGGAATGCTGTCCAGCACTCCCAAGTATCCGAATTTCTTGGAGAGGATGATTCCCACGTCCGGCCGCTTGACGTCCTTGTTCTTCAGGTAGTCGTGATATTGATCGGCATTCAAGTAGCTGGCAAACGGATCCACCGCTTCCAGCATCCCGTTCAGCGCGCCCAACGTCACGGCCTTCATATCCGGCTCTTCCACGTAGTCCTTCTTGATGTGCGCCACTACGTCGCTGAACACGTTCAGGTGCTTGTAAACTTCGTTCTTCTGATCCGCGCTCTGGCCGAACATGCTCCCGATGAGGAGCATGATGGTCAGGCAGGTGGAACCAATCACGACAAACCACTTCGCACGGCTATTCATAGGTATGGAACTCTCTTTGTGGGCCTGAAGCCATTATACGCCAAGCCCCTCATCTATTGGACGCGCCAGGCGCCGGTCCGGTTCTAGCCTTCTCTTTACCAGCCCATTCTTGCGCGCAGCCCCATGATGTGCGCCCTATGGTGCCGTCCGTGCCAGGCATACGACGCCAGGGCCGTATCCAGCCGCAGCACGCCGATCTCCGGATGCCGGAAGGTGCGCGCAAAATCGCCTTCCGAAAAGCCCCCCAGCAGCATCACCCACCGGCCATGCAGCGACTCCAGAAGCTGCAGCGAAGTCTCCACCGGCGCGGTACGGCAATCCACCAGTTCCGCCCACTTGACTTGATCGTAAGGCTTGATCGCCGGCTGCTCTTCGGTCAGCGCCAGGCGGAAACGGATGTAGCTGTTCATGTGGCTGTCCGCCACGTGGTGCACCACCTGGCGCACGGTCCATCCCCCCGGCCGGTAGGGCGTGTCCAGTTGGCCGTCATCCAGCCCCCGCACCGCGTCGCGAAACCCCGCCGGGGCGGCCGCCAGTTGTGCGAGCAATTCCGGCCGCGCCTCTGGGGCGATTTTCGCGCCCCATTCAAACTTCCCGATCGGATAGCTCAAGTCCATACCTGAAATCTTACCAGCAGCTTGTGCCGCCACCGCAGGGGGAATCCGGCCGCAAATTGTAAACTTAGTGAATCTTCCACGCGCCCCGAGCATCTCCGCAGGGTATGCGCAAACTTGTCTTAACCGGATTGGTCCTTGCAGCCTCTCTCTTGGGAGCCTCCAGCGTGCTCGAATATACACTCAACTCCATCGATGGAAAACCCGCGCCGCTTGCCCAGTACAAGGGCAAAGTGGTCCTGATCGTCAACGTCGCCAGTTTTTGCGGCTTCACGCCGCAGTACGAGGGCCTCGAAAGAGTTTACGAAAAGTACAAGGGCCAGGGTTTCGTAATCCTCGGCTTCCCCGCTAATAACTTCGGCGCCCAGGAGCCCGGCACCAACGAGGAAATCAAGACCTTCTGCAGCCGCAAGTACAACGTGAGCTTCCCCATGTACTCCAAGATCTCGGTGAAGGGCGAGGATCAGCACCCTCTCTATCAGTTCCTCACCGACAAGCAGGCCAACCCCTCGACCGGCGGCGAGATCCAGTGGAACTTCACCAAGTTCCTGGTAGACCGCGACGGCAAAGTGATCGCGCGCTTCGAGCCCAACGTCACTCCCGAATCCACGGGTGTGACCAGCGCGATTGAAAAGGCGCTGAAGTAACTACGCTCGCGGCAGCCCCGGAGTCCGCACTATTTCCCTCCGGAACATTTGTGGGGGAACTGCGTCAGAGACTGTGGAACGGCAACATGACGCAGAGTCCAGCCATGGCGCATTCTCCCGAGCCGGCCGCCGAAGACCGGCTCGACTCCTGGAAAGAAGTGGCCGCCTATCTGAAGCGAGGCGCCCGCACGGTGCAGCGCTGGGAGCGTGAAAAAGGCCTGCCGGTTCGCCGCCTCCGCCCCGACAAGCCCGGCTCGGTCTTCGCTTTTAAATCCGAACTCGACGCCTGGTGGTCGGGTTCCGCCGCGCGGGAACTTAGCCCCGCGTTGCAACTCAGCCCGTCTGTCGCGGTGCTGCCGTTCGCCGACATGAGTCCCGGGAATGATCAGGCCTATTTCTGCGACGGCCTCGGCGAAGAAATCATCCACGCGCTTGGCCGCGCCGGCGGCGTGCAGGTCGCCTCCCGCACTTCTTCCTTCCAATTCCGCGCGCGGGATATGGACAGCCGCAAAATCGCCCGGCGGCTGGGAGTCGCAACATTGCTCGAAGGAAGCGTGCGCAAGTGGGAAGATCAGGTGAGGGTTGCGGTGCAACTGGTGAATGCGGAAAACGGCTTCCCGCTTTGGTCCGGCTGCTATGACCGCAAGGTCCACGACATCCTCGCGGTTCAGGAAGAACTGGCTCGGAGCATTGCCTCCGCACTGGAAAGCGCGATTGCCGGGGCAGGCGGCGCCGCCTGCCCGCCCCAGGCCGCTACCTTACCGTGACCTCCACATTCGAAATCGCTCCGGAGTTGCTGCGCGCTCTCTCCACGCTCTTCGGCAACAATAGCTTGTTGCCGAAATCGTGTTCCGGCCGCCAGACTGCGCCGAGGTAATACTGCCCGCCGACCTTCTGGAAGCGCAGTATCCCGGCCTCCGCCTTGCCATCCCCGCGGCTGCCGGTGCCCGCCAAAAGCAGCACCAAGTAAGTGGCATTCCCCGCGACCGGTTGAATCTGTAACACCCGTGCACGCGCGTCCACCTGCATGTTGTATTCGCCGGCGGGCAGGGAGCTAGTGCCGGCAACAAATGCAAAGGGAATATTCACCCGCATATAAGAGGTTTGTGCGGTTGCCGGCATCGCCGCCCCAATCAGAGCAGTAAGACCGATCGCCATCACAATAGCTTTCCGCAAAATCAGTGTCATCATTTCGAAATCCTTTCCGGCGTCTCGCGCCGTCACTCACTCATACGCGGTAAGTGCGCCAACGCAACGCGCCAACGCGCGCCAACCGGGATATGGCGACGTTTGGCGTACGCGCAAGGTAGAGCAGGCTTCAGCCTGTCAACCGTACGGAGTCCGGCAAGCCCGTCAGGGCGCACGAATATGGCCCACGGCGTGAGCCGTGCGGAATCAGGACATCCTCTCACAGAGTCCCGGAACGGGGCGTATGATTAACGCGCGAGCCAACGCAGCGTGGCTGCGACTACTCCATCCAGGCTGCTTGCCGCCGCCGGCGAGAGACCGGAAGAGAGAGAAAACTCCGCGCCCGCCACCGTGAGGATGGTGGCTTCGGCGGCGCGCCCATATAGAGCGCGCGCCCCGGCCAGCAGCCCTTCCGGCGTCGCATGGTGAGTAAAGCGCGTGGGGCTGGTGGAAGGCTCGATCGCGCGCTCGCGGATCTCGCCGGGGACCCCACCCTTGCAAGCGTCTATGAAAATCACGCGCGCGGCGCGGCTGATCGGCTCCATCAGTTCCGGAGTCAGTTGATGCATCGTACGAATCTCCACATCGGGATCGCGGATAATCGAACGCAGGCGTTCCCCGGCTTCCGGCCCAATGCCGTCGTCGCCGCGGAGCGGATTGCCGTACGCCAGGATCAAGGTGTGAGGCATCGGTCTGACACTTCGCCGTCATGACTTAGTACACCGTTTCGCAAATACACTTCCGTATCCAACGGCGATCGCTCCCTTACGGTCGCGGCTCTGATCAGAGCCGCGCGCGTCAGCAAGCGCTTTCCCGATGCGTCACCGTAATTCCGAACGCGAGTACTTAGTAACTCGACTTCGAGCCGCGGCGGGCCATCGGCGTGCGTCAGCGCATGTGGTTCGAGGCCGTGGCGGCGCGCCGCGGCCCCGACGATTTCCCACTGCTTATCGTCAGCCGGCGGTGGGACCGGACCCAGGTGCGTCTGCATAAGAGGAATCAGCTTGCAGTTCCCCTTCCATACCGGCGTGTTTGCCAGATCAGTGAGTTGCAGGCCGCCGCCGCGCGGAACGGCGGGTTGGATGACGCAAATGGGGCATAAGGCCCATGTGTTTCAACGCGTTGGGTTTCTCGGGGAGTTCTGGCGAGAGCGCCTGCCCCACGATTGGCGCGGACGCTTGCCGGATATGGAGGCCCTATCCCCCGAGGCCCGGCCCTGATACGCTTGGGGCATGCCCCGTGAAATCGAACAGCGGCACCCACACGCTCCCCGTGCGGGCCGCATCGCATTCTTTGTCGTCCTCGGACTGTTGCTCCTCGGCGCCCGCTCTTTCGCTTCCTACGCCATCGAGATCGAATGGTGGAAGGAACTCGGACAATTTCACACCTGGCTCAGCATGCTGTATTACAGCGTCGCCCCCGTCACCCTGGCCACCCTGTTGGCTTTTGCCGCCTTGTGGATTACCCACGCCCGCGCCTTGAAGTTCGCCGGCACATCCCTCGGCCAACACCGGCTGTACAGCCGCATTTCCACACTGGTGCTGTTGCTGGTCGCGTACCTGGTGGCGGCCGCCGCCATCGATACCTGGACGGTGGTGCGCTTCGCCGGTTCGCGCGGCCTGCCTGCCGCCGCAACGGCCTGGCGCGACACGGTTTTCGACAAGCCGCTCTCCTTCTATCTTTTCGATCTGCCGTTTTATGGCATGCTGCGCGGCTACGTGCTGGCGCTGGTGATCGTCGCCAT
>JBEKYE010000015.1:0-25557 GCA_049511275.1 Bryobacteraceae bacterium
GCTGCGAGCGCCGACAGCAGCAGGTTGCGATCGGCCGGGCGCAGGCGGGTGCGGCGGGGCGAAAGCGGCGCTGCGTTGAGCAGGATGGCGATCGAGGCGGCGCCGGAGGGGCGGTTCCAATCGGAGGCGCGTATGCCGGGGAAATCGCGAACCGTGAAGGGCGGGAGCGAAAGCTGGACGGCGCGCTGGTGGCGGCTGAGCGCGGCATCGATCCGCCACTCGCGTTTGCAGGTGCGGCTGCTGTCGTCGTAGAGAGTGGATTCCACCGCATAGCGGCCTTCACCGAGCAGGTAACCGCCGGAGACTTCGAAGTTGAGGCCGGTCCTCGAGATCTCGGCGGCGTTGGTGCGGGTGAAGAGATAGGCGGGCTTGCGGGTATCGTCCTGGGGAGTGATTTTGGTGAGCACGAACCATGCGTGGCCGGCGGCCTGATACTGCGCTGCGGGCAGACGGAAGGTGTAGCCGGCGCGAAATCGGAAGGCGAAATCGAGGGCTGGCGGGACGGGGACCAGTTCGCAGCGGAGAGGGACGTCGCCGGGGCGCGGGGCGAATTGGTGGAGGGCCGCAGAGACATGGCCGGCGTCAATGAGGGTCTGGGAGCAGGCGCCGGCGGCGAACATCACGAGGATGAGTGCGCGGCGCATTTGATCCATTATGCGCTACGTTAGTAGGGCGGGCGCCCTCGCCCGCGCCGGACCCCCTGGTCCGGCTCTTCGCGGAGCTGCTGGGAATGCCGGAACAAGGCCGACGAGGGCGTCGGCCGCGGGCCAGGGGGCCCGCCCCACTTCTAATGCCACTTCTTGCCAGTTGCACGGCGCTGTCCAAGAGCTTTGGTTCGCGCGTGCTTTTCGAAAATATCTCGCTGGGGATTTCCGAGGGCGAGCGGCTGGGGCTTATCGGGCCCAACGGCGCGGGCAAATCGACGCTGCTGCAGATTCTGGCGGGCCGGTTGGCGCCCGATTCCGGATCGATCTCGCTGCGGCGCAACACGCGGATCGGCTACGTGCCGCAAGAGACCAGTTTTCCCGGGGACCAAACCGTCGCCGGGATCATCGGCGAGGCGATAGCCGGGGAACGGCTGGAGGATCTGGAGCGCGCCGGCCGGATCAGCCAGACACTCGGCCGCGCCGGATTCACGGATGGCTCGGTGCGCGCCGGCGCGCTTTCCGGCGGTTGGCAGCGCCGCCTGGCGATCGCCCGCGAACTCGGGCCGCAGCCCGACCTGCTGTTCCTCGACGAGCCGACCAACCACCTGGACCTGGAAGGCATCCTGTGGCTGGAGAAGCTGCTGGCCGCCGCGCCATTTGCCAGCGTGGTGATCAGCCACGACCGGTATTTTCTGGACAACGTGGTGAACGACATGGCGGAGATCGACCGCGTCTATCCCGAGGGCATCTTCCGCGTGGAAGGCGGGTACAGCCAGTTCCTGGAAAAGAAGGAAGCGTTCCTGCTGGCGCAATCGAGCCGGCAGGAATCGCTGGCGAACCGGGTGCGGCGCGAAGTGGAATGGCTGCGGCGCGGGGCCAAGGCGCGCACCGGCAAGTCGAAAGCGCGCATCGACGAAGCGGGCCGCCTGATGCGCGAGCTCTCCGACCTGGAAGCGCGCGGCGTCAAAGGCGTGACGCAAATCGATTTCACCGGCACGGACCGCCGCACCAAGCGGTTGGTCTCGGTGGAAGCGGTTGGCAAGGAACTGGGCGGGCGCCGATTGTTCCGCGATCTCAGCTTCACCCTGGCGCCGGGGACGCGGCTGGGCCTGCTGGGCCGGAACGGAGCCGGCAAAACCACGCTGCTCCGTTTGCTGGCCGGCGAACTGCAACCGGACTCGGGCGGGATCGAACGCGCGCCGGCGCTGCGGACGGTCTACTTCGACCAGGCGAGGGAACAACTCGACACGGAGCAGACGCTGCGCCAGGGACTGGGCGCGCACGGCGACCACGTGATCTACCGCGAACGGCCCATCCACGTGGCCGGCTGGGCCAAACGATTCCTGTTCGATGCCGGGCAACTCGACCGGCCGATTTCCAGCCTCTCGGGCGGCGAGCAGGCGCGCGTGCTGATCGCGCGGCTAATGCTGCAGCCGGCCGACTTATTGCTGCTGGACGAACCGACCAACGATCTGGACATCCCGACGCTCGAAGTGCTGGAAGAGAGCCTCATGGAGTTCCCCGGCGCCCTGGTTCTGGTGACGCACGACCGGTACCTGATGGATCGTGTGTCGACGGTGGTGATGGGCCTGGACGGACAGGGCGGGGCAGTGATCTACAGCGACTACTGGCAGTGGGAAGCGGCCCAGGGGCGCGATCTGCCCAAACCGGAGAAGACCGCGGCAGCCTTCGATCCGAGCCGCGACTTGTCGCACGACCGTAAGGGAACGATCTTCAGGAAGAAGCTCTCTTACCTGGAAGCCCGCGAATGGGAACGAATGGAGACGCAGATTCTGGAAGCCGAAGGGGAACTCGAAGCCGTCCGAGCGGAGATGCAATCCCCCGACGTGGTTTCGGACGGCGCGCGCCTCCAGGCCTGCTATGCGAAACTGCAGTCCGCCGAAGGACGCGTGGCTGGGCTGTATGCGCGCTGGGCGGAGCTGGAAAACAAGCAGTAAGAAGTATCGTAAGGCTCGCTCCCTTACGGTCGTGCGACAAGTCGCGGCTCGCATCGGAATGTTCGTGACTGCAACGGTCGCGCGCGGATCGGAATGTTCGTGACTCCACCGGGACGTGGGGCTATAATCAAAGGTGTTGAGAATTAAGACAATTCTGTATAATTATCTGGAAAGGTTCTGATATGACGATCCGTCCTGAGGATGCCCTGGAGTACCATTCCTCGCCTCCCGCGGGGAAAGTTTCAGTCGTTCCGACCAAGCCCTGCCGCACCCAGCGCGATCTGAGCCTGGCCTATACCCCCGGCGTGGCGGTTCCATGCCTGGAAATCGAGCGCGATCCCAGCCTCGCGTACAAGTACACTGCTAAAGCCAACCTGGTCGCTGTGATCAGCAACGGGACCGCGGTGCTCGGCCTCGGGGATATCGGCGCGCTGGCGGGCAAGCCGGTGATGGAAGGCAAGGGCGTGCTGTTTAAACGCTTCGCGGATATCGACGTGTTCGATATCGAGCTCGACACCAAGAATTCCGAGGAGATCATTCGCACCTGCCAGATTCTGGAGCCGACTTTCGGCGGCATCAACCTGGAAGACATCAAGGCGCCGGAGTGCTTCTACATCGAAGAACAACTCAAGAAGACCATGAAGATTCCGGTCTTCCACGACGACCAACACGGCACGGCCATCATTTCAGGCGCGGGATTGCTGAATGCGCTGGAGATCAGCGGCAAGAAGATCGAAGAAATCAAGATCGTGTTCAACGGCGCCGGAGCGGCGGCGGTTTCCTGCGCCGCGCACTACGTGCGGCTGGGCGCGCGGCTTGAGAACATCGTGATGTGCGACACCAAGGGCGTGATCTTCGAAGGGCGCACCGCGGGCATGAATCCCTACAAGGCGCGATACGCCTCCAAGACCGCGGCGCGCACGCTGGCGGAAGCCCTGGTAGGAGCGGATGTGTTCTTCGGGCTTTCGAGTGCCGGAGCCTGCACGCCGGAGATGGTGAAAGGCATGGCGCCCCACCCGATCATCTTCGCCATGGCCAACCCGGACCCGGAGATTGCGTACGATGTGGCGCTGGCCGCTCGTCCCGACGCGATTATGGCCACGGGCCGCTCGGACTTTCCGAACCAGGTGAATAACGTTCTGGGCTTCCCGTTTATTTTCCGTGGCGCGCTGGATGTGCGGGCCACCACCATCAACGATGAAATGAAACTGGCGGCGACGCGCGCGCTGGCCGCGCTGGCCAAGGAAGACGTCCCCGATTCGGTGCTGCGGGCCTACGGAGTGGAGAAGCTGGAGTTCGGGCGGGAATACATTATTCCGAAGCCGTTCGATCCGCGCGTGCTGATTTGGGAAGCCTCGGCGGTAGCGCAGGCCGCCATGGAGACGGGCGTGGCGCAACGGCCGGTGGATCTGAAGCAGTATCGCGAAGAGCTGGAGAAGCGGCTGGGCAAGGCCCACGAAGTGATGCGCGGCATGATCCACAAGGCGCAAATGCAGCCCAAGCGCGTGGTCTTCCCGGAAGGCGAAGAGGGCAAGATCCTGCGGGCGTGCCAGATCCTGCTGGATGAAAAGATCGCCACGCCGATCCTGCTGGGCGACGAAACGAAGATCCGCGCGCGGATCGAGGAACTGCACCTGAATCTGGAAGGCGCGCAGATCGTGGATCCGCTGAAGTTCCCGCGGCTGGGCGAGTATACGGAGGAATTTTACAGCCTGCGCCAGCGCAAGGGCGCGACGCGCACGGAAGCCGCGGAGAAGCTGCGGAATCGCACCACGTTCGGCGCAGTCATGCTGCGGTTGGGCGACGCCGATGCGTTGGTGGGCGGCTACGCGACGCACTATCCGGACACCATCCGGCCGGCGCTCGAAGTGATCGAAGTGCGGCCGGAGTTGCGAAAGGTGGCCGGCGTGTACCTGCTGATTTCGGCGAAGGGGAATATGTACTTCCTGGCCGACGCCACGGTGAACATCGAGCCGACGGCGGAAGACCTGGCGGAGATTGCCATCCAGGCGGCCGAAAAAGCCTGCCGGTTCAGCCAGGAGCCGCGCGTGGCCATGCTGTCGTTCTCGAATTTCGGGAGCACGCGGCATCCGCTGGCGGACAAGGTGCGGCGCGCCGTGGAACTGGTGCGGCAGCGGGCGCCGGGGCTGATGGTGGACGGCGAAATGCAGGCCGACACGGCCGTGGTGCCGCAGATTGTGGATGAGACCTACCCGTTCAGCACGCTCAAGGGCGGGGCCAACGTGCTGATTTTCCCGAACCTGGAATCCGGGAATATCGCGTACAAGCTGCTGCACCGCATCGGAGGCTGCGAACTGATCGGGCCGCTGCTGACGGGGTTGTCGAAACCGGTGCACGTGCTGCAGCGCGGGTCGGAAGTGAACGACATCGTGCACGTGGCGGCGATTGCGGTAGTGGATGCGCAGGAAGTGGGGAAACCGTACCGCACGCTGGCGTCGGCCGCGGCGCACCGGTAGGGAAGAAGCCAGGAGTCAGGAGTCAGAAGTCAGAAGCACGGGGCCTTCGCTCCATTCTGACTTCCTCGACTTTTGACTCCTGACTTCCATATCCCGAAGGGATATCAATCGCGCAGCCCGTGCCTAGTGCTTTGACCGGCTGATGTTGTTCTTTTCCGGGAAACCACTCCCTCACGGTCGTGGCTCGCATCTGAGTTGTAAGCACGATGGGGCGGCTGCGGAAAGGCACTAAACCACCCGGTCAGAGGCCTAGTCTTCGTTCCAGTTCCTGGTGGCGAAGAGATTCTTCATCATGGCGAAGACGGTGCCGATGCCGTTCCGGTTGGCCTTCTGCGTCTCGTCGAGACCGGCGTAGATCTTGGCGAAGGTGTTGATCTCGAGCGTGCTCATCTGGATGGCCAGAGCGGCGTAGGCGTTGACGCCCTGGGTGATTTCGTCGTCGCTCTTCTTGGCCTGGATGGCGTCGGCGATGGCAATGCGGGCCTTGGAGAGCTGGTCGCGAAGGGGCGTGGCCTCTTTAGCGGCCTCATCGAGCACCGTCCTGACGGCCTTTCTCTGGTCCTTATTGAGATTCAGGGCGTTGCTGATGTTCTCGAACTTGCTGGGCGGCGCGACCATCATGCCGCCTCCGGAAGTGTCCCCGCCGCCGCGGTTCCCCCGGCCGCCTTGCGCGAAGCCGAGGCTGGCCAAAACGAGACCGATTACCAACAATTTCCGAAGCATGAGATCTCCTTGAGAACGATTACCTGCCGCCTCTGCCTCTACCCATGCCACCCCGGCCGCGGCCGGCGGCTGCGGGGTCCAGGATGCCGGCCATCAGGTCGAAGGCCTCGGGCGCGTGGGCGGTTTGGTTGGGCTTGAGAAGGGCGTAGATCTTCTGGAAGGCTTTGACTTCCAGGCCCGTCATTTGGGCCTCGGCGGTGGTGTAAGCGTTTGTGATCTTGGCGATTTCCTCGGCGCTTTGTCCCGCCAGGGTGGCATTGGCGAGGGCGGCGCGTCCCTTAGCCACCAGGTCGCGGACCGGCGCGGCATCCTGGTAAGAGACTTCGAGGATGCTCTCGAACTCGGTTTTCTGATTTTTGGAGAGTTTGAGTTTCCCGACGATCTGGTCGGCTTTGGACTCTTTTTGGGCACGAGTGCTGCCCATGCCGCCCATTCCGCCCATGCCGCCCGTATCGCCGGCGCCTCCCCGGCCGCCACCGCCGGTTCCCATGCCGCCCATGCCACTTCCGGGGTCGCCGCCGCCTTGGGCAAGCGCCAGAGTGGTCACCGCGGCTGCCGTTACGAGTAATTTCAGAAACATGGAAATCTCCTCTATCTTCGCGATGCGCCGGACGGACCCGTGAAGGCGGACTCCGCGCCGCGCACTTTCAACTCGATGCCATATTTAAACACGATTTGGCGGGGAGTGGGAGACTAAGAACGTGAAGAATGCGCTGTATTGCGGAGACAATCTGGAGGTCCTGCGGCGGCACATCCGGCCGGAGTCGGTGGACCTGGCGTATGTCGATCCACCGTTCCACTCGGAGCGGAATTATGGCGCGGCGTTTCAGGACCGCTGGCGTTGGGACCAGCGCGCGGCGGAGGGGCATGCCGCCATTCTGACGGCGCCGAAGTTGGGCGGGTTGATCGAGGGGCTGGCGCCGGTGGTGGGGCGCGGCAGCCTGCTGGCATACCTGGTCCACACCGGGCTGCGCATCGCGGCGATGGAGCGGGTGTTGAAGCCCGCCGGAAGTTTGTTCGTCCACTGCGATCCGGCCGCCAGCCACTATTTGAAGCTGATGCTGGACGCGGTGTTCAGCGCGCGGGGCGGCGGATTCCGCAACGAGATCGTCTGGTGCTATAGCCACGGAGGACGGAGCAAGCGGTGGTTCGGACGCAAGCACGACATCATTTTCTTCTACAGCAAGTCGGCGCAATACCATTTCGACGCGAGTGCGGTGCGCGTCGAGATGCGTAGCGGGAAGGAGAGTTTCGGCGGGCGGATGGAGACGGACGCGGACGGCCGCCAGTACCGGCTGGTCTACGGGACGCGCAACGGCAAGGGTGAGACGCGCTACTACAAGTATTACCTGGACGAGGGGAAGGCGCCGGAGGACTGGTGGGTGGATATCAATTCGCTGCAGGCGTCCAGCGCGGAGCGAGTGGGATACCCGACGCAGAAGCCGGAAGCGCTGGCGGAGCGGATTATTCTGGCCTGCTCGCGGGAGGGTGACACGGTGCTGGATGCCTATTGCGGCAGCGGGACGACGCTGGTGGCGGCGGAGCGGAACGGGCGGAGCTGGATCGGTATCGATATTTCGCAAGAGGCGGTGGAACTGGCGCGCCGCCGGGTGGAGCGAGTGGCGGGGAGAAAATACCAGATCGGCGGCTGAACCGGGGAGCCCGGCTTAAGAGTCAGGCTACGGCGGCGCCTTCATCGGAGGCCTCTTCGGCGGCTGGCTTGTTCTTGCTCCCGGGAGGCCTGCCGCGCCGTTTGGGGGAGGATTCGGACGACATCCAGGCGGGGGGCCTGCCACGGCGTGGCGCGCGGCCGGCCGCCAGGCGCTCGAGCGTAAGAATAGCCTGCTCGAGCTGTTCCTTTTCCTCTTTTAAATCAGCCAGAATTTTGGCGACATCGATCATGGGACCCTCCTCGGGCCGGCCGGATACGGGCGACATATGGCCGACATCCTATGGAACCCATATTAAACGTCAAATATGTTTCCAGTATACAACTATATTTTCCGCCAGAACGAGTAAGATTTCAAGACAACAATGTGAAATCAAGCGCGTAGAATCAACAAATTGTACTGGCTGTAACAGCTAGTACTTTTGAGGCTTTGAGCGGCGTTTCTTCCAATAGAAATAGAATGGCACGCCCAGTAGAATAAGGCCGATTCCCATCAGGGACTCGCGCGGAGAATCGAGCAGCGTGGAGACAATTAAGGTAAAGGCCACCAGTACAAAAACAATAGGCACCCAGGGATAGCCGAGGGTGCGATAGGGGCGCGGAAGGTCGGGCTGCTTTCTGCGGAGCACCAGGACCGCGGCGGCGGTCATGGCGTAGAGAATCCAGCTCGAAAAAATGACATAAGTAAACAATTGTTCGAACCGGCCGGAGAGAACCAGTAAAGCGGCCCATATACTGAGCGCCCAAATAGAAACGCCGGGGGTGTGGTATTTCGCATTGACGCGGGCGATGGGGGCGAAGAAATATCCCTGGCGCGCGGCGGCATAGGGGACGCGGGCGCCGGTGAGAATAGAGCCGTTCAGGGCTGCGAAAATGCTGATCATGGCGGCGATGGAAACGGCGGCGGCGCCGGGCGAGCCCATGACGCGGCGCATCATTTCGGCGGCTACGCGGGTGCTGGAGCCGACTTGGGTGGCGGAGAGCACGTGGAAATAGGCGGCGTTGGTCAATAAATAGATCACAATTACGGCGATGGTGCCGCCGATGAGGGCCAGAGGCAGGTTGCGCTGGGGGTCACGCACTTCGGACGAGACCATGCTGACGTTGTTCCAGCCGTCGTAAGCCCACAGGGCGGCCACCAGGGCGGCGAAAAAGCCGGCGATGGTGAGCGGGACGGCGGGTTGAGTTTCCGGCGCGTGGGCCGTGCCGAAAACCAGCCCGGCGAAAATCACAAAGGCGATGAGCGCGACTTTGGTGACGGTGACGGCCACTTGCACGTTGCCGCCGAGTTTGACGCCGTAATAATTGAGCCAGGCCAGCGCGAGAATCAGCACCATGGCAAACAACTGGCCGGAGCGAATTTCCAGCGGGCCGCCGTGCGGGCCGACGGGCAAGGGAATGGAATAGAGCACGCGGTCGAGCGAGGGGAAGAAAGTGGTGAGGTAATAAAAAAAACCGGTGGCCAGGGTGGCGATGGATCCGCTTTTGGCGACCCACATCTGGGTCCAGCTATAAAGAAAGCCCCAGATGGGGCCATAGGCTTCGCGCAGGTAGGCGTACTCGCCGCCGGCCTCGGGGATGGCGGCGGCAAGCTCGGCATAGCTGAGGGCGCCGGCGAGCGAGAGAAGGCCGCCGAAGATCCAGATGAAGAAGACCATGGAGGGCGTGCCGACGCGCAGGATCATGGCGCGGGGGACGAGGAAGATGCCGCTCCCGATGACCGTGCCGACCACGATCGACATGGCGGGCCAGGCACCGAGGTCGCGCTTGAGTTCGACGGGTTTCATGCGGATGGATTCACCTTGCAGCGCGGTTCGAATAGAGAGGCCAGCAGCGCCGCGGCGAATGTCACCACCGTTCCGATGAGAACGTACCAGGTGAATGCGATGGGCGTGCGGAGCACCACGTAGAGGATGGCGGAAACGCCCGCGACGACTCCGATCATGGCGGAATACTCGCCGGGCTTGCGGGTGAGCACGCCGAGCAGAAACACGCCCAGAAGCGCGCCGGCGGGGATGGATCCGATGGTGAGGCCGGCTTCCAGAACCGAATGGGAATGGCGCGCGCCGATGGCGATCGAGAGCAGGATCAGGCCCCAGACGATGGTGGAGAAGCGCGCCAGGCGAAGCGAGCCGGCTTCGGGGGTGCCGGGGCGGCGGGCGTGAAAGAAATCCACCACGGTGGTGGAGGCGAGCGAATTGAGCGCGGCGCTCAGGTTGGCCATGGCGGCGGCCAGGATGGCGGCGATGAGCAGGCCGGCGAGGCCCGTCGGGAGAGAATTCCAGATGAAGGCCGGATAAATGCGATCGGGCTGAACCGGCGGGGGGATCTGGAGATCTCCGTAATAGACCCAGAGGAGCACGCCGATCAGCAGGAACAGGGTGAACTGCACGCAGATGACGGCCCAACTGGCCAGCAGGGCGGCGCGGCTCTGGCGCTGGTTGCGGGCGCTGAGGAGGCGCTGCACCATGAGCTGGTCGGTGCCGTGGCTGGCGGTGGTGAGGAAACAGCCGCCGGCGAGGCCGGACCAGAAAGTGTAGGTGCGGGAGAAAAACTCCATGGTAGGCGAGAAACGGAAATCGAAGATGACGAATTTGTGGGCGGGCGCGGCGACGGCCACGACGTGCGCCCATCCGCCGGGGATTTTTCCGAGAATCACGACGAAGCTGAGAACCGCGCCGACGACGTAGAGGGACATCTGCACCACGTCGGTCCAGATGACGGCGGTCATGCCGCCTTCGAAGGTGTAGAACAGGGTGAGCACCACGATCACCACGATGGAAGCGATCTCGCCGGTGCCGAGCACGATGGAGATGACGATGGAGATGGCGAAGACGCGAACGCCCTCGGCGAGAGCGCGGGTGACCAGGAAGATGGAGGCGGTGAGCTTGCGGATGCGCTCGCCGAAGCGGCGGCGCATGAGCTCGTAGGCGGTGAACATTTCGCCGCGGAAGTACTGGGGAAGGAAGAGGACCGAGATCACGATGCGGGCCAGCAGGTAGCCGAGGACCACCTGGAGGAAGCCGAGGTTGCCGTTGAAGGCGAGAGCCGGGGTGCCGACGATGGTGAGGGTGCTGGTTTCGGCGGAAACGATGGAAAGACTGATGGCCCACCACGGGGCGGTGCGCCCGCCCAGGAAATAGTCGCGGAGGCTCTTCTGGCCGGAGCGAAAACGGGCGCCGAACCAGGTGATGGCGGCCAGGTAGACGAGAATGACGGCCAGGTCGAGACGGTGCATGCGAAAAGAAGCCTCCAGGATAGCGTGATCTGCTATGATCTGTGATTCGGGAGTGCCTGGCCGGGCGCCGGCGCGCGCCGGGCAAGGAATATTTCGAGCCATTGGCACCAGCGGGATCGAACCGGAGTCTAATGAGTTGCGCCAGGATGGCGGTTCGGCTATACTCCGCAAGTGTCCACCGGGCGCGAGTGTGCTGGGGGAACGGCAGGAATTCGGGCAAACATATCAGCAACCCCTTGTTTTTGGGGATTGAATTGGGAAATGGGTAGGAGGTTCACGTGCAGAAATACTTGAGGACCTGGAGCGGGACGGCGGCGGTTGCGCTACTGGGCGCGGCAGTCGTGCTGGTGAACGCGCATTACGCTGTTGCGGCGCCCCAGGACGCGGCCGCGAAACAGGGCGCACCCGCGAAAAAGCAGAAACAAGTCAAGGATAACGGCGAATATGACATCTATAACGATGTCATCAAGGACGCGAATCCCCAGGGCGCGAACTACAAGAAGCTCCTGACGGACCTGGACACCTGGACGCAGAAATACCCGAACACGGATTACAAGGACGAGCGCGACGCTTACTACGTGCAGGGCTATGGCGGGACCGGGCAGCCGGGAAAGGCCCTGGATGCCGTCAAGGGCCTGATTGCGGGCGACGTGCCCGGCATCAAAGAGAAGTTGACTAGCGCTCCGCTGATCCTGCCGACGCTGGTGCTGGCAGTAGTCAGCGCGACGCAGATTGCCAGCGCGGGAAGCCCGACGCCGGACCAGCTCGATACCGGCGCGAAGGTGGCCCATGTCCTTTTGGATTACGCCAAGGAGTGGTTTGTGACGGCCAACAAATCGCCTGGGCTGACGGACGACCAGTGGGCACATGGACTCAAACAGATGCAGGATACGGCCAATGGGGCGCTGTTGCAGATTGCGCTCTACCCGGGGCTTTCGATCCTCAAGCCGAACCCCAAGGACGGGCCGACGTGCGCCAAGGCTGAACCGGCGTTTATCAAAGCGTTGCAGGACCGTCCGGACAGCGGGCAGATTGCGCTGCAATTAGCCAACACATTCTTCTGCCAGCGGGCGCTTTCTCCCGACAAGTTGCAGCAAGCACTTTTCGAATATGCGCGCGCGGTCGTATCGCCGCCGGGACTTCCCTTTGGATTGGATGCAGCCAACCAGAAGACTTTTGACGATTTCCTGAAATCGACGTATACGCGCCTGCACGGTTCCGACGAGGGTCTGGCCGGATTGAAGGAGATGGCGAAGAACTCGCCGGTGCCTCCGGCGGGCTTCAAGATCAAGACAGCCGGGGAAATCGCCTTGGAGGAGCAGGTGAAATTCCAGAAGGATAATCCGCAACTGGCGATGTGGATGGGGATAGAGGGCCAACTGTCGGGCGATGGCGGTCCGGCTTACTTCGAGGGCACGCTGAAAGACGCGGACATCCATGGGGATAACGGAGCGAAGGCGCTGAAGGGCAAGGTAGTGGGCATGCTCTTGAAGCCGCCTGACAAGCCCGCCAAGGTGGCAATGTGCAACCCGAACGAACTGCTGGTTGCCATAAACAAGCCGGACCAGACCGGGGACACTGCCAAGGTCAAGCTGCACCTCGCAACCGCGCTTAAAGGCAAGGTGGACAACGGCACCGACATTCAGTGGGATGGCGTTCCTTCGGCATTCCAGAAGGATCCGTTCCTGCTCACCATGGACGTCGAAGACAAGGCCAAGATGGACGTGGCGACTACGCCATGCCCGCCGCCGCCCGCCAAGAAAAGCGCGGTTCCTGCCGCCAAGAAGAAGGGCGGGGAGTAAAGGATAGGGAACCAGGGCAGGCGGCACCGCCTGCTCCACCTTTGGGATGTGCCGTTACCGCTGGGTGGGAGTGGTCCTGGCGTTGGTTAGCATCAGGCTCAACATCAAGCGCTCAACCGGATTGGCGGTGGCATTGGCGCTCTTGAGAGCGCGGAAGCACTCTTGGAAGTTCCGGGCGGAAGAGACCAGTCTGCCGCAGCCAGGAATGCCATGCACGGCCGTGAGCGTCAGGCCCACCGCCAGGATTCCGATTGGGCAGGCTTTCCGTATCATCCTACTGAAAAGACGATGGATGGAAGGGGAAGGTTAGCAGCCTGCCGGATTTGTTTTTTCGCCCTGCCGCTTCAAGGACTTACACTGACGGCGGACCGCCCATCTGATACAATCAAGAAAGGGAGGGCCAAACCTCCCGTGTGATATGCCGTTTTACGAATACCATTGCAAAGGCTGCGGGAAGAAGTTCGAGGTCCGGCAGAAGTTTGCCGACGCGCCCCTGACGATACACGAAAGCTGCGGCGGCAAGGTGGAACGCCTGATTTCGGCGCCGACATTTCACTTCAAGGGCACCGGCTTTTACGTGACGGACTACGGAAAAAACGGGCACTTGCCCTCGGCCGGCAACTCAAACGGGCACTCGGAATCGAAGAACGGAACCAAAGCCGATTCGAAAACCGATTCGAAAACCGAGAGCAAGCCCGAAGCCAAGACCGAGACCAAGAGCGAAAACAAACCGGCACCCGCCAACCCGTAAGAGGTTCTGTCCTGCTAACTGTCGTTTCTCACGTGGCGCACGCACTCGTCGGTGCCGCGTCGGCACAAAGTCAGCCGTGGCCGAGGTACATCAGCCATCCCAGGCCGAAGAGCGCGACGAAGAAGCACAGGAAAGTATAGATGCCGTAGTGCAGGCGGTCGCGATCCGTGCGCTTGGTCACTACGCCCAGCACCACCGAAGTGAAGAGCGAGAACAGGAAAGCCGCCTCGAAGTGCGAGAGGTTCATCTTGGGCATCAGTCTTTCCTCCCGACGGCGATATCGAACACGTCCACCATGGCGAGGATGTTCAGCAATCCAGCCGTCACCAGGAACTTGGTGCCGTAATCGTGGACGGCCCCGGCGACGTCGGGTTGGCTGTAGCCCAGCCACACGGTGAGCAGATAGAGGACCCCGGAAGCCAGATCGCCGATGAAGCCGCCGGTGTTGATCAGGGTGCTGAGCAGATCGCCCGACTGCGGCGTGAACATGGCGCCGCGCATCATCAGGCCGCAGACGAACATGGAACTGATGGAGGCCATGAGGAGCAGGCCGCGGCCGGTTCGTCTTAGCAGCAAGTGGCCGCCGCCGGGGACCAGCCAACTGAGGGCCAAAGCGGGGGCCCAAGCGCCGACCGGGGGCAGAGATCGCTTTTCTTCTTTTTCGGTGGCCATGGGTACTTTTTGAGTTTAGCAGACCGGGCGCTGGCGTCTCCGCTGCTCCGCGAGAACCTGGCGGAGGAGCGGCAGGATGGCCCGATCCTTCTCCGTCCCCAGGTCTTCCTTGAGCGAGATCAGGGTTTCCAGATTGAGGACGCGCACGCGAATTCCCTCGCCGATGTCCATCTCGACGGAGTGAGGAAGCAGGTCGGCGTAGGTGAGGCCGCGGCCGATGCTGCCGAGAACGTCAAGCGGGCCAAAGCGCGTGATGAACTTGAGATGGCCGGGGCCGGAGAGGTAGCTCGAGTTCGGCTTGATCCGGCGTTCCCTCTGGATGCGAAAGACGGCATCCAGGGATTCGAGCACCGTGAGAAGGCGCTCGACGTTGGCGGCATCGCGGGAGTAGACGATATCGAGGTCCAGGGTGTGGATGGGCGCGCCATTCAGCACGCCGGCCAGTCCGCCCACGATGACGAAGTCGGCGCCGGATTCCCGCAACAGGCGCAAAATCTCCAGGAATTTAGCTTGCGCCATTGAGCTTGCGCATTTCTTCCAGGTTGGCGGAATGCTGTTCGAGGACCTCCAGGCGTTCAGCGGGCGTGAGCGAAAGCATCCAGCGGACCAGCGACAGATCCACGCCGTCTTCGCTATAGTCCGGCTGAAGTTCTGGCGGCAGATCCTGTTCTTCAGACGGCATGGCGCAACTTCAGAATAGCGGATTTTCCCGATCCGAGCCGCGACCGTCAGGGAGCGCTTGCCGCCAAGGGTTCAAGCTAACGCTCCCTTACGGTCGCGGCTCGGCCCAAGATTCGCTACCGCAATTGGGTCTCGACTTCGTTGAGCCAGTCGGGCCGTTTCAGCACTTCGCGCGGCTTGCTGCCGTCGGGCGGGCCGATGATGCCCTCGCGCTGCATCAGGTCGAGGATGCGGGCGGCGCGGCCATAGCCCAGCCGCAGGTGGCGCTGCAGCGTGGAAGTGGAGGCCTTGCCCATCTGCAGCACCAGGCGCACGGCGTCCTCGTACATGGGGTCTTGCTCGATGGCGGCTGCCTCGCCTTCGAGCGCGGCTTCGTCATCGTCGGTGGGCGGAGCAATCAGGAACGACTGGTCGTAATCCGGCACGGCCTGTTCCTTCCAGAAATCCACCACGCGGTTGATCTCGTTTTCGGTGACGAAAGCGCCGTGAACGCGCGTCAGGCGCGAAGAGCCCGGCGGCAGGAAGAGCATATCGCCCTTGCCCAGCAGGTGTTCGGAGCCCATCACGTCCAGGATGGTGCGGGAATCCACGCGGGTGGCCACGCGGAAGCTGATGCGCGCGGGGAAGTTGGCCTTGATGAGGCCGGTGATCACATCCACCGAGGGACGCTGCGTGGCCAGCACTAGGTGCATGCCGACGGCGCGCGCCATCTGGGCCAGGCGCGTGACGCTTTCCTCCACGTTGCGGCCCTCCAGCATCATCAGGTCGGCCAGCTCGTCGATCAGTATCAGGATGTAGGGCAGGGGACGCAGATCGTCGGCGGTTTCGTCCTGGTCGGCGAACAGGCTGCGCGGCTGCTCCTGGAGTTTGCGGATTTTCTTGTTGAACTGATCGATGTTGCGGACGCCGTATTCGGCCAGCAGCCGCAGGCGCCGCTCCATCTCCAAGACCGCGTTGCGCAACGCGTTGGTGGCTTTTTTCGGATCGATGATGACGGGCGTGAGCAGGTGCGGGATGCCTTCATAAAGGCCCAGTTCGAGGCGCTTGGGGTCGACCATGATCATCCGCACTTCGTCCGGCGTCGATTTATACAGGATCGACATGATCATTGAGTTGATCATGACGCTCTTGCCGGAGCCGGTCGAGCCGGCGATCAGCAGGTGCGGCATGGTGTCGAGCGCGGCCACGCGGATGCGGCCGTTGATATCCTTGCCCAGCGGAATGGTGAGCCGCGAGTGAGATTGCGCAAACTCGTCGGATTCCAGCATCTGGCGCAGCGCGATCACTTCGCGGCGCGTGTTGGGAACCTCGATGCCCACGGTGGGCTTGCCGGGGATGCGTTCGATGAGGATGCTTTCGGCCTGCAGGCCGAGGCAAAGATCCTCGTTGAGGCTGATGATGCGGCTGTACTTGATGCCGGCCTCGGGTTTGAATTCGAAAGTGGTCACCACCGGGCCGGGGTTGATCTGCACCACGTTGCCGAGGACGTTGAACTCTTCGAACTTGGACTTAATGCGCACGGCGGTATCTTTGAGTTCCTGCTCGTCGTAAGCGCTGCGGGCCGGTATTTCGTTCAGCAAATCGGTATTGGGCAAATGGAATACCGCGTGAAAAACCGGTTCGGGCGCGGCCGGCGCAAGGGCTACCGGCATGGGAGGCAGATCTTCCACGGGGCAAATCGGAATCTCTTCGATGGGGGCATAGGCGGCGCCCACTTGCTCTCCGGCCGCGGCTGCTTCCCACGGCGGGGTATCGGTTCCGGCGGCGGAAACCGGTTCGGGTTCGCGATGAATCAGAGTGCGGGTGCGTTCCTTCTGCTCCTTCTTTTGCTCGCGGCGGAGCCGGTCGCGCTCGCGCGCTCTTTCCCCCGCGCGGGCCTGCACGCGGGCGCGCCAGGCTTGCCACGCCGCTCGGCGCCGTGCGAACCAGGCGATCGGCGAGGCGAACCATTCCGGCAGCTTCGCCAGGGTAAAGGAGGAAACCAGGTAAATGGAAACCACCACCATGGTGGCAGTGACCAGCAGGGCGCCGGCCAGGTTCAAAGTCTCCACCAGGAAGCTGGCCAGCACTAACCCAAGGGCGCCGCCGACGGTGACACCGCCGCCGAACATCCTCCAGGGAAGGAAGGAGAGCGCGGCGCAGGCGCCGAGCATGAGCAGAGCCGAACCGAGCATCTTTACCGCGCCGGCCTCAATCTGCTCGGAGCGGATCCACCGCCACGCCAGCAGAAAAATGAGCAGTGGGAAGAGGAGCGCGGCGGCGCCAAAGGCCTGGAACAGGATATCGGCCAGGTAAGAGCCGGGATAACCAACCAGGTTGAGTGGGCGCGAACCGGCAGCGGTATTCCAGGAGGGGTCCTGGACGTGGTACGAAACCAGGCTGAGCAAAATCACCAGACCGGTAGAAAGCAAAAGGAACCCGGTGACTTCGTTCCACCGCTTGTGCTGTGTCGGGGATAAGAGCTTCATCACGCTGGCCGGCGGATGAAAGCCAGAGCAAGCACTATTATGCCAAAAACCACGCGATAAATCACGAAGGGCCGCAAACTATTGCGACGCAGATAATGCAGAAACCAGGCGATGACCGCGCAGCCGGTGACGCCGCTGACCATCACGCCGATCAGAAATGCCGGCTCGGCGAGCGAGTGCAACTGGTGCTGCTTGTGCATGTCCCAGAGCGCCTTGGCGACCGCGCCGCCGATGGCCGGGGCTGAAAGCAGAAAGGAAAAGCGGGCGGCGGCTTCGTTGGTCAGGTTGCGGAACAGCCCGGCGGAGATGGTAATGCCG
Organism: Bryobacteraceae bacterium; assembly: GCA_049511275.1. Classification (GTDB taxonomy): domain Bacteria; phylum Acidobacteriota; class Terriglobia; order Bryobacterales; family Bryobacteraceae; genus PALSA-129. Next base: position 17,405 of record JBEKYE010000015.1, read on the forward strand.
GAGCGCGACGTGCCCGGCACCACGGCCAGGGCCTGGGCCAGACCGATGACCACGGAATCGACCAGGTTTAAGGAAGCCAGGTCGCGGATCTTCCGGCTGGCGTTTTCGGCGAGCCACATGAGGATGCCGACCGAGATCAGCATCCAGCCCATGACCGAGGGTGCGCGCCAGGCGGTCTCAGCCTGCTTGTTGAACAGAAACCCGGCGACGCCCACGGGAATGGTGCCGATGGCCAGCAGCCACAGCATCATGTGATTGTGGCGGAGCTCGTTATCGTGGCCGACTTGCAATCCAAAGCCCTGGCCGATGATTTGCAGCCAGTCGCGCAGAAAATAGAGCAGGACCGCAACCAGCGTGCCCAGGTGCAGCATGATATCGAAGTTCAGCCCTTCGGTATTCCAGCCGAGCAGCCAGGAAGTGAGATAGAGGTGAGCGGTGCTGGAGATGGGTAAGAACTCCGTCAGGCCCTGGACCACGCCGAGGACGATGACCTGCAGGATAGGCATAAAGGCTAGGGTGATGGATGGGGCGGCGAGATGTCAAGTGGCGATTAGTGGGCAGACCCCCAGGTCTGCGCGGGTCCCCCTGGACCCGCTGTTCGCTCGAAGAACCAAGTGCTTGCCACTCGCGAAAAGCCGGCCGGGGGGCCGGCTGCAGACCAGGGGGTCTGCCCCACAATGGAACCCGGCAGCTATGATGGAGCCTATGGCGGTTACCTGGCTGGTCGTAGGCATCGGCGACATCTCGACCAAGCGTGTCTTGCCCGCGATCCTGGCGGAACCGCACAGCCGTTTGGCGGGAATCGTGACGCGTGACCCAGCCAAGGCCGCGCCTTACGGCGTCCCCGGTTGGGAGAGTCTGGAAACTGCACTGGCTGCCTGCCCGGCCGAAGCGGTTTACATCGCCACGCCTGTTTTTGTGCACGCCGCGCATACCATCGCCGCTCTGCGCGCCGGCCGGCACGTCTTGTGCGAGAAGCCCATGGCCATGGACTACCAGCAAGCCCTGACCATGCAGCAAGCCGCCGAAGAAACCGGCCGCACGCTGGGCATCTCTTACTACCGCCGCATGTATCCGAAAGTGGAGCGGGCGCGCGCACTGCTGGCTGCCGGCACCATCGGGCGTCCGGTTTTCGCCGAAGCCACGTGTCACGACTGGTTCTACCCGGCGGGCGCGGCGCGGGAGTGGCTGCTCGATCCGGCCAAGGCCGGCGGCGGCCCGCTGTACGATATCGCCTGCCACCGCATCGACCTTATGAATTACCTGTTCGGCCGGCCGGCGCGAGCCACGGGATACCGTTCTACTTTGGTGCATCCCATCGCGGTGGAAGACAATGCCACGGCCATGACCGAGCACGCGTCGGGTGTGCGCAGCCTGGTGGACGTGCGCTGGCATTCGCGGGTGGCGCGCGACGAGTTCCGCATCCGAGGCACCGAAGGCGAGATGGATCTCACGCCGCTGAACTCGCCGGCGCTGGTGTATCCCGGGGGAACCGAAGAAGTGCCGGCGGCCGCCAACCTGCACTACCCTTGCATCGAAGATTTTGCCCGCGCGGTGTTGGAAGGCCGCCCGCCGCGCTCGAGCGGGGAGACCGCGCTCGAAACCGAGTGGGTGATGGCGCAGGTGAATGCGAAGCTGTAAGTCCTGCTACTTTCCTTCATCGACCCGGCGGGCGATCACCAGGTCTGGAGGCTTGCCGGCGTATTCCCCCTGCGCCATCGGGTCGGGATTGTTCCCCCACATCACGTCGGGCGCTTTCAGCCCCACGGGTATCCAGTGATATCGGCCCGCCTCGCGCAGAAACACCGGCCAGTGTACGAAGCCCACCGACCTGCGCAGCACCAGGAATCGGGGCGGCGTTTTGGAGTCGTCTTCCACGCGGAAGGCCGCAATGCCCCCGCGGATGGGGTTGGGGAGATAGAACATCAGGGGCGCATCTTCATAGTTGATCAGGATCTCGTCCGACGGCGCGGCGTTCCGACGGAGCCAGTCGACGACCAGACGGTTGGGGTCCGGGCGGTGGCCGAACACTTCCCTGGCCAAGACCGAAAGTTCGGATCGCCACCAGGGATTCCCGTTGTACCAATCCGGCGACGGCACAACGGCGTGCAGCGGGAGGCTCACCCAAGGCGTGAGCGCCAGTACCGCTGCTCCCAGACAGGCGATGGCGACACGCCGTCCGGCCGCGCTGACCAGCAGCCACGCGGCCACCAGCGCGGCGGCGGGCGCGGCGATGATCACATACCGCAGGAAGGCCGCCGGAGCCACGCTGGGCACCCATACTACAAGCGCGAGCGAGATGCCAATCGAAACCGCCACGAGCCGCCGCTCGAGTGACGGCAACCGTTTCCAACGCCAGGCGAGCAGCGCCAGCGCCGCCAGCACCACTACGGCGGGCGCCACGTACTCATTCATGTTGAAGAGGTTCTCCAGCGCGCGGTCGGTCCACGACCCCTCCTGAACGGCGCGCCGGTTCCATAACTCGTAATACCAGGCGAAGGGCGCGATGGCCGCGGACAATACCACGCCTACCAGCGCGGTCTGCCGCCAGCGGCGCGGCGCGGCCAGGAACGCATCCAGGAACAGGACCGCCAGGACCGGCCACACCGTACCGTAATCCACCTGGAACCAGCACCACGCGGCGGCCATAAACGCCGCCGCTCCGAAACGGCTGCCGGATTGCCAGCGCGCATAGGCCATGAGCGCCAGCACCAGAAAAAGACTGGAAATCGAATAATACCGGCATTGGCGCGCGTGCAGGATCCAGTAAGCGTTAGTGACCAGGAGCAGGGCCGCGAGAGCAGCCATCAGGAGGCTGTCGAAACGCCGCCGCACGAAGCGGAACAGCAGCACCACGGCCGCCAAGCCGGCCAGAGCAAAGGGGAGCCGCGCGCCCAGCGTGGTGTGACCCAGCAGTTTCAGGCCGGCGGCGGCCACCACGAACTGTCCCCAGGGCTGCCACTTCCAGGCGAAGTCCGGCTTGAAGTCGCCGCGGCGCACGTGATAATCCACGGCCGCTTGCGGGCCGGTGGTGCGCTGGTCGATGGTCTGTTCGTCTTCCGCCGCAAAGGTGTCGGTGGTGAGGAGGTTGACTCCGTCGTACGCCAGCGGCCGCCCGAACTGGAGCATCCGCGTGGCCAGCACCGCCATGATGGCTTCGTCCTGCCAGAGATATTTATCCGCAAGCCCCCAGAACAGCAGCAGGGCGGCCAGGACGGCGATCATCGCCGGCGTCACGCTTTCCCATCGGCTGCGAGCGGCAGGTGGCGGCACGGGTTTCCACGTGGAGCATAGCACACCAGCGGCCGGAACGGCCCGCGGCGATCGCCCTGTTATAATCGGCCAACGGTAACGGAGAAATCAACCGATACCAACTATGGCGGATCGAGCGATCGGGCGGCGCGAGTTCTATCTCACCAGCGCATTCATCCTTCTGTTGCTGCTGGTTTTTTATGTTCTCCCTCCACCGCCGCGCCTCGATTTGAGCCAGGGCTCGCTCGATCAGTCCTGGGAATCCGCCTTGACGGAGCAGTTCCTGCGCCATGCGCAGTGCGGCACCGATCTGGTTTTCACCTACGGCCCTTGGGGCTTTCTGGCAGAGCCCCGGGGAGATCCCGCCATCTACCCGTGGCTCGCGTTCGGCCGCCTGGTGCTGGCGCTCGGCGTGAGTGCCGGCGCTGCCTTCCTGTCCCTGCTCCGCATCCACCGCCGCTCCTGGCGGTGGGTCTGGCTCATCTGTTTTCTGGCGCTGGCCAATCCTTTTATGGTGGCGCCCTTCCTGCTCTATGCTGTGGTGTTTGAAACCACCGGGCCGCCCTACCGCTGGTTAAGCCTCGCGACACTGGTGCCCGCCTGCGCTCTGAGCGCGCATGTCAAGCTGGTGGCGTTGCCGCTGGTGGCGGCGCTGGGGCTCGTCATGCTTCTCCATGAGATCCTGACCGCGCGCCGCATCCCGTACATCTCAGCCGGCCTGGCCGCCTGTTATGCGGCATTCTATTTCGCCGCCGGCCAGCACGCCGCGTCTTTTGTGCCGTATCTGCGGGGCGCTTTCGCCACCATGTCCGGGTACAGCGCGGGCATGGCGCTCGGCGGGCCGGCCCCGGAGGCGGTTGCCATGGCGCTGTTTTGCCTGACTATGCCGTTGATTTACGCCGTCGCCATTCGCAGCCGCCGCGGGTGGATCGCGCTCGGGGGCGCGGCCTGGGTGGCCGCCTATTTCTTCATGGCTTTCAAGCAGGCCTTCGTCCGGCAGGATGGCGGCCACATCTGGGCGGGCATCCTGATGTTCGCGGTGCCCGCATCGCTCGTGTTGATTCTCTTCGCGGGACACTTCTGGTCCCGCCTGCTGGCGCCTTTGGTGGCCGCCGCCACCGTCTTCTTCGCCTGGACCACGGTCCCCGCCGGCGATCTCCATCATTACCTCGCGTCGCGAGCGAGCGCCATTGCGCGGTTGCCGGGCGCCTTCCAGTCAAGCGCCCAACTGCGGCGCGACTGGCGCAAATCGCTGGCCGGCTGGCGCGAGGCCTACCCCATCGCGCCGCTCTCCGGCTCCGCGGACATCCTGCCGATTGACATCCTCACGCTGCTGGCGAATTCCGCCGACTACCGGCCGCGGCCCGTTTTCCAAAGCTATGCCGCCGTCAACGATTATCTGGCGCGGCTGAATGCCGGTTTCCTGGCCGGCCCGCGGGCGCCCGAGTTCGTGCTGCTGAACGCCGGTTCGATAGACGGCCGCTATCCCAGTACCAACGATAATCTGGCGTGGCTGGAACTCCTCGCGCGCTACCAGCCCGCTGGCTTCTCGGGCGATTATCTGGCTCTCCACAAAGCCAGCGAGCCCGCGCCGGTGGACCGCGCCAAAATCCTGGAGCGCACCGTCACCTGGGATCAGGACATCGAACTCGGCCCCACACCCGCCGGCGCCGTCTGGGCGGAGATCGATCTCCAGGTTCAGCCGCTCGGCCATCTGATCGACTTTTTGTTGCGGCCGCCCGAAGTCGATTTTAGCGTGCAAGCCGGCGGAGTTTGGAATACTTATAGCCTTATCGCTCCGCTGGCGCGCTCGGGATTCCTGCTCTCGCCGGTCGTCGAAGGTCCGGCGACTTTCGCGCTGCTCTATCGCGGGGATCAAAGCCATCCACTGGCGCCCGATGTCTCCCGCATTATGGTCGGCACCGGTTCCGCCGGCAAGCGGTTCTATCGGCCGCAAATCGCCGTCCGCTTATACCGCCTTGCGATTCCGCCGCGGCCCGTACCCGAAATGCTCGAAGACGACAAATGGCGCCTGGCCGGGAGCATGCACTCGGCAGAAGCCTCGCCCGGCTGGGAGCAACGGCCGGACTGGAACGTGGCGTCCGGCGCTCTGCGGCTCCAGGCCAACGCCCCGGCGGCCGGAAGCCTTCCCTACGATGGCGCAGCGGCGTCTCTCGATGTGGAGTTTGGCCTCGCGAACCAATGCTACGACCAGGATTCCCCGCACTCCCGCGTGGAATTTCGCGTGAGTTACCGCGCGAGCGCCGGCGCCACGGACCGCATGTTGCTCCGCCGCACGCTGGAGGCGCGCGGCCTCGAGGACGTTACCACGGGCGAAGTGCTGCCGCTTCCCAAAGGGATGGCGGGGAGCCTGCAGTTCGCCACCACGCCGCTGGAAGGGAACTGCCGTCTGGGGGCTTACTGGTCTCGCGTGAAGCTGCGGTGACCCGGTCGCTGCGGCGGTAAACCCCCAGGAAGTACGAAGACTGCGGCTGATAAGTTTCCGCCGCGGCCGCCCAGCGGTACTCCGTGCGCACTCCGCCGGCCGCCTGCTCGTCGGAAATAATATCGGCGATCCCCACCAAACGGTAGTGCCGCGCGGCGTACGCGTACCACCAGGTGAAAATCCCCGCCGGCGATTGCTCGTCCTGCAGCCACGACGCGTTCCCCGAAACCTGCACCACGTACTCGGGCGCGACGGCCTCCACTTCCCGGATCATCTCGTTTTGCATGACCAGGGCGTAGGGCTGCGCTTCCATCAATCCGTACATGTAGATATAGGACGTCGCCGAATGGCGATGCGCGTAGAAGTAGATCTCCGGCTCCGACCCCAGCACCGCGATACGCGCATCTTTCACAGAGTGCGCCCGGATGTAATCGGCCACCTGGATGGCTTCGGGAAACGGATTGCGCCCGTAGAGTTCGCGGCACGCCTCCAGCGGACTGAGCCGGAACAGGAACTCGCGCTGCAATCCCAGCGACAATAGCAGCGCCGCGCCGAACACCCAGTACATGGCGCGATGACGCACCGAGGCTCCCGCCAGCAAGGCCACCGCCGGCAGCAGCAGCACGAAATAATGTTCGCGAAAGAACAGGCCCGGGCACACGGCCAGAAACGAAAAGAGCAGGAACGACGTTGCGAAGGCCGCTGCGCCCCGGCTTTCCCGCTTCCGCCAGACCAGCACCAGCCCCGCCGCCGCCAGAAGCCACAGCGGAGCGTTTTGTTTCAGAATGGGTGGGAAGTTTTCCGTGAACGCCGAAATGCCTTCGTCCAGAGAGCTCTCGGCGGCATATTGGCGGGCGTAGGTGAAGGTCCAGAACCAGAACTTCGGGAAGACCCCCGCCCGCCACAGCAGCAGGCAGGTAGCCGCGAACGGCGCAGCCGCTCCGCCCAGGAACGCGCTCAGCTTGACGGCCAGGCCGCGGCCTTCGCGCCAGCACCGGGCCGTCACATACAGCGCGCCGAAGACTCCGAACAGGGCGCCCTGCTGCTTCATCACAAAGGCCAGCCCGAACAGCAGGCCGCTCCACCATAGCGTGGCCGGCCGCCACGAATCGGCCGGCCGCGCCAGCAGCAGCGCGCCCGCCAGGGCCGGAAGCACCACGAAGTGCGTCGCGTGCGCTTGCGTGCCCAGCACCCCGGAGCCGATCGAGAGCAAGGCGTAAGCCGCGCACGCCGCCAGGCCCGGGACGGTTCCGAAAAGCCGCTTGCCCAGCAGATAAACCAGCAGGATGGCCGCGCAGTTCACCAGCAGCAATCCCAGATGAACGCCCGCGATGCTTTCGCCGAAGACCGCCATGAGCGCGGCATAAGCCGCATAGGTTCCCGGCAGCTTCATGTTGCAGGCCAGTTGATAGGGTGGAATGCCTTGGAGCATCAACTGCCCGGCGTATGCGTATTCGCCTTCGTCGCGCTCGAGCGGCATGTCCAGCAGGCGCCAGCGGAGCAGGCCGGCCGCCAGCATCACCAGCAGCACCACCACCCAGGGCCGCAGCTTCATGGCCATTTCGCGGTTGCCGCGGCCATCAGGCCTCCGCCAGCTTTCCGCCAATCCATGCGCGCCGTCCCAGGGAACGCCGGAGGCCGAACAGCGCGATTCCTGGTGTTCCGATCCATATCAACCGATTCTAGCGCTTGTGGGACAGGCAATCCTGCCTGCGGGCGCGCTCTTTCCCCTCTTTCCGGTGCCGGGCGACTGGTATAGAATGATTCTATCTGGAGGGGACAAGATGGCCTTCAAGCTGACTGTGAACGGGCATACCAGCACGGTGGACGCGCCGGCCGATATGCCGCTGCTGTGGGTTTTGCGAGACGTGCTGGACCTGCGCGGCACCAAGTATGGCTGCGGGATCGGCCAGTGCGGCGCCTGTACGGTACACCTGGGGGGCATGGCGGTGCGGGCCTGCCTGACGCCGGTCTCGGCGGTGGGCGCCAAACCAATCACCACGCTCGAAGGTCTCTCGCCGGACGGCACGCATCCGTGCCAAGTGGCCTGGCAGGAAATCGATGTCCCGCAGTGCGGCTATTGCCAGGCGGGACAAATCATGTCGGCGGCGGCGCTGCTCGCCAAGACGCCGAAACCCACGGACAAGGAAATCGATTCGGCGATGAATGGGAATTTGTGCCGGTGCGGAACGTATCTGCGCATCCGGCAGGCGATCCACAAGGCGGCCGACCTGGCGGGCAGCGGTTCCACCAGGAGCGCGGCAGCGGCCCGGAACGAGGAGTAGTTATGCACCCGGAGAAGAACCAAATGCAACGCCGATCCTTTCTGAAAATCAGCGCGCTGGCCGGTGGCGGAGTGATGCTGGGCCTCGAGACCGGAAGCCAACTTTTCGCGCAGGGCCGCGGCGGAGCGCCGCAGGCGCCGCCCAATCCGCACAACTACATTCGCGTGGCG
>JBEKYE010000016.1:0-24701 GCA_049511275.1 Bryobacteraceae bacterium
CGCGCCTGATGCCGCCCGCTAACCGCGCGGCCCAGGCGGGCCAATGATGCAGGGTTGACCGCAATACCCGCGGCATTGTACTCTCACGTTTCCAGGATGAAATCATGATTCTGCCTCACAGTCCCACCACTTTGATGTATTTGATGATCCTCAGCCTGGTCTGCCTGGGCTCCTGGGCCAACTTCTTCAAACTGGCCAGCCAGTGGCGCTTCGAGCTTTTCTGTTTCGACTTCGCCCTCGGCTTGCTGGCGGTGGCCCTGATTCTAGCCCTCACGACAGGCAACCTGGGCTTCGACGGTTTCAATTTCCACGACGACCTGATGAACGCGGGCAAGCGGCAATGGCTGTTCGCGTTCCTGGGCGGAGTAATTTTCAATTTCGCCAACATGCTGATGATCGCGGCCATCTCGGTCGCCGGGATGGCACTGACTTTTCCGGTGGGTTTCGGCGTCGCCTTCATCGTCGGGTCCGCCATCGCTTACGCGACGGGGCCCGGCGTCAGCCCGGCATACCTCTTCGGCGGTTGCGCGCTGCTGGCCCTGGCGGTCATTCTGGACTGCTCGGCTTTTTCGCGGCTGGGCGTTTTGCAGCACGAGAACCAGGCGCGCGCCGGAACCGCCAAGAGCACGCGGCGGCCCTCTTCGATGCAGGGAATCATTCTGGCGGCGCTCGGCGGCGTTCTGATGGGATGTTTTCCGGCGCTGCTCGGAAAGGCGCAGAGTGGGGAGATCGGCTTGGGCCCCTTCTCGTTAATGGTGCTCTTCGGACTGGCCGTGGTGGCCTCCACCTTCGTGTTCAACCTGTTCTTCATGAATCTGCCGATTGAAGGCGATCCGCTGGAATTTCCCGACTACTTCAAGGGCTCCCCGCGGCAGCACGCCATGGGCGCAATCGGCGGAGGGCTGTGGGCCCTCGGAGCCACGGCCGCTCTGGTGGCGGCCACGCCCAAAGGCGATACCCACCTGCCGCAGATGACCGTCGATCTGATGTCTCAATCGGCTCCGCTGCTGGCGGCGCTGTTCGGCCTGCTGGTCTGGAAAGAATACAAGGGCGGCGACCCGCGGGTGAAGCTCTCCACGGTTCTGATGCTGCTGATGTTTGCGGGCGGCGTGGCCGCTATCTCGCTGGCGTCGTTCTACACGCGCACGTAATCAGGCCGGCGCTTCCATCCCCAGCTTGGCGTACCAGGGCGTGGCCGGGCGGATGGCCTCGTTCACCGCGTTGATGTTGCGCACGCCTTCGCGCTGCAGCCACTCTTCGAGTCCCCTGGCGCCCTGTTTGGCGTACACTGGAATGCCTTCCTTCCAGGTGGCGCGGCCGCACAGCACGCCCGAGTAATCCGTGCCGGCCTCCCCGGCCATTTTCAGCGATTCGGTGAATTGGGCGTTGCCCACGCCGGCGCTCAGATAAATGAACGGCCGCGAGGCCAGGGCCGCCGCCTCGCGGAAATGGGCGAGCGCTTCCTCGCGGGTGTAGGCCTTCTGTCCTCCGTAGACGCTGGAGCCTTCCACGAACTCGGCGTTCACCGGCACTTCCACCTTCAACACGTCCACGCGGTACTGCGGCTTGGAGAACTCCTCCATGCTTTTTTTGACCACCGTGGGCTTGGCTTTGGCATACTCCAGGCCTTTTTCGTCGCCGCCCTTGGGATCGTAGCCCACGAATTCCAGGAAGAACGGGATTTCCCAGGTTTCGCATTCCGCGCCGATGCGTTCCACAAAAGCATGCTTGATATCGTTGATGGCGGCCTCTTCATAGGGCGTGTAGTAGATGAGAATCTTGACCGCGTCGGCGCCCCAATCGGCGATGCGCTTGGCGGAAACGTGCGGCAGCAGATCGGGAAGCCGGCCGGGCCGCGTGTTGTCGTAGCCGCTCAATTCATAAGCCAGCAGGAGGCCGGCGTTGGCACTGCGCGCGTGGCTGGCCTCCAGGCCGAATTCCGGGTCGAGCAGAATGGCGCTCGCGTGCGGGGTCAGAACTTTCGTCACCACCGTCTTGAATTCGCCCATCATGGCGGGAGTGATCTCTTTGACACTGACGCCGCGCGCCGAAGCCAGGGATTTCTGCAAGCTGCCGCGTTGATCCATGGCGGCCGCGGCGATGACGCCGCGCTGGTTGGCCAGCGCTTTCATGCGCTTCAATTTGCCCTCAGGAAGTTTCATGGCAACATTATGGCATGCTTCTTCACCGCAGACGCGGAGACGCAGAGAAAACAACAATGGAAACGAAGTAGTTACTACCCGACTCCTCTCCATTAGTAGAGAAGCGCGCGGCAATTCCTCTGTCTTCTCCGCGTCTCAGCGTCTCTGCGGTGAAGAGACAGTCTCGCCTACCGGAAATCCTCCACGATCACCAGGTTGGTCTGGCTCTGGTCCACGCGGGGATACAGGACGTTCTTGCCATCGGGCGAAACCGAGAATGTCGGCGATCCGCCGGAGTTCGAATCCTTGATGTGGAAGACCACTTCGCTGCGCCTGGCGGCAAAATCGAAAAACGAAACCGCCATGCCGTGGGCGGCGCGCTCCAACTCCAGGTAATAAACGCCGTCACGGACCGGCTGAATGGTGGTGGACCACGCGAGGTCGTGCTCGGGGATGATGGCTTCCTCCTCTTCACCGCCCGCCACCGGGATGCGCCAAAAGCTGCGGCGACTGCGAAAGTAGATGTACTTGCCATCGGCGGATTCCACCGGCTGCGCGGTGCCTTGCCGGTTTGAAAGCAGGGTGGGGCTGCCGCCATTGAGCGCGGCCTTCCAGATCTGGCCGCGCGTCGACTGGAAGTAAATAGTCTTGCCGTCGTGCGAAAAGGAGCCGTTGATGGCGTCGATCTGCACGTTGGTGGGTTTGCCCCCGGGCGCGGCGGGCACGGTGTAGAGTTCGACGCCGCGATCACCGGAGGCGTCGAAGATGAGCAGTTTGCCGTCTGGCGACCAGCGCACGCGCGCCAGGTCCGGACCGTTGAGGTGGGTCACCTGGACGCGATTGTTGCCATCGGCGTCGCAGAGCCAGATTTCGTCGTGGCCCGTCTGGTCGGAAATGTCGGCGATCTTTTTGCCGTCGGGCGAATAGCGGGGGCAGGATTCACGGCCGGAGGAGCGGATGACGGGATGGTCCTCGCCGGCAGCGTCGCGCTTGCCCAACGCGCCGCGCCAGATGGAGGAGACGGTGGGGCTCACGGTATAAACCAGGCGGTTGCCGGCCGGCGCGGCTGTGACATAGGAAGCGTCGCGGCCGGCGATGATGAGGTCGCGAGGGCTGCCGCCATAGGCCGGCACGCGCCAGACTTTCCAACCGCCGGCGCGGTCGCCCGTGTACATGAGGTCCTGGCCGTCGCGCGTCCAGGTGATGCCGCGAATGGCGTGGTCGTCGAAAGTCAGGCGGCGCGGATTGGCGCCGGTGAGGTCGCAGAGAAAAATATCGGCGCCGCCGGAGATGGTGCCGCGTACGAAGGCGATGGTGTTGCCATCGGGCGATACCACGGGCGTGGAATCGCCGTCGGTGCCGGCTGGCGGATGGGTGATGGCGTGGATGGCGCCGGTATCGAGAGTCAGGACGGCGAGCGAGGCGGGCTGCTTTTCGGCTGTTTCGACCACCACCAGCGAGCGGCCGTCGTGCATCCAGGAAACGGCCGGGAAGGGCTGCGTTTCGTCGCCGGGAGCGGCGCATCCCGGGAATTTGCGTTCGTCGGCGGGCGATGCCGTCGAGATCACCACGCAAGCCGCGCCCTGGTCTTCCACGCGCACAAAGGCGATACGGGCGCCGTCGGGCGACCAGGCCGGGCTGATGTCGTTGCCCGCCGAACGAGTCAATTGCAGCGGCTGGCCCTTGGGAATATCGCGCACCATCACGTGAAAGACATCGTCCTTCGAGGACGTGCCGCGGGCGCTGTAGGCCAGTCGCGCGCCGTCCGGCGAGAAGACGGGATAGGCCTTGGCGCCGGGCTCGTTCGAGATCTCAACGGATTTCGGAACAGCCGAAGGTCCGGTGGCCAGCCGCCCCAACAGCGTTACTACCGCGCCCACCGAGATGAGGCACAGCGCCAGAAGAACCGCCGGTCGCCGAAAGAAAGTGCCGGATGGCATAAGCTGTATTATCTCAACACCAGGACGCACAAACCGGACGAAATGTTCCGGCGCGATTTGCGCCACCCGGGCCACTTCTGCGACACTGGCCTTTCCATGACATCGAAGCCGCTATGGGCGCTCCTGGTCTGTTTGTCTCCGGCACTGGCACAGAATAACGGCCTTCCCGACAAGGAAACGCTCTACTACAACATCGAATGGCGGCTGATTACAGCCGGAAAAGCCAAGATTCAATGGCTCCCGGCGCCCAATCGCGGGTGGCAGGTGAACCTGCACCTGGAATCCACCGGGCTGGTTTCCAAACTCTATAAGGTGGACGACGATTACAGCGCCAATCTGAGCCAGGCCGTTTGCGCTCAAGCGGCGCAGATGAGCACGCACGAAGGAAGCCGCGACCGCGAAACCAAGATCACCTTCGACTACGCCAACCACAAAGCCGACTACCTGGAGCGGGACCGCGCCAAGAATGCCGTGTTTCTGGCGCGCGAAACCGAGATTCCGGCTTGTACGCACGACGTCGCCGGCGGCCTCTACTTTCTGCGGACGTTGAATCTGGAGCCCGGCCAGAGCACCCAGATCCCGATTTCCGACGGCAAGAAGAGCGTGATGGCCAAAGTGGAAGCCCAGCAACGCGAAGACATCAAGACGCCCGAAGGCGTTTTCAAGACGATTCGCTATGAGGCGTACCTGTTCGAGAACGTGCTGTACCGCCGCTCCGCGCACCTTTACATCTGGCTCACCGACGACCGCCGCAAGCTGCCCGTGCAGATCCGCGTGCGCATGCAATTCGCGATCGGCTCTATCACGTTGCAACTGGAAAAGCACGAGTAGGGCGCGCTTTGATTTGAGCGGGGGGCCGTTTAAACCCTATCGGTAGACAGCGCGGCGCGCTTGGAGGTCCGTCCCTCCTGCTAACCATTTTCCCGATAGTCCTCCCACCCAGCAGGCAAGAGTTCGGGTAGAATATCTGCCAGCGTTCTGCCAAACGAATCGCGCCTTCGGGAATGTGACTTTGACGAAGGAGGAGGTACGCCATATGTGGGGCTGGACTGGTTGGGGCATCTTCATTCAGGACATCCGCCATGCTCTGCGAGTGCTGCGCAGGAGCCCCGGATTCGCGGCCACCGCAGTGTTTACACTGGCTCTGGGCATCGGCGCCAGTACGGCCGTTTTCACCATCGTCGATTCGGTCGTCCTGCAGCCTCTCGCCTATCGCGATAGCGGAAGCCTGGTGGTTGCCTGGGAGCGCGTCCGGTTCCTGTCGCCGGATCCCGTCGGACCCAATCCACGCCACGTGGATCTCTGGCGTAAACGGATGACGGCGTTCAGCGGCTTAGCCCTCGTCCGCCAGGGAGCCGGCGGCTTAACCCTCGGCACGGAACACCCGCACCTGGTCGGGACGGTCACCGCATCTCCGGAGCTGTTCGATGTCCTCCAGGTGACACCGCTGCTCGGTCGCGGCTTCCTCCCGGAAGATGGCGTGGAAGGCCATGAGAATGTCGCCATTCTGTCCTATGGGCTCTGGCAGAGCCTCTTTCATGGCGACCCGCAAGTAGTCGGCAAGTCCGTACGCCTCGCCGATACTCCTCGCGAAATCATCGGAGTCTTGGCCGCCGGCTTCCATTTCCCGAACCGGAATGCCCTCCGCGCATTTCACTCCACGCAGCCCGCCAGCAGCGTGCCTGAGCCGGCTCTTTTTGTTGCAGCAGCCATCAACCCGGACGATTATGGCTGGGACGGCGACTACGGCAACTGGATCGCCCTGGCGCGCCTCAAGCCGGGGGTCGGCATACGGCAGGCGGAGGCGCAACTGAATTCGATCCAGGCCCAGGTGGTGCAGGCGATGCCTGCCGATCAGAGGGACAACCGGCCCGGCGCGCTGCTGGCTTCCGTGCAGCCCATGCAAGAAGCGGTGGTGGGCGAGTCCAAGACCGGCTTGTGGCTCCTCATGGCCGCCGTGATCGGGCTCATGCTCATCGCTTGCCTGAATCTGGCGAATGCCCAGCTCGGACGCGCCCTTTCGCGCCACCGCGAGGCCGCCATACGCAGTGCGCTCGGCGCCGCAAAGTGGCGGCTGGTCTGGAACTCGCTGGCGGAAAACCTGGTGCTGGCCTTCCTGGGCGGGGCGGCAGGCGTCGGCCTGGCCGCCGCGGCCCTGAGCCTTTTTCGCCGCTCTTCGCCGGTGGACCTCCCGCGCCTGTCCGAGGTTCATCTCAACGTGACCGTGCTCCTCTTCTCCGTGGTTCTGACTTTCGGTTCGAGCGTGCTGTTCGGCGTCTTGCCGGCACTCAGGCTCTTTCGCGCCGATTCCCAGACCTCGCTGCAACAGGGCAGCCGCACGCTGGGGAACAGGCAGAGCCGCCGGCTTCGGTCTCTGCTGATTGGCTTGCAGGTGTTCGGGTGCACGGTGCTCCTGCTGGTAACCGGTCTCTTCGCGAAGAGCTTGCTTCATCTGCTTCATCAGGACAAGGGATTTGAAGCCGGACACGTGGCCATCGCCGAAGTCAGCCTGCCGGCCAAGACCTACGCTACGGATCAGAGCCGCACGGCTTTCGACGATGCCGTCCTGCGGAACCTGCGGGAAATTTCGGGCGTCCAGTCGGCCGGTCTGGTGAGCACCATGCCTCTCGAAGGAGAATCCTGGATCGACTACCTCCGCCGGGCGGACCGGCCAAACCAGGAAACGCCGCTCATCAATCTGCGCTGGGCCAGCCCCGGGTATTTTGAGAGCATGCGCGAAAGGCTCGTGGCCGGGCGCTTTTTCGAAGAGCGCGACAGGAACCTGCACAGTGCCGTTCTCTCTGAGGGAGAAGCCAACGCCCTCTGGCAAAGCGAAAGCCCGATCGGCGCCCAAATCCTGATCCAGGGCAAAACCTTTACGGTCATCGGCATCGTCGCCGATTCCCGCAACACTTCGCTCAAGGCCCCACCCGCCAGGATGGCATATCTGCACTACCAGGACCGGCCGCCTTACGCTACGTACTTCACGGTGCGGAGCATGCAGCCTGCCGATGCCCTGGTGGCGAGCATGCGCCAGGCGATTTGGAAGTACGCTCCGGATATCACCATCGCCCGGGTCAAATCCCTGGACTCCCAGTTGAATGACTCCCTTGCGACGGAGCGTTTTCAAACTACGATTTTGATGTCCTTTGGAATCGCAGCCCTGCTGCTCGCCATGCTCGGCATCTATGGCGTTTTGAGCTACTCCACCGCCACGCGCAAGCAGGAAATCGGCGTACGCATGGCCCTTGGCGCCACCCGCAGCAAGATCTACGCGCTCACCCTGGGTGAAGCCGGAGCTCCCGTCTTTGGTGGCCTGGGGGCTGGCTTAGTCGCCAGCCTTCTGGCTGGCCGCGTCATCCAGAAGTTGCTCTACGGAGTGCAGGCGGTGGATCCGTCGGTCATGCTGATGGTTGCCACTCTTTTTCTGGCTGCAGCCGTCATCGCCGCATTCCTGCCGGCGCGCCGAGCTGCCTCCGTCGATCCGATGGAGGCCCTGCGGTCGGAATAGGGAACTGTCGGGCGCCGCAAACAACGTGAACAGAACTGGATCTCGCACCTCCACATCTGGCTGACCGACGGCCGCGGAAGCTGCCGTCGAGATCCGCGTGCGCATGCAATTCGCCATTGGCTCCATCACGTTACAACTGGAAGAACACGAGCAGGCCGCGCTCTAAATCTGCAACAAATCGCCTACGGTTTTCGTAGTGGGTAGAGACTGAGGTACCCATGACTCTGTGGAACGACGTTCGCTACGGCGCGCGCATGTTGTGGAAGGCGCCGGGCTTCTCGCTCACCGCCATCGTGACGCTGGCTCTGGGAATCGGCGCGACCACCGCGGTTTATAGCTCCGCCGATGCGCTGCTGTGGAAGCCCATACCGCTGCCGCATCTGGAGACCATGGTGATGCTGGGGCAGCGGGCGGACGATCCGAACGACTTCAATTTCGCCACGCCGGCCGATATCGAGGACGTACGGCGGCAGAGCGCGACCCTCGAGAGCGTGGCGAGTTGGGAATACGGGCTGGCCAACATCGTCAGCACGGGAGGCGAGCCGGAGCGCGCGGAGCAGGCCCTGGTGAACGCGAATTTCTTCGACGTGATGCAGGTGCAGCCGGCGCTGGGGCGCGCGCTTCAAGCGGGCGAAGACCAGCCGGGCCGCGAGCGCGAAGTGATCTTCGGCGACGCGCTGTGGCGCAACCGGTTCGCGGGCGACCCCCACATCCTCGGCAAGACCATCCGGCTGGACGATCAGAATTACACGGTGATCGGGGTAATGCCTCCCAAATTTGCTTTCCCGCTGGGCACGGACCTGTGGACGCCCATGGCGTTGACGCCCGCAGAGCGCACTTCGCGGAGCTCACAATCGATCGTAACCGTAGCGCGGCTCAAGCCGGGCCGCACGGTGGAGCAGGCGCAAACGGAACTGGAAGGCATTGCCACGCGGTTGAAGCAAGCCTACCCGGACACCAACAAGAACCGCCATTTTGCGCTGTGGCCGGCGCACCGGTTTATCGTGGAGCGGGAAACCAACGAGTACCTGATCATGATGCTGGTCTCGGTCTGTTTCGTGCTCCTGATCGCATGCGTCAACGTGGCGAACCTGCAGTTCGCGCGCGCCACCGGACGGTTGCGTGAGGTTGCCGTGCGAACCGCATTGGGGGCGGGACGCAGCCGCATCGTGACGCAACTGGTGACGGAGAGCGTTCTGCTGGCGCTGGCGGGAGCGGCCCTGGGACTGCTGGTGGCGAACTGGGGAATCGGCCTGATCCGCGCCGGGATGCCGCCGGAGATCGAGCGCTACATTGAGGGATGGAAGGAAATGCGCCTGGATGGGCGGGCGCTGGCCTTCACTCTGGCAGCCGCGCTGTCGAGCGGCATCCTGGCCGGCCTGGCGCCGGCGTGGCAGAATTCGCGGCCCAATCTCACCGATGCGCTAAAGGAAGGCGGCCGCGGAGGCTCCGGCACGCGGGCCCATCACCGCTTGCGCAGCATTCTGGTTTCGGCGGAGATGGCATTGGCGGTGGTGCTGCTGGTGGGCGCCGGCCTGATGATGCGCGGCTTCCATACGCTGATGGTTTCCGGCGAAAACCTGGAGCCGAACAGCCTGTTGACCCTAAGGCTGGGACTGACCGATACCAGGTACCCTGAACCGTACCAGATAGCCGGCTTTTATCACGAAGCGCTGCGCCGCATCGAAGCTGTACCGGGAGTTCGCTCGGCGATAGCCGTGACGGCGCTGCCGTATTCCAATCATTCCAACAACCGTTTCTTCATGATCGAAGGCCGGGCGGTGGAACCTGAGAATCCGCCGGTGGCGATGTACCAACTAACCAGCTCGAAGTACTTCGACACGCTGCACGTAGCTTTGCGCGCCGGGCGCCTGTTGAGGGAGTCGGACGGGCCGGATGCGCCGCACGTGGCGGTGATCAACCAGAGCCTGGTCGACCGCTGGTGGAAAGGCGAATCTCCGATCGGCCATCACGTCAAGATGGGCAAGGCGGATTCCAAGGAGGCGTGGATCACGATTGTCGGCGTGGTGAGCGATATCGTGCACAACCCCTACAACCGGGAACCGCGGCGCATGATGTTTGTTCCGTACCAGCAGGCACCGGGATTGTGGATGGACGTCGGAGTGCGGACGGCGGGCGACCCGCTGCAACTGGCACCGTCGGTGACGGCGGCCATCCGCTCGATCGACCCCGAGCTACCCGTGAGCAACATGCAGACGCTGGAGAAGTCGCTGCACGACAGCGCCATCGGATTGAACTACGTGGAAGTCTTCATGGGAATCTTCGGCGTGCTGGCCCTGGCGTTGGCGTCGGTGGGAGTCTATGGCGTGATGTCGTACATGGTGTCCGAACAGACTCGCGACATCGGAATCCGGATGGCGCTGGGCGCGCCGCGTGGCGGAGTGCTGCGGATGTTATTCCTGCGCGGGATGACGACCGCGGCGACCGGTCTGGCGGTGGGGATTCCCCTGGCGTACTTGCTGGCCCGCTATGCGCAAGACCTGATCTACGGCATCACGGCCAGCGACCCGGCTACGTTTGTCGGAATCCCGCTGGCGCTGCTCGCCGCGATGGCGCTGGCGATCTACGTCCCCGCGCGGCGAGCCATGCGCATCGACCCGATTGTGGCTCTGCGGTACGAATAGTTTTGGTTTAGTGGGACCGGCCTCCTGGAGAGGCTGGTCCCAGGGCTACTGCTTGCCGCTGCCGGTATCCTTCTTTTCGCCGGGGCGGTAAAGCGTGGGAGCCTTCTTCTGTTTTTGCTCGTCTGCGGCTTGTTTCTCCGCGGCCTTCTGGTCCGCCGCCTGCTTGGCTTCCCGTTCCACCGGGCTCATGGACTCCATGCGTTCCCGCTTTTCCTGGTCGACCCGCGACTTCACCTCTTCGGTGCGCTTGCCCAGGTCTTCCTGGGCGGCGTCGAGGCTGTCGGTAGTGGTTTCGATGGCCTGTTGCAGGACGAAATCGTAACGGTCCAGGTCTTTCGGCTTGCTGTCTTGAAAGTTCTGGAGGAGCGGCAGCATATCCTTTTCGATGGCCGCCACGGCGCCGAGGCCGGCCTGAACGTCGACGTGACGGGCGATGGCGTCGTCGGCGACGGTGTCGATGGCGTCGAGGATCTTGCAGTATTCCTCCAGCACGTCGTGGATCATGACGGAACGGCCGGGCTTGTCTTTGCCGAGGAGGTTCTTGACCAGATCGATGCGCGCCTTGGAGAAATCGGCGTAGAGCTTGAGGCGCAGGTTGGGTTCCTGGGCCTCGCGGACCTGCTGCACTTCGCTGCTGTTGAGGAAGTCGTGCTGCGGCGCGGCCGGCGCAGCCAGCATCAGGTATATCATCAGGAGCTTCATTTTTTCTTCTTCCGGCCTTCCATCACGCCCATCAAAAGATCGTCATGCACTTTCTGGACCTCGGCCTTGACCGCGTCGAGCATGGGGCGGTCGGTGTAGCTCATCTGTTCCTGGAACGATTCGAGTCTGCGCGCGAGATCGCGGGTGGAAATTTCAGCCTTCTTGCACCAGGAGCTGTTGCGCGGATTCTTGCCGCTTTGGACCAGCGAATCGTAGGCCAGGTCGACGGATTCCTGGATTTCGGCGGCGTATTTGGCCGCGAGATCGGGATCGTTCTTGTCGTACGCCTCGCGGGCCGCCTTGAGCGCCGAGGCGGCGTTCTCCAGGGCCAAGCCGGAACGCTTTTCCAGGTTGGGTTCGGCCATGGCGCGCTTGAGGTCCGCGCGCGCAACACCGCCCGGGACCAGGAGCAACGCCAGGGCGGCCGCCGGGAAACCAATCCGCATCAATTCTTCTCCAGCTCTCTTTGTAGTAATCGTAACCGCTGGCGCGCCTGGAATTCCTGGTCGGGGCTCTTGCCAACGCTCAGTGCCAGAAAGCGCTGGTAGGCTTCGAGCGCGGGCTTCAGCTGTCTCAAGCTATCCAGCATGAGGGCGCGCAGGAACCAGGTCCCGGGAGTATCGTCGCCCAACTGGTGGGCGCGGTCGAAGGCCTCCAGGGAATGTTGGAAGTCGTGGGCCAGGTAGAGCATTCCGCCGAGTTCGGTCCAGGTCTTGGCTTCCTCCGGTTTCAGCCGGGCGGCCTGGTTGAACTGGGCCGCGGCGGCGGCGTACTGCTTCCGGTCGCGCAGGGCCCGCGCGTACATCATGTGCACGTCGTAATTGGAGGGCTCTTCGGCGGCGGCTTTTTCGAGCAGCGGCAGCGCCTTGTCGAATTGCTCCGTACACAGGTAAGCCACCGCCAGCACTACGCGATTCTCGGCGGTGGGGCTCTTTTGGTATTGCCGCTCAAGCTGCGGTATGGCGTCGGCGTATTGCTGGTTGGCCACCAGCAACTCGCCCAGGTGCTTTTCCACCGCGGCGTTATCCGGGAACTCGCGGAAGATGGCGATGGCGGCCGAGAGCTGGTGGCCTTCTTCGTAGAGCTGCGCCAATTCGAGCAGCGAATCGTGATAGCGGGGATCGAGCTGAACGGCCTGGCGGAAATGCGTGGCGGCATCGGCCAGGTTCCCCTGGTGCGCCAGCGCGTGCGCCCAGCCCAATTCCGCGGCGGCGGACTTCGGGTCCGTGGCCAGGGCCGCGCGGTAGTTTTCGGCGGCCTTTTCGGGCGCGCCGGTCTGGAGCTGGGCTTCGGCCAGGTAATAACGCGCTCGGAATTCGGCCGGCTTCTGTGAAACAGCGTCTTCAAAAAGCGGGAGGGCTTCGGCCGGGTTCTTCTGGCGCATCAGCAGAATGCCGGCGTTGAGCTCGGCTTCAAAAAGCGCCGGCTTGAGTTCCAGGGTCTTGCGGTATTCGGCCAGACCTTCGGCATCACGGTGCAGCATGCTGTAAGCTATGCCGAGATTGAAATGGGCGAAGTAATCGGCCGGATCGGCCGCGATGGCTTTGGTGAAGGCATCGGCGGCGGCTTCGTACTTGCCGCTTTCCAGGGCCTTCAGGCCCTCGGCGCTGAAATCGGGGGTTTGCAGGAGCAACAGACAGACCGCGGCAACCAGCATACTACTTCGATTCTAGTTCGGATGCGCGGCGGCTGCTCAGGCCGGAATGCGGATTCTCACTTCTTTCCAGGTGAAGCCGGAGGCGAAATGGCGCCCTGCTTGGACGGGACAGGCAAGGGCGCTTCGGGCGTCTCGGCATTGAAATTGAGTGGAATATCGATCAACGCCGCGTGGTCTCCGGTCTCATCGAAGACGCGCAGTTTGTAATGACGGGGCGCCACGTCGAAAACGATGTTGCCGTCGATAGACTCGGCCGGCTTGGCCTGACGGAGGTAGCCGACCCACTGGGATACGCCTTCGCCGTTAGACAGCTCATCGTACGAGTTACCCTGATCGTCTTCGATGGTCAGGTTGGGAATGGCCATCGACTCGCTGCCGCCGTTGACCGCGCTCAAGCGAATCAGAAAGAAGCGGTGCTCGGGGATCCGCACGCTGGCGCCGCTGCCCAGTTGGGTGAGCCATTGGGTCTCGAAGACGGTATAAACCAGGTGCCCGACGCTCACGCGGCGTCCCATTTCGTACGTCACGATTTTCGGTGCGCTGGGCGTGCAGCCGGTCAGCATGCTGGCGAGAGCCGCGAGTGCGAAAAGGTAATGAAAATTACGCGACATGGCAGATCCATTTTCCTCGCGGGAGAGGGCGATGTCAACCATTGGCCGGGGGGCAGGATACCGGGCCCGGTGGCGCGGCGGGGCTAACGCTTTTGTTCCTGCAGCAGGCGGGCGAATTTCTGGCGCTGTTCCGGGGTGAGAACCTGCTCGATACGGCCGCGGCCTTCGCTGAGCACGGTGCGGTAATACTGCCAGAAATCGTTGAGGATGGATTTAACCTGATCGGATTGCGCCGGCGTGAGGTCGAGCTCTCTTTGCAGGCGGTCAAAGTAGAGAGCCTGGCCCTGAGCGGTTTCGAAACTGGGCGGGCGGAGCCGGTTATGGACACCGAAATCCATGATGAGGGCGCCGGCCAGGGCGCCACACAGGAACACCAGCGCAAGGCTGATGCCGGCCACCAGCCGGGGGTTCCACGCGCGGCCGAAGGCCGCCCGTTCCAGAATGCCGGGGCTACTGCTCATAGGCCGTCAAAGTGACCAGCATATTGTCTTCGGCGCGCGCCGTTTCAAACGCCGGCGCGTTTTGCTGCGCCAGGATGGCTTCCGGCGAAGGACCAACCTGAACGCCGGCCTCGTGCGTCACCAGGTAGCTGCCCATCACCGCCATCAAGAGCAGCGATGCGAAAACCAGGCGGCGGCCGAAGACCATGTCGAAACCCAACAGTCCCGCAAACCAGGGCGCCGGCTTGCTCCGGCCCACCTGCTCGACGACGCGGGTGTAGAAGCCCGGAGCGGGCTCGAACACCTCGGGCGGCCGCAGAGAAACGAACATCCCGGATAGATCCTGCATGGCGCCGACTTCTTCCCGGCAAGAGGAACAGGTTGCCAGGTGCGCCTCGAATTCCCGAAGAGCGGCCGGATCGAGCGAACCGGAGAGGAACTCCTCGAGACTTTCTACGATTACCGCGTGCATAGGCTTCTTCCCTTGACTCAGTGTGTACCACCACGCCAAAAACCTGCCCCGTTGCGGGTCTGCCGCCCGCTTGGGGAACCCAAACTTCAGCCGGTCACCAGACCGGGAGCGCGGTCCAGCCGCTGGGCCGCTTTCACCAGCCTTTGCCGCGCACGAAACAGCTTTACCTTAATGGTGTTCTCGTTCATCCCGGTCTTTTCCGCTAGCTCCTCCACGGAAAAGCCTTCAACTTCTTTCAGCATCAACAACATACGATCCTCTTCCGAAACCCGGCTAAGGAGCTTCTGGACGTAATCGCGGCGCGCCAGATCGGTATCCGCGGAAACCTGGCGGTTGACGCTCGGCTCGGTGTTTTCGACACGCCGGACCTCGTCTTCACTGAGGTCGCTTTCATAAACCAGCTTGCGCACTTTCCGCTTGCGGAGGTAATCGAAGCACTCGTTGACCGTGATTTTATAGATCCAGGTGATCAGGGAGCTGCGGAAATCAAAACTGCGCAGAGACAGGTAAACCTTTGCAAACACTTGCTGGGCAATATCTTCCACGTCGTTGCGCTGGCGGACGATGCCGTGGATAATGGCAAATACCTTGGACTGGTAATGTTCCACGATTTCGCGGAATGCGGCTTCGTCGCCCGCCTGGGCTCTGCCGACCAAGGCGCCTTCCGAGGTGTTCTGGTAGTCCACTCTGAATTTCGCCGCAACTTCGCTACCGAACCCCGGGAGTGTGAGAGCGCCGGTCAGTGTTCCCATACACCGATTCGGACGTTCCCCGTCGAGTCCGGGTTTCAGTTACCTGCTGTTTCGCTTACCATTCTGCCAGAAGGCAGTCCGAAAGGCATCCCCGCGGTTCAGGCCGGTTTTTTCGCGACCCGCAGGCCGCAAATCGCATCCAAGAGAGTATGCTGTGGACTTATCCGGTCCTGTTTGTATAATGGGATCGGGTACAGACTCGGTTTTGAGGAGTATAAGACGCATGGTGCAAATAACGGAAAAAGCGGTCAGCAAGGTCAAGGAGATCATGTCATCGCAGGAGCCGGCCCCGGCGGGACTGCGCATCGCGGTGGTGGGCGGCGGCTGCTCCGGGTTCAGCTATTCGATGGCTTTCGAAAACACGCCGAATATGCTGGATAAGACGTACAACTTCGGTGACTTGAAGGTCTTCATCGACCAGGCCAGCCTGCTTTATCTGGACGGCGCGGAAGTTGACTTCGTGGAAACCCTGGAGGGTTCCGGCTTCAAGTTCAACAACCCCCAGGTGAAGTCCACGTGCGGCTGCGGCAGTTCGTTCCAGGTATAAGCCGGCGCCGACCGGCAGGGTTCGGGGCGCTTCCTCTCCCGCAGGGGAAGCGCCCTTTTCGTTTTGAGCAGGCCTTTTTCGTGACGTCCTGGCTGCTCCTGCGTCCTGCTATAATCCGGGAAAATTGCCTGAAAGGTCTCTTATGTTTCGTCACGCGCGATTTAGATCTATAGGTTTGATTGCCGGGCTGCTGCTGGCGGCCGCGGCGTATTCGCAATCCTTGCCGCAAGGCGTTCAAATGGTGACCAAGGTGGAAGGGATCACCGAGTACTCCCTGCCCAACGGCTTGCACTTCCTCTTGTTCCCGGATGCCTCGCAGCCCAAGGTGACGGTCAATATCACATACCTGGTGGGGTCGCGGTTCGAAGGGTATGGCGAGACCGGCATGGCGCACCTTCTGGAGCACATGAATTTCATCCAGACCAGCACGCGCGCCAACATCAAGAAAGAGATCACGGACCACGGCGCGCAATTTAACGGCACCACGGATTACGACCGCACCAACTACTTCGAGACGGTCAGCTCGACCGATGAGAATTTGAAGTGGGCCCTGGAACTGGAAGCTGACCGGATGATTCACACGCGCATCGAGAAGGCCCTGTTGGACAAGGAAATGACGGTGGTGCGCAACGAATTCGAGATGGGCGAGAACGACCCGGGCAACATTCTGTCCGAGCGGGTGATGGAAAGCGCTTATATCTGGCACGCTTACGGGCACCCGGTGATCGGGAGCAAGTCGGACATCGAAAAGGTGCCGATCGAGAACCTGGCGGCCTTTTACAAGAAATACTATCAGCCGGACAACGCGCTGCTGCTGGTGGCCGGGAAGTTCGACGAAGCCAAGGCGCTGGCGTGGATTGTCGAAGACTTCGGAAAAATCCCACGGCCGGAACGCAAGCTGCAAGCCACCTACACGGTGGAACCGGCGCAGGACGGGGAACGCTCCGTGACGCTGCGGCGCGTGGGCGATACGCAGTACGTCATGGCGTTGTACCATACGCCGGCGGCGACGCACCCGGATGACGCGCCGGTGCAGGTGCTGGCCGGCGTGCTGGGCGACACTCCCTCGGGACGGCTCTACAAGGCCCTGGTGGATAACAAGAAGGCCGTCGAGGCCAACATGGGCTCGGCGGAACAGCACGACCCAGGCTTCATCATGGCGACGGTGCAGTTGCAGCCCGCCCAATCCATCGACGACGCGCGCAAAATCCTGCTCGACACCATCGAAGGCTTCGTGAAAGAACCGCCTTCCAAGGAAGAAGTGGACCGCGTGAAAACGCGGCTGCTGAAAAACATCGAACTGGCCATGGCCAATTCGCAGTATGTGGCGCTGATGCTCACGGAATACGCAGCGCAGGGCGATTGGCGCATGCTGTTCCTGGCGCGCGATCGCATCAAGCAGGTGACGCCCGATGACGTTTTGCGCGTGGCCAAGGCCTACCTGAAAGAATCCAACCGCACGCTGGGCGAATTCATCCCCACCAAGGCGCCCGACCGCGCCGAGATTCCCGCCACGCCGGAGATCGCGGCGACCTTCAAGAACTTCGCAGGCGGCGAGGCGTTGGCCCAGGGCGAAGTCTTCGACCCTTCCAACGCCAATATCGATAGCCGCGTGACGCGCGGCAAAATGGCCAACGGACTGAAGGTGACGCTGCTGTCCAAGAAGAACCGGGGCGGCACGGTGGTGGCGAACCTGGTGGTGCGGTTCGGCGATGAAAAATCGTTGTTCGGCAAGTCGGCCGTGGCGCAACTGGTCGGCGCGGTGCTGATGCGCGGCACGAAGAACAAGTCGCGGCAGCAGATCCAGGATGAGATGGACAAGCTGAAAGCGCAGATCAGCGTGTCGGGAGGCGTCAACAGCGCCACGGCGGACATTCAGACCGTGGAAGCCAACCTGCCGGGCGCGCTGAGACTCGCGGCCGAGATCCTGCGCGAGCCGTCGTTCCCTCAAGCCGAGTTCGAGCAGGTGCGGCAGCAGTCGATCGCCAGTATCGAAGAAGGCCGCAGCGAGCCGCAGGTGCTGGCGGTGCAGGGATTCGAGCGGCGCATCAACAGCATCTATCCGCGCGGCGACGTGCGCTACGTCGGAACCGTGGACGAAGAGATCGAGGACCTGAAAAAGGTGACGCTCGACGAAGCGAAGAAGTTTTACCAGCAGTTCTATGGCGCTGCCGAGGGCGAGTTCACGGTGGTGGGGCAGTTCGACCAGGCCCGGATTCAGAAACTCGGCGAGGAGCTCTTCGGGAACTGGAAGGGCGCGGCTCCGTACGCGCGCATCCTTTCGCCCTATCGGAAAATCGAGCCGGAAAACGTCAAGATCGAAACGCCCGACAAGCAGAATGCGCTGTCGATAGGCGGGCAGATGTTCAAGATGTCGGATGAAGACGCGGATTATCCGGCGATGATCATGGCCAACTACATCCTGGGCGGGACGTTCTCGGCCCGCCTGGTGACGCGCATCCGCCACAAGGAAGGGCTGAGCTACGGGGTGGGGTCGCAGATCAACGTGCCTGTCAAGGACGATGGAGCCACCTTCCTTGCCTTTGCCATCAGCAATCCGGAGAATGCGCCCAAGGTGGAAGCGAGTTTCATGGACGAAGTGGCGCTCACCATCAAGGGAGGCTTCACGGCGGAAGAACTGACGGCGGCCAAAAAGTCGTGGGCCGAGGAACGCCTGGTGGGCCGTTCGCAGGACGGATCCCTTACGCGGCTGTTGGCATCGCGGGCGCGCTGGGGGCGGACCATGCAGTTCGACCAGGACCTGGAAAGCAAAGTCGCCGGGCTGACGCTGGACCAGGTGTCGGCGGCGCTCGGGAAAGCCATCAGCCCGACCGGACTCATCTACGTCAAGGCCGGCGATTTCAAAAAAGCCGGCGTCTATCAATAATCGAAGACGAGGCTGGAACAGGTGACTCCGGCCTCGGCCTTCATCAGCTCCGAGACATCGACAAGCCGCACCTTCTTCCCGAGCCCCGCGAGAATCTCCGCGGTCCGCGGGAAGCACTGCGGCATAATCACGGAATCGCCGATCGCGAGCACGTTGGCGGCGCGGGGCTCTTCGGGAGCAATGTCGACGATGCGGAATCTCCGCAGCGGCTCAGTGTCGAGCCAGTCGCGATTGGCCAGAACGACGCCATCGCCCACATAGCAACAGGCGGTTTTCAAGTGCAGGGCGCCGCGCACTTCCACCGGGACCACGGCGTAACCGAAAGGCGCGAGCTCGGCCGACAGTTGCCCGATGCCGGCGCGATTGGAGCGATGCGAACTCCCGACGAACAGCGTGCGGCCGATGCGCATGACGTCGCCGCCTTCGAGCGTGGCGGGCTCGCGCAAGTGGCGCAGCGGCCGGTAGCGCTCGAGGGCGCGCGCCAGGGATTCGGATTCGCCACAGCGCGAAGCGGCGCCCATTCGCGTCATCACGGCCACCTCATCCACCACCACGGCCGGGTCTTCCACGAAGACCGAATCCGGATAATCCGGTTCGGCAGCCAGTGAGACTACGCTTGCGCCCAGTTCGGTGAGGCAGGCTTCATAAAGCCGGTGTTGTTCCTCGGCCTTGGCGAGCGAGATTTCCTGCCGTTCGATGAATCCCAGTTCACAGCGGTTGATGGCCGGGCTGACGGCGCGGGTAATGGCGATGAGCATGTCCAGAATCTAAGGCTAGTGTATTTTAAATCCTCGCGGCTGAAATAGTATCCTGAAACCTATGGCTGAAAAACCCGTTCCTGCCCACCAGATGGGCTTTGCTACCCGGTGCCTGCACGCCGGCCACACTCCCGACAAGGCCAGCCTGGCGCGCGCCGTCCCTATTTACCAGAGCACCTCGTTCGTGTTCGAAAACTCCGCCCACGCAGCGGCACTCTTCGGACTGCAACAGTTCGGGAATATTTACAGCCGCATCATGAATCCCACCACGGATGTCTTCGAGCAGCGCGTAGCGTCGCTCGAAGGGGGCGTGGCGGGCCTGGCTACCTCCAGCGGACAGGCGGCGCAGTTCCTGGCGCTCAGCAGCCTGGTGGGCCAAGGCGAAGAGATCGTCGCCGCCAGCACGCTCTACGGCGGCACCTACACGCAGTTCGACGTGAGCTTCCGGCGAATCGGCATCAACGTGAAATTCGTGGAGCCGGACGACCCCGAGAATTTTCGCAAGGCCATTACCCCGAAGACGCGCGCCGTTTATGGAGAGACCATCGCCAATCCGCGCATGAACGTGCTGGATATCGAGAAGGTGGCGGCCATCGCGCATGCAGCCGGAGTTCCGCTGGTGATCGACAACACCATGGCTTCGCCCTACCTTTGCCGGCCCATCGAGCACGGCGCCGATATCGTGGTGCACTCGGCCACCAAGTTCCTGGGCGGCCACGGCACGTCGATCGGCGGCATCATCATCGACTCCGGCAAGTTCCCATGGAGCGAAAAATATCCGGCCATCACCCAGCCCAGCCCCGGATATCACGGCATGGTTTTCAGCGAGGCGTTTGGCAACCTGGCGTACATCATCAAAGTGCGCGTGGAAGGGCTGCGCGATTTCGGACCGTGCATCAGCCCGTTCAATTCGTTCCTGTTCATCCAGGGCATGGAGACTCTGAAACCCCGCATGGAGCAGCACAGCCGCAACGCGCTCGAGGTGGCGGAGTGGCTCGGCCGGCAGCCGGCTGTCACATGGGTGAAATATCCCGGATTGAAGTCGAGCCCGTATTACGCGCTTTCGCAGAAGTATCTGCCCCTCGGCCAAGGCTCCATCGTGGCCTTTGGCATCAAAGGCGGCGTCGAGGCCGGACGCAAGCTGATCGATTCGGTGCAGCTCTTTTCGCACCTCGCCAACCTGGGCGACTCCAAGAGCCTGATCATTCATCCCGCGTCGACCACCCACCAGCAGTTGAGCGACGAACAGCAGGTGGCAGCCGGCGTGACAAAAGACCTGGTGCGGATTTCGGTGGGAATCGAGGACGTGGAAGACATCATCTGGGATTTGGGACAGGCGATTGAAGCGTCGCAGCAGTAGCCGCGCGTGATTAATATTACAACCGCTGCCAGGCCAGGTGTGAGATGCCATCGTCTTTTGTGGCCTGTCAAGCCTCGGCAAAGCAAGGCAGGCCGACAGACGGCAAAAGCCGATCGTCTGTGGCACCCGGCGCGCCTCGCTACCAGCTCACCTTGACCAGCGAAATCCCCTGCCTCGGCAGAGCGAAGCGCAACTCCAGTTTGCCGTCCTTGGCGCCCATCCACTCGGGCGACCCCAGCAACTGCAACTGGCCGGCGGCTTCCAGCCTGGCGTACTGCTCCGCCGTGGGTTGCTGCGGCGAACCCATCTGCTGCCAGACGGTGTAAGCGTTGCTGTGATCGGCGTCGATGCGGTAATGTTCCACCAGCGGGCGCGCCGCTCCCGCCGGCAAGCCCGCCAGCGTCAGATGGACCGGCGCGGCCGGCGCGGCCACATCGTCGTCGTGATAGTTCCACACCATCACCGCCATTTCGCGATCGCCGCAAGTGGCCATGCCGTCGATATCCGGCGCGGCTTGCACCCCCGATTGCAGAATCCCGTCGAGTCCCACGGCGCCGCTGCTGGTCAACGGCACGCGGTCGCCGCTCATCAGTCCGGCCATGCGAAAGAGGTTCAGGACGGGCTTGTCGATGCCGTTGGTCGCGAGCGTGCGTAATCCCTCGAAGTACTGCTTGTTTTCGAATTCGAAAGCCCACGTCAGCATGCCCTCAATGTTCGATTTGTACCGGTCGGCCAATTTGAAAATGTTGCCCAGCATCACCGCCGTGTAGCTGGGGTAGAGCGTGGTGTTGCGGTAACCCACTTCGGGGTGGCCGGCGAGCGGACAGGCCGCGCAGCCTTCCGGATCGGATTCGCTCAGCACGATGGGCAGCCGCTTGAACTGCGGAAACTGGTTGATGATCTCAAAACCCTTTTGCACGTTGCCGAGGTTGTTCCGGATGGCCATGCGGACATGGCCCTCAATCACCCGCGGCGCGCCCTTGGCATGGTAGCTGATGAAGTCGAGCGGCGCGCCCGGCTTGCCCGACACCGCGTTAATTCCCCGGGCACAGTGCTCCAGGAACTGGCGGAGATACTCGGAAGACCGGGTGGAACCGGGCCCGGTGGTGGCCGGCCCGCCCACTTTCGCGTTGGGCAGCGCGCGCTTGATGGCGCCGGCGGTATAGTCGTACAGCTTGTCGTACTCTTCCGGCGTGCCGCGCCAGTAGAAAATATCCGGCTCGTTCCATAATTCCCATTGCCACGTTTCCACTTCCGCCTTCCCATACCGCTCGACCGCGTGCAGCACCCACTGGCGAATCAGTTCGGCCCACTTGTCGTAGTCTTTGGGAGGCTGCGCCCAGCCGCGGCCTTCGGGCGTGTTGGGCCAGTTGCGCGGGTACGGTTCGGGCTGCGAGGAGAGCGCTTCCGGCATGAACCCGATCTCGACGAAGGGCCGCACATGGCTCTCGATGTAGGTGTCGAAGATGCGGTCGACAATCGTCCAGTCGTAGACGGCCTTGCCCGCGGCATCTTCGGTATAGGCGTTGGTCGAGCCCCATTTCATGGCCGGCGTGCCGTCGCCCGAGATCAGCAAATGATGCGTGCGAATCGCCGTGCGCACCGGGCTCAACCCGGTCAGCTCGCCGATGAGCTTTTTGCCGTTGGCGCTGTAAGTGTAATTCGGCTCGTCGTAACCGAAGTAGGAGTAGATCGGCCGGAACGCGCCTTGCTTCACGCCCGCGTCGACACGGATCTCCACCGCCTGTCCGAAGAGCATCGGCGCCGCCAGCACCACCAGAGTCCATCTCCACGTCATAGCCTGCATCATACCGCGCAGCGCCGCCGGCCGTTCCTCTGATACCGCTTACACTCCCTTCTGGACGTGTCCGGGCTTTGTGGGGCAGGATGGTATCCTGCGTGCCGGTTGTTAACCGGCGCCGAGCGGCCATTTGGCAATGTTGGCAGGCGGGTTACCAACCCGCCGCAGGTTTCCAACCTGCCCCACGATAATGCGAGACGTTCCAGCGAACTATCGTATGAAGAAAGTTTGTATCGGCGGCTACCAGTAAGTTCGGAGTGCCTGTGGGACAGACCATCGCTTTTTGTGGTCTGTCTCGCTTCGAGCCTTGCTAAACCCTGGCGCGCCTGACAGACGACACAAACCGATCGCCCCACCATGACTACTGCTGCCCGTAGTACGCCTTCGGCCCGTGCTTGCGGAAGTGATGCTTGTCGCGTTGGGCCTGTGAGATCGGCTGGGCGCCGGGATTGATCGTCACCGTGATCCACGCCATCGCCGCCAGTTCTTCCAGGATCACGGCGATGTGCGCCGCGTCCATCACGGCCTTGCCCCAGGCGAACGGCGCGTGGCCGTGCACCAGCACGCCAGGGCAGCCCAGCGGGTCGAGCCCTTGCAGCCGGTCGACGATGGCGACACCAGTGTTGGCCTCGTAGTCGCCCTTGATTTCCCCGGCCGTGAGCGGCCGCGTCAGCGGCACGGGGCCGTGAAAGTAGTCGGCGTGCGTGGTTCCGAAGCAGGGGATTTCGCGGCCGGCCTGCGCCCATGCGGTGGCGTGGCGCGAGTGCGTGTGCACCACGCCGCCGATCGAGGGGAACGCCCGGTAGAGCGCCGCGTGCGTCGCCAGGTCGGAAGAGGGGCGCAGCTTACCTTCCACCGTGTTGCCCTCGAGATCCGTGATCACCATATCGGCAGGCGTCATCTTGTCGTACGGGACGCCGCTCGGCTTAATGGCTAACAGGCCATGCTCGCGTGAAACGCCGCTGGCGTTTCCGAACGTGTAAATCACCAGGCCACGCCGCACCAGTTCCAGGTTGGCCTCCAGGACTTCAGCTCGCAGCTTTTCCAGCACTCTTCCCTCCGCGCATCTGAGCCGCGATTCTGCGCAACTCCGGCAGGATTTCGCCGATCGCTACCGCGGGCGATTGGCGTTGGCCCAGGGAAAAATAGAGCTTGCGGTAAAGCGGGTACAGTTCGCCATAGACCGCGGCCTGCGCGGGCTGCGGCTCCACGGTTACATGCTTGGGGCATAGCGCCGCCTGAGCCTCTTCGATGGTTTTGAAAGTTCCGGCCGCCAGGAAAGCGAAAATCGCCGAGCCCAGGCTGGTGACGTCGCCGGCCGGCACCAGGATGGGTTTCCCCATCACGTTGGCGTAAACCTGGTTGAGCACGTAATTCTTTTGCGGGATGCCGCCGCCATTGATGATGCGGCGGACGGGAACGCCGTTCTCTTCCATGCGCTCCAGAATCACGCGCGTGTGGAAGGCCGTGCCTTCGATGGCCGCGAACAGTTCGTCCTGCGCGGTGTGGGTCAGTCGCCAGCCCAGCGTCACGCCGCTCAATTCGGGATTCACCAGCACGGTGCGGTCGCCGTTGTCCCAGGTGAGACGCAGCAGGCCGGTTTCGCCGGCGGCGTAACTTTCCAGGCCGCGCGAGAGTTCCCCGACGCTGCTCGCAGCGCGGCGCGCGATGGCTTCGAAGATATCGCCTGTCGCGGAGAGCCCGGCTTCAATGCCGGCGCGGCGCGGGTCAATCGAGCCCTCCACCACGCCGCACACTCCGGGAATCAGGCTGGGCTTTTCACCCAGCGCCATAATGCAGGTGGAAGTGCCCACCACGTTGACCACGTCGCCCAGGCGGACGCCCGCGCCGATGGCGTCCCAGTGCGCGTCAAAGGCGCCCACGGGAATCGGGATGCCGGCGCGCAGCCCCAGCTTCCCGGCCCATTCGGCGGAAAGGCGGCCGGCGATCTTGTCGGAAGTTTCATAACGGCCGGCCATCTTCGCGCGCACGCCCGCCAAAAGCGGGTCGAGCGCGGTGAGAAAGTCCTCGGGCGGCAGCCCGCCCAGCGCCGTGTTCCACATCCACTTGTGCCCCATGGCGCAGGCGCTGCGCGGAACGGCCGAGGGGTCATGGATGCCGCAGAGCACCGCCGCCACCATGTCGCAATGCTCCAGCGCGGTCGAGAAGCGCGCCCGCTTCCCGGAGTTGTGGCGCAGCCAGTGAAGCAGCTTGGCCCAGCCCCACTCGGAAGAGTAGATGCCGCCGCACCAGTCGATGGCTGGCAGATGCCGTTCGTGCGCCAGCGCGGTAATTTGGGCGGCTTCCTTCCACGCGCGATGGTCGCACCACAGGTAGTAGTCGTCGATCGGTTCGAGGTAAGCGTCCACCGGGATGACGCTCGAACCGGTGGTATCGAGAGCGATCGCTTCAATCGACTTTCCGTCGATTCCGGCGGCCTGAACCGCGCTGCGCATGGCCGCCGCCAGCGCCGCCAT
>JBEKYE010000017.1:0-24364 GCA_049511275.1 Bryobacteraceae bacterium
CTTCCGGCGCTGGGAGTCACCCGGGCCGCCTTCGTCGGCAAGAACGTCTTCGACTACCTGGTGGAAGTGGATTCCGAAGCCACCCTGCGCGCGCTCGCCCCGGACCATTCCGCACTCCGCAAAGTGCCCGTGCGCGGCGTGATTGTGACGGCCCCGTCGGCCAATGCGGAATTCGATTTTGTCTCGCGCTTTTTCGCGCCCGGCTCCGGCGTCGACGAAGATCCGGTCACCGGTTCTTCCCACTGCGCGCTGGCGCCCTACTGGGGCGAGCGGCTCGGCAAGACCTCCATGACCGCCTTTCAGGCTTCCGCCCGCGGCGGCGTAGTGCGCGTGCGCCTCGCAGGCGACCGCGTGATTCTCGGCGGCCAGGCGGTGACGGTGATGACGGCGGAACTGCTGGCCTGATACACTCCGTTCATGCCGAAGCTCCCCCGGATTCCCGACGATCCGCCGCCGTTCTTGGGTAGCTGGCGGCGCATCTACGTCGCGGTCCTCATCTATCTCTGCCTGATCATCGCCGGTTTCTACCTCTTCACCCTGGCCTATCGATGAGAACGCTCGACTGGTTCGTCCTGGTCACATCCCTGGTATCGATTGTCGCCTACGGGCTGTACCGCAGCCGCGGCCGCGACACCGTCGATCGCTACCTGCTGGCCGGCAGGAGCATGACCTGGTTTGCCATGGCGCTTTCCATCATGGACACGCAGGCCAGCGCCATCACCTTCATCTCCACCACCGGGCAATCCTACGTCGACGGCATGCGCTTCGTGCAGTTTTACTTCGGCCTGCCCATCGCCATGGTCGTCATTTGCTCGACCGCCGTCCCCATCTTCCGCCGCGCCAATATTTACACCGCTTACGAATACCTGGAAAAGCGCTTCGACGGCAAGACGCGCTCGCTCGCCAGCCTGATTTTCCTCTGTCAGCGCGGACTTTCCGCCGGCCTCACCATCTACGCGCCGGCGCTGGTGCTCTCCGTGATTCTGGGCTGGCCGGAACGCACCACCACGTTTCTGATGGGCGCCACCGTGATCACCTACACCGTGGCCGGCGGCATCAAAGCCGTCACCTGGAGCGACGTGCAGCAGATGTGCATCATCTTCTTCGGACTGGTGGTGGCGCTGGTCACCGTGATTGTCCTGCTGCCCTCACAGGTGTCGTTTGGCGACGCCGTCTATCTGGCGGGCGCCGCCGGCCGCCTCAACGTGGTGACCACCCACTTCGACTGGAACGACCGTTTCAACATCTGGAGCGGCCTGTTCGGCGGCACGTTCCTGTTCCTCTCCTACTTCGGCTGCGACCAGTCTCAGGTGCAGCGCTATCTCACGGGGCGATCCATCAGTGAGAGCCGCCTGGGCCTGCTGTTCAACGCCGTGGCCAAGATCCCCATGCAGTTCTTCATTTTGTTTATCGGCGCCATGGTGTTTGTGTTTTATCTTTTCATCCAGCCGCCGGTGCTCTTCCAGCAGGCCGAACTGGCGCGCATTCAACGCCACGCCGAATTCCTCCCCGTGGCGAATCAATACAGCCAGGCCTTCGAGCGCCGCCGCCAGGCCACCCTGGCGTTGGTGGAAGCCCATCACACCGGCGACCCCGGCGCCGAACACCGCCAGGCGGCCAGCTATCGCGCCGCCCAGCAGGAGATCGACTCGGCCCGCGCCCAGGCCGCGCGCCTGGTGGAACGGACCGGCGGCGAAAAGGGTTTCAGCGACACCAACTACATCTTCCTTTCCTTCGTGACACGCTACCTGCCGGCGGGCATTGTCGGCCTTGTGATCGCCGTCATTTTCGCCGCCACCATGTCGGCCAGTTCCGGCGAAATCAATTCGCTGGCCACCGTTACGGTCGTGGATCTTTACCGCCGCTGGGTGCGGCGCGACGCCGGCGATCACCATTACCTGCTGGCATCCCGCTGGGCCACGCTCTTCTGGGGCGTTTACGCGGTGGCCTTCGCCGGATGGGGCAAGCACCTGGGGCCGCTGATCGTGGCAGTGAACGTGGTGGGTTCGTTATTCTATGGTTCCCTGCTGGGTTGTTTCGTGGTGGCCTTCGGTTTCCGGCGCGTGCGCGGCACGGCCGTGTTTGTCGGAATGCTGGCCGGCGAAGCGGCCATTTTCGCCGCTTTCCTGTTCACCGGCATTTCCTGGCTCTGGTATAACGTGCTGGGGTGCGCGACGGTGGTGGCCACCGCGCTCGTCGTCACTTACCTGTCGCCCGGCGGTGGCGTGCCTGCAGGGTCCGCCACGCCAGGTATGCGGCAACCAGGATGACGGCGGCCACGGTCATGGCGGTGAAGTAGTGTTCGATGTTGCGCTCCACCACCTGCCAGCGCTCCCCCAGAAAATAGCCCAGAGCGAGAAAGGTGCCTACCCATACGCAGCCCCCGCTATAAGCGAACAGTGAGAATTGCGGAGCCTCCACCGCGCTCATGCCCGCGGCGAAGGCCGTGAGATGCCGTACCCCGGGCACGAAGTAACCGAAAGTCAGCCCCCAATGGCCCACCCGCGCAAACCAGGCATGCGCCTTGTTTACCTGCTCCTCGGTGATGCGCACGTAGCGGCCGTAGCGATGGATCAGCTTGATGCCGAATGTCCGCCCCAGGGTGTAGCTGATGGTAATGCCGCACAGGCTTCCGCCGAGCGCCGCTCCGTAGGCCAGCGGCAGTGACATGCGGCCTTTGAAAACCAGGTAGCCCGCGAAGGTGAGCAGCGTCTCATCCGGCACCGGCAGCCCCACAATCCCCATCACCAGCAGCAGAAAAATCGCCAGGTAGCCGTACTGCGAAATCCAGACCAGGACGTGCTGTTCCATCAGCGTCCGCCCTGTGGGGCAGCCAATCGTGGCGGCCGCCGGCTTTCCGCCGGCGCTGGCCGCCCGCGAGACTTTGCGCCGGGCCCGCGGCAGCCGCCTGAAAGGCGGCTGCCGGCAAGATTTGCCGCCCCGCAACAATGGCCCGTGGCCATCACACCACCAGGCCCGTAACCTCGACCAGCGAGCGCTCCCCGCTCAACACCACGATGCCGCTCTCCGTGACGAAGCCGCGCGCGCGATCCGCCTCCAGGTCGTAGCCGATGACGGCGTCCGCCGGCACCTTGACGTTCTTGTCGAGTATGGCGCGGCGCACTTTCGCGTGGCGGCCGATATCGCAGTTGTCCATGATGATGGAGTCCTCCACCAGCGCGCCGGTATGCACGCGGACGTGGCGTCCCAGGATCGAATTGCGCGCAATGCCGCCAGAAAGAATGCAACCGCCCGAGACGATCGTGTCGATGGCCTGTCCCCGCCGGTCTTCGTCGTCGAAAGCGAACTTGGCCGGCGGGTCCGCGTAACTGGCACTGCGCAGCGGCCACGCCCGGTTGTACAGGTTCAGCGCCGGAGAGACTCTGCGCAGGTCCATGTTGGCGTCGTAATACGCATCGATGGTCCCCACGTCCCGCCAGTAGGGCTCCGCGTCGGCGCGTTCCCCGGGAATGCGGTTGGTCTGGAAATCGTAGGCGTAAATTTCCGCCTGGCCCGCCAGTTTGGGCAGAATGTCGTGGCCGAAGTCGTGCTTGCTTTCTTCGTTGGCGGCATCCACCCGCAGCAATTGCAGCAGCGTGGCAGTCGAAAAAACGTAGTTGCCCATGGAAGCGAAAACCCGCTTTTGATCGCCCGGTATGGGCGGAGCGTGGGGATTCTTCTCGTGGAAAGCCAGGATGCGGCCGTCTTCGGATGCTTCGATCACCCCGAATTCGCCCGCCGTCTCGCGCGGCGCGGGCACGGCCGCCACGGTCACTTCGGCCTTCTTCTGGAGGTGGTATTCGATCATGGAGGTGATGTTCATGCGGTAGATGTGGTCGGCGCCGAAGATCGCCACCACATCGGGCGCGGATTGCTCCACCAGGTTGATGTTCTGGTAGATGGCGTCGGCCGTCCCCTGGTACCACGTCTCATCGGCCGAGCGCATCTGCGCCGGCACCGGAATTACGAATTGCGACCGCAACATCCCGCCGAACTGCCATCCTTCGCTGAGGTGCTGCAACAGCGACTGGCTGCGGAACTGCGTCAGTACGTACACCGAGTAGATGCCCGAGTTAATGAAATTGCTCAGGACAAAATCGATGATGCGGTACTTGCCGCCAAAAGGAACGGCCGGCTTGGCCCGCTCCTTGGTCAGAGGCCACAGCCGGGTACCTTTGCCGCCGGCCAGAACGATGCCCAACACGCTTAGGCGCATAGGTTTCTCACGCATATTGTTTCAGGCCGCCGTGGGAAATGGCAAGAGGAAAGTTGCCCGCTCGCAGGCGCGCCTAAAGCTTCTCGCTTAGCCGCCGATTAGTAAAGCGTTGAGTGACGCAACCGCCCCATGGTCTCGATTCTCGGAATCGCCATCGTTCTGGGTGCCATCGTCGGTGGCTACCTGATCGAACACGGAAAGCTCCTGGTGCTCCTGCAGCCGGCGGAGCTCATCATCATTTTTGGAGCGGCCGTGGGCACCGTCGTGGTTGCCAATCCTTTGCCCACCTTGATACGCATCGGCAAAGGGATCGCCGGCATTTTCTCGGCCAGCCCCTTCGACAAGGCTTATTACACCGAGAACCTCAAAATGCTGTACGAGCTGTTCAATTACGCGCGCAAGAACGGCACCGCCAAACTGGAAGAAGACCTCGACAACCCGGCCAAGAGCCCGGTCTTCTCGAAGTACCCCAAGTTCCTCAAATCGCACCACGCCCTCGAATTCTTGTGTGACACCCTGCGCATGGTGGTAACCGGCGGCGTCGAGCCTATGGAAATCGACCAGATGATGGAAGTGGATCTGGAAGTGCACCACCGCGAATCCGCCGAGCCCATCGCGGCCTTGACCACCATGGCCGATTCCCTGCCTGGTTTTGGAATTGTGGCCGCGGTGCTGGGCGTGGTCATCACCATGGGATCGCTGGGAGGCCCCAAGGAAGAAATCGGCAACCATGTGGCGGCCGCGCTGGTGGGCACTTTCCTCGGTATTCTGCTTTGTTACGGCATCTTCGGTCCGCTGGCCGGCGCCATGGGCAAACAAAACGACGCCGAGAGTTATTACTTCGGATTCCTCCGCATGGCGGCTCTGGCGTTCGTCAAAGGTCTCAGCCCCATCATGGCCGTTGAACTCGCGCGGCGCTCCATCCCAACTACCGTGCGGCCCAGCTTCAAGGAAGTGGAAGCCGCTTGCCGGGGCGCCAAGGCTGCCGCAGCCAAGGCGGCGTGAACATGTCTTCGGAACCGGAAGCCCCTCCAGCCGCGACCAAAATCCAGCAGATCATCGTCATCAAGAAAAAGGTCTCCGGCCACGCCGGCCATCATGGAGGCGCCTGGAAGGTGGCCTACGCCGATTTCGTCACCGCCATGATGGCCCTGTTCATCGTGCTCTGGCTGATGAGCGCGGACAAAGAAGTCCAGCAGGCCGTCAGCGCATACTTCAACAACCCCACCGGCCCGGGCAAACAGACCGGCACGGCCGCGGCGGGCGCCGGCAATGCCATCCAGTTGCCCAAAGACGACATGGCCAAACTGGCCCAGAAGATCCAGGAGGCGCTCCTCAAGGTTCCCGACTTCCGCACGCTGAAGGACCACGTGGAGATCACCATCACCTCCGACGGCCTGCGCATCGAGCTGCTGGAGACCGAGGCCGGCATGTTTTTCGAATCCGGAAAGCCGGTCCCCACCGCCAACGGTTCCGAACTTCTGACGCTGTTGGCCGGACAACTGGGCAAATTGCCCAACAATGTCACGCTGGAAGGCCATACGGACTCCAAGCCGTACGTCGGAGAATATAGCAACTGGGAGCTCTCCACCGATCGCGCCAATTCCGCGCGCAAGATCATGGAGGCCCACGGGCTGCGCCCGGAGCAGGTCCAACAGGTGCGCGGCTATGCCGACCGCCAATTGCGTCATCCCGAAGATCCCGAGTCTCCCTCCAACCGCAGAATCTCCGTCATCGTGCAATACCTGAGCCCCAAAGACGCTCCCGCCAGGGAAGAACCGCCGGCCGCGGCCGAGGGGAAAAAGGTGCCCGGCCAAACGCCTCCAAAGAAATGAGTCGCCCCGATTCTTTGCCGGCCATTCCCAAACAAGACTGCTTCAGCGATTCTTCGATCCTGACATGTAAAGACCCCGTCGCCGTTGCCCTTCTGACTCCTGGCTCCTGACTTCCAAATCCCGCGGGGATTTCAAGGGCGAAGCCCTTGGTCGGCATCTTATACTGGTCTTGCAGTGACATTTGAAAGCGTAGCGGACAACCTGCGGGAATCGTTCCGCGTCGTAGCGGCCGGCCGCGCCAAAGGCGAGATCCGGGAGCTGCGTGGCGTGAGCATTGCCTCCGCCGGCGTTAAGTTCCAGATGTTCAACGCAGCCTTCCTCTCAAGCCCGGTCTCAACCGAAGTCGAACTGGCCCAACGGATCCTTCTCGCATCGCTGCATTTCGAGTCGCGCCAGTTGGGCTGGGCCTTCTGGGTCTGCGAAGACATGCTGGAGCCCCGAACGCGCCGCGCTTCGCGCCGGATCTTCGAACGGCACGGATTGCGCCACTCGGTGGACCTTCCCGGCATGCTCGCCGAGCGGGTCGCGCCGCCCGTCAGGCCGCTGCCGGCCCTCGAAATCAGGAAGGTCCGCGACGCCGCCACCCGCGACGCCTTTTGCGCCATCGCGTCGGTCTGCTTCCACGTGCCCGTTCAGTGGTTTCTGGAAGTTTTTGACAACCTCGCGGTTTGGGACCACTTCGCCGCTTATGTCGGCTACCTGGATAGTGAACCCGTTTCCACCGCCGCCATCGTAATGGGTGGCCACGCCATCGGGGTTTACAACGTGGCCACCGTTCCGCAGCACCAGCGGCGCGGCTACGGCGAGGCGATCATGCGCCACGCGCTGGAGCTAGCCTACGACGAGCACGGCACGGAGCGCAGCATCCTGCAATCCACACCCGCCGGCGCCCGCCTCTACCAGCGGATGGGCTATCAAACCGTGGCGAAAATCGCGGTGTATGCCAGCGCGCAGAGCGTGTGAGCGGAGACCCGTATTCAGATTACAAGCGCAAACCGCCGCCGGCGATCAACGCTTCAATCGCCGCGATGTCGCGGTAGAGCGGGCGGTCGCCTTCGATCGGCGGCGAAACTCCGCGGATGCGCGTGCGCGCTTCCTCCAGCGCGGGGCTGGTTCCGAGAGGCGCCAAAAGGTCCAGCGCGCGCGCGGCGCACAAGGCTTCAATTGCCAGCACCGCGCGTGTGTTGCGCGTCACCCGTTGCAGCTTGCTGGCCGACGTCATCCCCATGCTCACGAAATCCTCTTTGTTGCCGTCGGTGGTGATGGAGCCGGTCGAGGCCGGATACGCCAGCACGCGGTTCTCCGCCACCAGGCTGGCGGCCGTGACCTGCGCCATCATCAGCCCCGATTCCAGTCCGGGGTGGCCCGCCAGGAACGCCGGCAGCTCTTCGTTGAGCGCCGGGTTCACCAGCCGGTCGATGCGCCGCTCGGAGATGCCCGAAAGCGCGCACAATGCCACCGCCAGAAAGTCCAGTTGGAAGGCCAGCGGCTCGCCGTGAAAATTGCCGCCGGAGAGAATCTCGTCGCCGAATACCAGCGGGTTGTCGGTGGCGGAATTCAGCTCGATCTGGAAAACGCCGCGCGCCGCCGTCAGCGTATCGCGTACCGCTCCGTGCACCTGCGGAGCGCAGCGCAGCGAGTAGGCGTCCTGCACCCGCCGGCAAGCGATATGCGACTGGCGGATTTCGCTCCCTTCCAGCAGACGCCGCAGCCGCGCCGCGCTTTCCGTCTGCCCGGGGTGTGGGCGCGAGGCGTGAATGCGCTCGTCGAAGGCCCGCGGCGTGCCGCGCAACCCATCTAGTGTCAGGGCGCAAATCACGTCCGCGGAATCCACCAGCCCCTGAATGGCTTCCAGTTCCAGGCAGCCGACGGCCAGCATGGCCTGCGTGCCATTGATCAGGCTGATGCCTTCTTTGGCATGCAGCGTGATAGGTTCGATCCCCGCGCGGCGCAACGCTTCGCCGCCATCGAGCACGGTGCCTTCAAATTCCGCTTCGCCTTCGCCCATCAACACCACGGCCATATGCGAGAGCGGCGCCAGGTCCCCGGATGCTCCCACGCTTCCTTGCGAGGGCACCACCGGGGTCACGCCGCGGTTGAGCAGATCGCACAGCCGCTCCGCCACCAGCGGGCGAATCCCCGAGAAGCCCATCGCCAGCACGTTGGCGCGGATCAGCATCATGGCGCGCACCACTGCCCGGTCGAGCGGGTCGCCTACCCCCGCGCAATGCGAGCGGATCACGTTGCGCTGGAGCTGTTCGAGTTCGTCGCGCGCGATGCGCACGTTGGCCAGCAGGCCCACGCCGGTATTCACCGCGTAGATCGGCTCCTCTCCGGCGGCCAGCCGGTCAATGAGCCGGCGGGATGCGCTCATGCGCAACACGGCCGCCGGCGCCAGCGTGACCGCGGCCGTCCGCG
Source organism: Bryobacteraceae bacterium (assembly GCA_049511275.1). Taxonomy (GTDB): domain Bacteria; phylum Acidobacteriota; class Terriglobia; order Bryobacterales; family Bryobacteraceae; genus PALSA-129. Next base: position 8,470 of record JBEKYE010000017.1, read on the forward strand.
CGCGCGCCATCGCGCACGTTTCGCCAATGGTGAGCCGATACCCGTCGATAGATAGAGTCACGTTTCTAGTGTAAATCCGCAAAACGGGGACTGCTACCAATTCCCGTCTTTGGAATTGGATAGCTGTGCCCGCTTTGCCAATGGCGGCTAAGCCTTGCTCGTAAACCTGCTAGTGCCCCTTCTGCCGGGCGCCGATCAACGCTTCGATGTTGACCAGTTCGGTGGGGTAGTCGCCGGTGTAGCAGGAGTAGCAATACTCATGCTTGTCGTCGGCCACCGCCTTGCGCAGGGAACCCAGCGACAGGTAGCCCAGCGAATCGGCCTCCACGAAACGGCGGATCTCCTCCACCTTGTGGTTGTAGGCAATCAGTTCGCTGCGGTTCGGAGTATCCACGCCATAGAAGCACGGGGAAATCGTCGGCGGGCAGGAGATGCGCAGATGCACTTCGCGCGCCCCGGCCTGCCGCACCATGCGCACAATTTTCCGGCTGGTGGTGCCGCGCACGATGGAATCGTCCACCAGCACCACCCGCCGGCCTTGCAGCAGGTGCCGGATCGGATTGAGTTTCAGCTTGACGCCGAAATCGCGAATCGCCTGCGAGGGCTCGATGAACGTGCGGCCTACGTAATGATTGCGGATCAGGGCATGGCGGAACGGCAGGCCCGATTCGTCGGCGTACCCGATGGCGGCGGCCACTCCCGAATCGGGAACCGGCACCACCAGGTCGGCATCGGCCGGATGTTCCCGCGCCAGCAGCCGGCCCATCGCTTCCCGCGATTCCTCCACCGAGCGTCCGAAGACCATCGAGTCGGGCCGCGAAAAATAAACGTGCTCGAACACGCATTGCGCCCGATCCTGCTCCGGCGCCCAACGCTCCCGCGTGATGCCTTCCGGTCCCGCAATCACCATCTCGCCCGGGTCCACGTCGTGCAGATACGCCGCGCCAATCAGGTCGAAGGCGCAGGTTTCCGATGCGAACACATAGCATTTGCGCCCGCCCGAAATCTCCATCTCCCCCACCGCCAGCGGCCGGAAGCCGTGCGGATCGCGCGCCACCATGATGCGGTCTTGCGCCAGAAACACCAGCGAAAACGCGCCTTCCAGTTGCAGCAGCGCATCGCGTAGCGCCGCCGCCAGCGTGCGTTCCGAGGAGTGCGCCACCAGATGAAGGATCACTTCGGTATCGCTGGATGCCTGGAAGATGGCGCCCTCGCGGCCCAGCTCCGCCCGCAATTCCATCGCATTGGTGATGTTGCCGTTGTGCGCCACGGCAACTTTGCCCTTGTTGCACTCGACCGAGAAAGGTTGGGCATTCAGCAGCACCGTATCGCCAGCGGTGGAATAACGCGTGTGCCCGATCGCCAGTTCGCCGGGCAACCCAGCCAGCACCTGGCTGGTGAAAATATCGGCCACGTGCCCCATCGACTTGTGGGAATAAACCCGCTCCCCGTCGCTGGTGCAGATGCCGGCGCTCTCTTGTCCGCGATGCTGCAACGCGTACAGCCCCAGGTACGCCAGCTTGGACGCTTCCGGGTGGCCGTAGATCGCCACCACTCCGCATTCCTCGTGAAACTTATCGAACATGTGATTCGAAGGCCTGCGCGTAGGCTGTCTTCAGCGCCCCGATTTCCCAGGCGCCCAGCGTGATGGTGCGCTGGCGGATTTCGATCCCCTTCTCGATTGTAACCCCTACAACCGGCGCTTCGATTTCATACTTCTCCGCGATGGCCGCCACTTTCTTGGGGAATTCGGTGGAAATCAGGATGCGCGAAGGCGCTTCGTGGAACGCCAGCATCTCCGGCCGCAGGTCGGAATCGAGGTCGATCAGCGCCCCGACTTCGTTCGGCCCGAAGGAGCATTCCGCCAGCGCCACCGCCAGGCCTCCATCGCTCAGGTCGTGCGCCGATTCCGCCAGGCCCTCGGCGATGATCTTGCGAATCGCGAACTGCACCCGCCGCTCCCGCTCCAGGTCCAGCGCCGGCGGCAGCCCCCACAGTTGCTTGACCATCTCCTTGGCGTATTGCGTGCCGCCGAAGCGAATGTCGTCGCATTCGCCGATGCCGCCCAGCAGCATCACCGTGCGGCCCGCATTCTTGAACGGAATGGTCACCGGCTCGGCAGTCTTGAGCGTTCCCACAATTCCCAGCACCGGCGTCGGATAGATCCCTTCGCCCAATGTTTCGTTGTACAGGCTGACGTTGCCGCCGGTGATCGGCGTGTCGAAGAAGGCGCAGGCTTCCGCCATGCCTTCGATGGCTTCCACCAGTTGCGCCATAATCTCGGGACGCTCCGGGTTGCCGAAATTCAGACAGTTGGTGGCCGCCACCGGGCGCGCCCCCACGGTGGAGAGATTGCGGCAGCATTCCGCCACCGCCAGCTTCGCGCCTTCCCGCGGCGAAAGGAAGCAGTAGCGGCCGTTGCCGTCGAGCGAGATGGCGATCGACGTGCCCGTCTCCTTGATCCGCACAATCGCCGCGTCCGTGCGTTCCGGGCCCGCCACCGTGTTGGTGCGCACCTGGTAATCGTACTGCTCCCAGATCCAGCGTTTGGAGCAGATGTCCAGCGAGCCGAGAAGCGTGGGAAGCGTGCGCTGCACCTTCGACACCGGAAGGTCGGGAATCAAGCCGGCGCGCGGCGGGTGCGTGTGCGGCCGGTCGTAGAGCGGCGCTTCGTCGGCCAGCTCGCGGTTCGGAATCTCCGCCACCACCACGCCATGATGCCGCACCCGCAGTTTTCCGTCCTCGGTCACCACGCCGATCTCCGCGGCCTCCAGGCCCCACTTGCGGAACACCCGGTAGACTTCCTCTTCGCGGCCCTTCTCTGCCACCAGCAGCATGCGCTCCTGCGATTCCGAAAGCATGATCTCGTAGGGCGTCATGCCGGTCTCGCGCTGCGGCACGCGGTCCAGCTCGATCTCGATGCCCACTCCTCCACGGCTGCCCATTTCGCACGTGGAACACGTCAGCCCCGCCGCTCCCATGTCCTGGATGCCCACGATGGCGCCGGTTTTCATAGCTTCTATGCAGGCTTCCAGCAGCAGTTTCTCCATAAACGGATCGCCCACCTGCACGTTGGGCCGTTTCTGCTTGGCTTCTTCGGTGAATTCCGCGCTGGCCATGGACGCGCCGTGAATGCCGTCGCGCCCCGTGCGCGCCCCCACATAAATCACCGGATTCCCGGCGCCGGCCGCCTTGGCGTAGAAAACTTCTTCCTTCCTGCAGATCCCCAGCGCGAAGACGTTCACCAGCGGGTTGCCGTCGTAACACGGCTCGAAACTGCACTCGCCGCCCACCGTCGGCACGCCGAAGCAGTTGCCGTAGTGCGCGATGCCCGCCACCACGCCGCCCAGAATACGGCGGTTGCGCGCGCCCGTGGCGGGGTCGTCCAGCCGCCCGAAGCGCAGCGAATCCAGCACCGCGATGGGCCGCGCGCCCATCGTGAAGATATCCCGCAGGATGCCGCCGACCCCCGTGGCCGCGCCCTGAAACGGCTCGATAAAGCTGGGGTGGTTGTGCGATTCGATCTTGAACGCGATCACGTAGCCGCCGCCGATATCGATAATTCCCGCGTTCTCCCCGGGGCCCTGCACCACCAGGCGTCCCCGCGTCGGCAGCTTCTTCAAATGCAGCCGCGAGCTCTTGTAGGAACAATGCTCGCTCCACATCACGCTGAAGATGCCCAGCTCCGTGTAGCTGGGCTCCCGTCCCAGGATGGCGACGATCTTCCCATACTCGTCCGCCGTCAGTTGATGTTGCGCGATCACTTCGGGCGCGTGCGCCGTCATGCCCGCACCACCGCATCCAGCACCGATTGGAAAATCGTCAGCCCATCGGTCGAGCCCATCAGCGGGTCGGATGCGCGTTCCGGGTGCGGCATCATGCCCATCACGTTGCGCTCGCGGTTCAGAATCCCGGCAATGTCGCCCAGCGATCCGTTCGGATTGCCCACGTAGCGGAACAGCACGCGGTCTTCGGCGTCCAATTCATCCAGCGTCCGGCCGTCGGCGAAATAGCACCCTTCCCCGTGAGCGATGGGCATCCGCAGAATCTGTCCTTCTTGCGCCGCGCTGGTGAACGGCGAGTGCACCGTCTCGGTCCGCAGGCGAACTTCCCGGCAGACGAACTTGAGGCCGCGGTTGCGAATCAGCGCGCCCGGCAGCAGCCCGGCTTCCACCAGGATCTGAAAACCGTTGCAGATGCCCATCACCAGGCCCCCGGCCGCCGCGAATTTGCCGACCGCGCCCATCACCGGTGAAAACCTGGCAATCGCCCCGCAACGCAGATAATCGCCGTACGCGAAACCGCCCGGCAGAATCACCGCATCGATGTCGCCCAGACTCGGCGAATCGTGCCAGATATATTCCGCTTTTTGGCCGAGGTTGGTGGTGACTGCGTGGAAAGCGTCGTGGTCGCAATTGCTTCCGGGAAAAACAATGACGCCAAATTTCATGAGCTTTGTTTTGGGGAGACTAACTTCCATTTTACCAGAGGTGCAGCCGTCTAGCGCTGGCTTCCCTCTGCGAAAATAGAGAAATCGCATGGCCGATTTTTTTCGCTCCTTTCTGCCGCTCGAAAACCCCATCGGGTTCGGCGCAGCCGATTACCTCGAGTTGCTCCTGGCGGCCCTCATGGTAGCGTTGGCGCTGGTATGGCGGCCGCGCATTGAGCCGCGCCTCCGCAAACTCGCCGGGCGCACCTTCTGGTCCATGGCGCTCCTGGCCGCCCTGCCCATTGCACTCCGCTTGCTCCTGCTGCCTCATCATCCCGCGCCCACGCCGGACGTCTATGACGAGTTCAGCCACCTCCTGGTAGCCGACACCCTGCGCCACTTCCGGCTGGCCAACCCCATGCTCCCCATGCACCGGTTCTTCGAAACCTTCTTCGTGCTTCAGCAACCCAGCTACAGTTCCATCTACCCGCTCGGCCAGGGCATCTTTCTGGCGCTCGGCTGGAGCATTTTCGGCCATCCCTGGGCCGGCGTGCTTCTGGCCGCCGCCGCCTTCTGCCCGCTCTGTTACTGGATGCTGCGCGGCTGGACGTCGCCCGCCTGGTCGCTGGCCGGCGCCGCACTGGCCATCATGGAATTCGGCCCGCTGAGCGGGTGGATGAACAGCTACTGGGGAGGCATGCCCGCCGCCGCCGCCGGTTGCCTGGTCTTTGGCGCACTGCCGCGGCTGCTCGACGGCCGCCGCAAGGATGCCGTGCTGCTCGGCGTAGGCCTCGCCATCCATCTGCTGACCCGCCCCTACGAATCCATCTTTCTGTTGATCGCGGTAGTGGCCTTCTTCCTGCCAGACCTCCGCCGGCGGGCCGGATGGCGGCCGCTCGGCGCAGTTGAACTCGGCAAAGCCGCGCTGGTCGCGGCCTGCGTCGTGGTGCCCGCCATCGTTCTCACGCTCGCGCAAAACCAGCAGGTGACCGGCAGTTGGACCACGCTGCCCTACACCCTCAGCCAATACCAGTACGGCGTGCCCACTTCGCTCACCGTGCAACCGAATCCGGTTCCCCACCTGCCCCTCACGCCGCAACAGCAGCTCGATTACCGGATGCAGGTTTCCTTCCGTCCGGCGCGCGGTGAGACCCTGCGGACCTTTCTCGAGCGCCTGGAATACCGCGTCCGCTATTACCGTTTTTATCTCCTGCCGCCGCTCTACCTGGCGCTGCTGGCCTTCCTCACGGCGTTGCGCGAATACCGCTTTGCGTGGGTGGCTTTCACGCTGGCGCTGTTCGCGCTCGGAACCAATTTCTTTCCCGCCTTCCAGGTCCACTACATCGCCGCCGCCACTTGCCTGTTCGTGCTGGTGAGTGTCGCCGGCCTGGAGCGAATCTCGCGCTGGAGCCTGCGCGGGCGGCCCGTGGGTCTCGAAGTGGCCGGCATCATCTTCTTCTTATGCGCGGCCCATTTCCTGTTTTGGTATGGCGTGCACCTATTCGAGCCGTCCGCGATCTCCCAGGACATACGGCCCTACGAAACCTGGACCGGTATCAACCACGGCAATCCCGAGCGCCGTATCGCCGTCAACCGGCAGCTCGCGGAAATTCCCGGCAAGCTGCTGGTCTTTGTGCGCTACTCTCCGCTCCACATTTTCCAGGAGGAGTGGGTCTGGAACGCCGCCGATCCAGACGCGGCCCGTATCGTGTGGGCGCGCGATCTCGGCGCCGATGAAGATCGGGAGTTGCTGCGCGCCTGGCCTCGCCGCCAGCCGCTCCTGTTCGAACCCGATGCGCGCCCCATGCGGCTTACGCCATATCGGCCATAAGTAAGTCCCGTCTGCAGTGTGCCATAGAGAGAATGGCGCCGTTCCGGAGGCTGTGAAGACATAACCATTTTGCAGCTTGACGCGGATGCGATTGTCGGCGGCCCCGACCGCCAGCTTTCGAACGGCCGTGATGCGGACGTTCATGCTGGCGAAGTTTGCCGCGCTTCTATTATTTAATGGTTAAATATCCTATAATCTTTTTAGGGCCGGTCCCCGGAGGCAAGGAGGCCACTGTGAAGATCCTTAAGCTCCGCAAGGAAAGGTTAGATCTTTTCGCGTCGGTCGTCCAGCAGTTTGGCGAACTGCATGCGCCGGTCGAGCAGGACGGCAAGTACGTTTTCAGGCGGCTTGCCCGCTGGTCGGAGGCCCGGCTCGAATACGACCGTACCATCCTCCCGCCCAAGAAGTACTTTCTCCCGTCACGGGAAGCGCTCCTCCGCTATCGCCCGGACGAGGGGTTCGTGCCCTGCACGGAAGGACTGAATCAGCGGATCATTCTGTTCGGCGTACACGCCTGCGACGTCTACGCCATCAACATTCTGGACCGCGTGTTCGCCGGAAAGTACAACGACCCGTACTACCAGGCGCGGCGGAAGAACATTGCCATCATCGGGATTGATTGCGTGCCGGATAAGCAGTGCTTCTGCCGCTCCATGCGGGCGGACTTTGTCGAGCACGGTTTCGATCTGTTCTTCTTCGATACCGGCGGCTATTACCAGGCACTGGTGGGTACCGCTCTAGGCGACGATATGGTGCTGGCCAGCGGCAACCTCTTCGAAGCGGTGACCAGCGCGGATATAGACGAGTACAAGCGGCGCTCCTGGAACAAGCGGCGCGCCTTCCAACTAGAAGTGGAGATCCGCGACCTTCCCGAAATCTTCGAGATGGAATACCAGAGCGAGATCTGGCAGGAGTTGGGCGAGAAGTGCCTTTCGTGCGGCAGTTGCAGCATGGTTTGCCCAACCTGCTACTGCTACGATGTAGCCGACGATGTGGAACTGGGATCGCGCGCCGGCACACGCACGCGGTCCTGGGATTCGTGCCTGTTCGCCAATCACGCGCAGGTGGCCAGCGGGGAAAACTTCCGCGGGCCGCGCGCCAGCCGCATCAAATTCCGTTTCTACCACAAGCAGCGCGGTTTCGTGGCGGAATACGGGCGGCCGAGCTGCGTGGGCTGCGGACGATGCATCAGCGCTTGCCCGGTCAACATCGATGTCGTGCAGGTGCTCGACCGGCTGCGGAGGGTTCAAGATGTTGCTAGCCGATGAAGTCGCAACCCGTCACCCCGTCCTGAGCGACAATCCTTACCAGCCGCACATGGCGAGGATCGTGCGCATTTACAAGATGGCGGAAAACAACCACCTCTTCACGCTGCGCTTTTTGGAAGAGCACCTGGCGCACACGTTCCGGCACCAGCCGGGCCAGTTCATCATGCTCAGCGTTCCCGGCGCCGGCGAGATGCCCATCTCGATTTCCTCTTCGCCCTCGCGTCCCGGGGTCCTGGAGGTCTGCGTGCGGCGCGTCGGGCGCGTCACCAGCGCGCTTTACCGGCTGGGCACGAACGATCTGGTGGGCGTGCGCGGACCCTACGGCAATGGCTATCCCATACAGGAAATGGCGGGCAACGACCTGCTATTGGCGGCGGGAGGTCTGGGAATGGCGCCCTTGCGGTCGTTGCTGTGGTACGCGCTCGATCACCGGGACAGGTTCAATAACATCACCTTGATGTATGGCACGAAGCGGCCCGAAGACATGCTGTTCCGGGAGGAACTCCTGGCCCTGGTGGATCGAACCGACATGAACTGCCTGCTGACGGTGGACGCGGATCCTTTGGGGACGTGGAAAAACCACGTTGGCCTGCTGCCCACTTTGTTCGACTACGCCAGAATCGATCCGCTGCGGACCTATGCGGCCGTGTGCGGGCCGCCGGTGGTCTACAAATTCATTTTGCAGAAGTTACTGGCGCTCAGTTTTCCCAAAAACCGCATCCTGATGTCGCTCGAACGGCGTATGAAGTGCGGCGTCGGCAAGTGCGGCCACTGCAGCATCGGTTACAAGTACACGTGCCTGCAAGGGCCGATCTTCACCTATTGGGATGCCATCAACCTGCCGGAGATGATCTGATGAACAAGCCTGCAGTGGGAATCTTCGGGCTCACGGGCTGTGCGGGAGATCAGCTCGCGATCCTGAATTGCGAGGACCGCCTTCTGGACATCGTAGCCCTGGTGGATGTCCGCGACTTCCTGATGGCTTCTTCGGCGAACGATGCCGCCTGTCCCCTGGATATCGCCCTGGTCGAAGGCGCGGTGGTCAGCCAGCGGGATGCCGAGAGGCTGCGGAAGATTCGCGCCCGGGCAACCACCCTGGTGGCCCTCGGCACCTGTGCGGTGTGGGGCGGGGTTGCGGCGATGGATCGCGGCGCCGATCGCCGGAAACTTCTCGAGGAGGTTTATGGCGAGACGGGACTGAATTACGATTCCGCGCCCGCCCAGGCGCTGCACGAAGTCGTGAAGGTGGATCTCAACATCACCGGGTGCCCCATCGAGAAGGAGCACTTCCTTTCCGCCATCGGCAATCTATTGAATGGAGACGCCCCGCTCTATCCCGAGTACCCGGTTTGCACTGAGTGCCGCATGCTCGAGAACAACTGCCTCTTGATCGAGCGCGGCGAACTCTGCTGCGGGCCCATCACGGCGGCCGGATGCAAGGCGCGATGCCCGGACTTGCGGGTCCCGTGCGTGGGTTGCCGCGGTCCGGTGGGCGATGCCAATCGGTCATCCCTGCTGGCGATGTTGGAGGAGAAGGGCCTGGATAGAGAGCGCATGGCGGCCCGGCTGCGTACTTTTGCGCCCGAGGGAGTTGCACAATGAGCAGGATCGTCATCGAGCACCTGGCCCGGGTGGAAGGCCACGGGGGCATCACCGTCGAAATGGAAGGCGACAAGGTCGGCGGCGTGCGCTTCGACGTGTTCGAAGGCGCGCGGCTGTTGGAGCCGCTGGTCCGCGGGAAGAGCTACCAGGAAGTGGCGCCGATCCTATCCCGCATTTGCGCCATCTGCTCAGTGGCGCATTCGCTCACCTCTCTGAAGGCCACCGAAAATGCGTTCCAGGTCCGCATAAGCCCACAGACCGAGTTGCTCCGCGAACTGCTATACCTTGGCGAGAGCATTGAAAGCCACGCGCTGCACCTCTTTCTGCTGGCCATACCGGACTACCTGAATTATCCGAGCGCCATCGCGCTGGCGGCGGACAACCCGGGCGCGGTCACGCTGGGATTGGGGCTCAAGAAGCTGGGCAACCTGATCCAGGAGACCATCGGAGGGCGAGCCATCCATCCGGTGAATGCCGTCCCGGGAGGTTTCGGCAAGGCGCCCACCCTCGACCAGTTGATCGAACTGCGGAGCGCCGCGACGCAGGGAATGGCGGACTTGGAGGCCGTGATCGATATCATGGCATCGCTTCCCGAAGCTGAGTTTTGCCACTCCGATACGATCTACGCGGCGTTGCGCTCGCCGGGCCTCGACAGCTACTATGCCGGCGATGAAGTCATGGTTGCATCCAATGGGGACCGGACCATGGTGCGGGCCGCCGACTATCGGACGCTGACGAATGAGGTGGCTGTCCAGCACTCGACCGCCAAGCACAGCAGCTTCCGCGGAAAGCCGTTTATGGTCGGCTCGCTGGCGCGGCTGACCGTCAACCCGCAGCGCCTTACCGGAAGGCCGGCGGAGGCGATGAAACGCCTCAAGCTCCAGTTGCCCGCCGACAATCCCATGGACAACAACAAGGCCCAGGCTCTGGAGCTGATCGGTGACGTGGAGCGGGCATTGGCGATCATCGAGGAGCTTCTGCAGACTGGCGTCAAGGATGAGCGGCCCGTCGAGATTCATCCCCGCGCTGGAACCGGCACCGCGATCACGGAAGCTCCCCGCGGACTGCTCATCCACAGTTACACCTATGATGCGGACGGCCGGATCACCGCGGCGGACGTGATCACGCCGACCGCCCTGAACGCCGCCAGCATGGAAACGCATTTTCGCCGGGCGGTGGAGCAGTGCACGGACCGCGATGAAGCGGTGATGGGGAGGCGGCTGCAGATGATCGCCCGGGCCTACGATCCCTGCATCTCCTGCTCGGTACACCTTGTGCGCAGACGATGAAACCAACACTCGTGATCGGTCTCGGCAATCCGTTGATGGGCGATGACGGGGTGGGGTGGCATGTGGCGGAACGTCTGGCGGGCGACCCAAGACTGCCCGAAAGCGTGGAAGTGATGTGCGGCGGAACGGACCTGCTCCGATGCGGCGGGCAGATGGAAGGCCGAAGCCGCGTAATTTTCATCGACGCCATTCAGGACGATGCGCCACCGGGAAGCGTCTTGGTGTTTGGTGAGAACTTTTCCGAAATGGACAGCCGCCAGGAGCATGCGCACCACCTTTCCGCCGTCCAGGCGATCCAGCTTCTGAAGATGATGGTCGCCGCGCCTGTCCGGCTCCTGGGAATTTCCATCTCGTCGGCTGTGACCCGAACAGAGTTGTCGCCTGCCGTTGACGGCCGCATGCCGTCAATCCTGGACCGGGTGCTGCAGGAGTTGATATGAAGTTCTTCGCGGGCGATCGGGGAACGGCGCAGGAGCTGGTATGCCGGTGATGAGTGATGTTCTTTTAACGACGCTCCTCCTGGGCTTGGTCGCTCTGGGCTCGTGGCGGGTGGCGCGCCTTTATCTGAGATTCCGCGGCACGCGGATCATCGGCTGCCCGGGAACCGGGCAGTCCGCCGCCGTGAAACTGGCGGCGTGGCGCATCGCCGTCACCCCTGGCTTCAGCCGGCCAAAGCTGCGCCTCGTCGATTGCTCCCGATGGCGCGAGCGGGAGCGTTGCAATCGGGCGTGCTTGCAGGATATTGAAGCGGCGCCGGAGGAATGCCTGGTGGCGACCATCCTGTCGAAGTGGTATGAGGCCAAAGCATGTGCCTGCTGTGGAAAAACACTAACGCGGATTGACCCATGGCGCCACAAGCCGTGCGTGATGAGCCCCGATCTGCGGCTTGTCGAATGGAGGAACGTTCCGGCCGAAGATATCCCGCGCATCCTGGCAACTCACTCCCCAGTCTGCTGGGAGTGTCTCGTGGCTGAGACCCACACGTTCTGACCGGCCGTTTGACTACCCCGTTTGACTACCGCTTCACTTTAAGATCTTCATATCCTATAATTGAGTCGGGCGATGCCCGGTTTCGCGAGTTGGGCACAGTCGCCTGGCGGGAAGGAGGCTCCGATGCCCGCAAAGGTGCTCCTGATCGACGACGATTCCGACTTTCGGGCCGCAGTGAAATCTCTCCTCGAAGGTCACGGCTATCACTTGCTTGAGGCCTCTTCCGGACACGAAGGCCTGCGCATGGTGCTTGAGCACAAACCCGACGCCATCCTCGTGGACATCATGATGGAAACCACTGTCGAGGGTTATGGCGTTACGTATGCGCTCAAGTATCAGGATGAGTATGTGGAATTTCGTAACACCCCGCTCTTCATGATCTCTTCGATCGAGGAAAGCCCGGACGAGCGCTTTCCGATGTCTGCCGAAGTCGAAATGATCCGGCCGGACCGGTACCTTACCAAGCCGCTCGACATCCCCAAATTCCTCGGGCTTCTGGAAAAGGCCGTGGGGGCGGGCAAGCAGGCAGTGGTCTGAATATCCGTCGACTTTGTCCATCACGTGGGAGAGAGACATGAGCGGGGCCGTTCTGTCGCCGGTGGTAGTCGTCATCGACGACGATTACGCCATGCGGTTGTCGTGCGGGAAAATCCTGACGAAAATGGGCCTTCGTGCCGAAACCTTTGAGGATGGGGCTCGCGGACTGGAAGGCGTTGCGAAGCTGAATCCGGACATGGTTGTGGTGGATCTCAAGATGCCCGGCATCAGCGGCATGGAAGTCCTTTCCCGCGTCCACGAGATCGACCCTCAAATCGTCATCGTGGTGATCACGGGATACGCCACCATCGACACTGCCGTGCAGGCAATGAAGTGCGGCGCCTATGACTTTCTGCCCAAGCCGTTTTCACCGGACGAGCTGCGATTGATTGTGAACCGCGGGCTGGAACGCCGCCGGCTGGCGCTGGAGTCCCAGCGCCACGAGGTTGAGCGAGCCATGCTCACGCGGCGCTTTGTAACCTTCGTCGCCCATCAGCTTCGCACCCCGCTGGTCGCCGTACACCAATACCTGAATGTAATGAAGCACCTCGACCAGAGCCCGGCGAAGGAGCACGAGTGGATCGACCGTTGCCTGACCCGAATCGAGGAACTCCAGAACCTGATCGCCGACTGGCTCACCCTGGCCCGGGTAGAGGGTGGTGCGATGTTAAAGGAAAGGATTAGAGTCGATCTCGGCCAGATCATTCTCGACATCCTGAAGGCGTATCAGGAGACCGCTGCCGCTGAGGGCGTCTCGCTGGAAGTCCAGGTCCAGGAAAGCGGCTTATGCGTGTTGGGCGACCGGAACTGCCTCAGCGTTCTGTTTGATAATTTGATCACGAACGCCATCAAGTACAACCGGCCCGGCGGAAGGGTGACCGTTACCGGCACTGTTTCCGCCGGGGAAGTTGTCATTGCTGTCGCCGACACCGGCGTCGGAATCGCGGAGAAATATCGTCCGTTTCTCTTCGACGAGTTTTTCCGTGTCAAGGATGAGTCTGCCAAGAAGACTGCGGGAACCGGTCTGGGGCTGCACATCTCGAAAAGAATCGTCTCGGAAATGGGCGGCACGATTCATGTCGAGAGCCAGGTCGGCGCCGGCTCTGTTTTTTGGGTGCGCTTGCCGGCCGCACACGATCCGGAAACGGGAATCGGGAGTCAAAACGATGCGGGAGCAGAAACGGATTCTAATGGTCGATGACGACCGGGATTTTTCGGAAGCGGTAACGTCTTTCCTCGAAGCCAACGGGCTCAAAGTCTTCCGGGCCAACGACGGAAAGGAAGGCGTCAAGCTGGCGAAGATGGAGCGGCCGGACCTGATCCTCATGGATATCATGATGGGCGAAAGAACCGAAGGGTTCTTCACGATCCAGGAAATTCGCCGCGACCCTGCTCTGAAGGACGTGCCGATTTTCGTTCTCAGCTCGTTTTGCACGCGGCTTCCGGACTTCGAAATCCCGTCAAGCGGCGGCTGGCTCGCTCATGACATGTTCTTCGCAAAACCGGTGGACATGGCGCAGTTGATGGAGAACATCCTCCAGCATATCGGCAAGCCGGGGTAAAGACGCCATGCGCTTGAATTTCGCTTCTGGCAGGCTGTCGCTCAAGGCCAGGCTGATATGGAGCTACCTGGTCATTCTGGGCACCGGAGGCTTGGCCACGTCGCTGGTGGGCTCGTGGATCGTCAGTTCCACCATCATGATGCAGGCTCGGCGGGCGGTCGACCACGATTTCGCGACTGCCAGAACGGTCTATGAACAGCAGCTCCAGGCGCTGAAACTGTCGGTCGAGTTTGCCGCGGCCAATACCACGGTTCAGCATTATCTCGCCGGCGGCGATCCCACCTCTCTTTCCGGCTATTTGGAGCGAATCCGCCAGGACTTAGGCTTCGATTTCCTCAGCCTCACGGACCGAAAGGGACATGTTGTATTCCGGGTTTCGCAACCCGGCCGCATCCGGGATGACGCATCTTCGGTTAGCGTCGTCAGAGCGGCCCTTGCCGGCAAAATTGCCGCCGCCACTGAGACTCTTCCTTCCAGCTTGCTCGGCAGTGAAGATCCCGGCTTGCGCGCCCGGGTTCACCTCGGTGCGGATGCCGGCGACCAGAGTCCGGGTATGGCGTTGGTAGTGGCCGCGCCCGTGGGCGCCTCCGCGCAGCCCGTGGGAGCCCTCTATGGCGGCATTCTCTTGAATGGGGACTTTGGAATCGTGGATCGCGTTTGGGAACTGCTCTTCCGCGGCGACCGGTTCAAGGACGTGGACAGCGGATCGGTCACGATATTCGAGAGAGATGTTCGGGTTTCGACCAACGTCAGAACCAGGGCGGGTGATCGGGCGGTCGGCACGCGCGCGCCCACTGAGATCCGTGAAGCCGTCCTGAACCGCGGTGAACTCTGGAGAGGCCGGACCTTTGTGGTGAAGGACTGGTACATGAGCGAATACGCTCCCATTCGCAACTATGACGGAGATGTGATCGGAATGCTCTCCGTCGGCATTCTCGAGAACACCTACACGGCCATTCGCAACCGCGTGATCCTTTCCTTTTTTGGCATTGCCACGTTGGGCTTTCTGCTGATCCTCGGCATCACCTACTACATGATCCATAACATCACCCGCCCGATCGGCGAGATGGTCGCCGCCACCCGTAACATCATCGCGGGCCGGTTCGATCAGGAAGTGCGCTCGAATTCACCGGGTGAGATCGCACTGCTGGCGGAGTCCTTCAACGCCATGCTCAAAAGCCTCCGCCAGATGAAGGCCGATCTTGAGGAATGGGGCCGAACCCTGGAGGAAAAAGTGAAGCAACGAACCGAGGAACTCGTGGCCATGCAGGCCAGAGTGGCGCAATCGGAGAGGCTGGCCTCGCTCGGCATGCTTGCGGCCGGCGTGGCGCACGAGGTCAACAATCCGCTCGGCGGAATCCTGGCCCTCACCGGCCTCACCGTCGAAGACATGCCGCCAGACGATCCGAACCGCGAAAACCTGGCGGAAGTAATTCACCAGACCGAGCGTTGCCGCGACATCGTCAAAGGGCTGCTGGAATTCTCCCGGCAGTCGAAAGGCAATACTGAGCCGGTCGATCTCAACAAAGTTCTTCAGGACACGCTGGCACTCGTGGAAAGACAGGCCTTGTTCTTCAATATTGACGTCGTTTGGAACCTGGATCCGGAACTGCCTCACGTCATCGCCGACCGGTCCCAGTTCCAACAAGTGTTCATGAACATCCTGATGAATGCGGTTCAAGCGATGAACGAGCGCGGTACCATCACCGTCGTGACACGCTACGACCGATCCAGCAATGCCGCCGAGGCGGCCATTTCCGACACTGGTCAGGGCATACCACCCGAAGAGATCGACCGCATCTTCGATCCCTTCTTCACCACCAAAGAGAGCAGCCACGGCACCGGCCTGGGGTTGTCGATAGCTTATGGAATCGTAACCACCCATCGCGGGACCATTTTCGTCCAGAGCGAGCTTGGCAAAGGGACTACGTTTACGGTCCGCATGCCGGTCGACACGGCAGTCGGGCGGGAACCATAGCTCGCGTCTTCCGGTGCCGGAAATCCTGTCGATGTGGCGCATCGCCGCCCGCGCGGCGTCAGACCGTCTTTGGCGGCGCAGGTACGATGTTGGGACGTGGCTCGCCGCAACCCGGCCCCGACATCTTCTTGCACGGCTGTTTCCGGCGAGCCAGGAGAAAGCATACACCCGAACCTCTCTGTGGAGAAGGTTAATTCAGACCTGAAATTGGTTTAAAACACTCACCTCGCGGGATCAAAGGACGGCGCCTGGGTATATACTGAACGGGAGCCGGCAGTCCCCACATGGGGTTCCGGTCGATTGGTTGGCGTCGATCCGCCAACGAGTGTTGCGCACCACCAACCAGGAAAGGCTGAAGAGTCGGCCAGTCGTAAGGTAGCAACATGCAATTCGATGCAGCTCAGCGAGG
>JBEKYE010000018.1:0-25664 GCA_049511275.1 Bryobacteraceae bacterium
TCGGCCGGCAGGGCTTCGATGAGCTCGCGCTTGGCGGCGGCCACGCCATCGATGGAATCGAAGAACTCGAGGTGGGCGTAACCGACGTTGGTGACCACGCCGATCTGCGGCGCGGCCATGGCGGCCAGCTCGCGAATCTCGCCGGCATGGTTCATTCCCATTTCGAGAACGGCGGCGCGGCAGCCGTCGGGAAGCCGGAGGATGGAGACCGGCACGCCCACGTGATTATTGAAATTACCCACCGTTCGCCCCACCGGAAACTCGACTTCGAGCAGATGCGCGATGGCGTCCTTGGTTGTGGTCTTGCCCGCGCTGCCGGTTACGCCAATGACCGTCCGGCCCCATTGCCGCCGCGCCCAGGCGCCCAGGTCCTGGAGGGCGCGCAGCGTGTCGCTCACCACGAGCTCGTAGACCGGCGGATGTTGTTCTTCGGGAAACCACTCCCTCACGGTCGTGGCTCGCGTCCGGCCCGCGGTCGTGGCTCGCATGCGGTCCACCACCACGGCGGAGGCGCCCTTCTGCGCCGCGGCCGCCAGAAAAGCGTGGCCATCGTGGTTGGGGCCGCGTAGCGCAAAATATACATCGCCGGGATTCTGTGTCCGGGTGTCCACGCTCCAACCGGCGACGAGGATGTCCGGAGCGCGCCCGGCGGCCCGCATGGCGCGCGCAACCTCTTGTAAATTCAGGGTCATGGCTCCGACGTTTTGAAGTACCCATAACCCTTTAGCACTTCTCTCGCCACCGCCCGATCGTCGAACGGGATCGTGCGATCCTTCAGAACCTGGTACGGCTCGTGGCCCTTGCCGGCGAGGATGACGATATCGCCTTCGCGAGCCTCCTTGAGGGCGCGCGCGATGGCGGCGGCGCGGTCGGGCTCAATGACGTGAGCGACATCGGTGCGGCGGATTCCCACCAGGGCATCATTCATGATCGCCAGGGGATCTTCGGAGCGCGGGTTGTCGCTGGTGAGGACGACGAAATCGCTGCCCTCGGCGGCGGCGTAACCCATGAGGGGACGCTTGGCGCGGTCGCGGTCGCCACCGCATCCGAACAGGGTGATGATGCGTTTGGGATTGAGGGCACGGGCCACGGCGATGACGTTGCGCAGCGCGTCGTCGGTGTGGGCGTAATCCACCACTACGACAAAGGGCTGGCCCTGGTCGACGCGCTCGAAGCGGCCGGGGACGGCGGCGAGACCGGCGATGCCGCGCGCCACGGTTTCCGGCGGGATGCCGTAGGAAAAGGCGGCCCCGCAGGCCGCGAGAATGTTGTACACATTGATTCTTCCGATGAGCGGCGATTCCACCGCGAAACGCAGCTTGCCGAGTTGCACATCGAAGCGCAGGCCGTGAAAGCCGGAAGAGACGTGTTGCGCGCGCAGGCCGGACTCGGCGCCAAGGCCATACCAGAAGACTTCGGTTTTGGGATGAAGGGGGATGCGGCGGGCGTATTGGTCGTCGCGATTCAGCACGGCGAACGGCGGCGGGGGTGCGCCGGCGCCCGAGAACAACATCTGTTTGGCGGCGAAGTAGTCTTCCATGGCGCCGTGGAAATCCAGGTGGTCGCGGGTCAGGTTGGTGAACACGGCGGTATGAAAGTGAAGCGCCCAGACGCGGCCCAGCGCGAGCGCATGGGACGAAACCTCCATGGTGGCGTGGGTGCCCCCGGCCTGCCGCAGGTCCGCGAGCAGCTTCACCAGTTCGAGCGATTCGGGCGTGGTGTTGACGGCCGGAAGCACGCGTCCGGCGAGCCGATATTCGATGGTGCCGACCAGCGCGGTGGTGTAGCCGGCGGCGCGGAGGATGGAATCGAGCAGGTACGCAGTGGTGGTCTTGCCGTTGGTGCCGGTGATGCCGGTGAGCCCGAGGCGCTCATCGGGGCGTCCGAAAAACCTGCGGGAGGCAATGGCCAGGGCGTGGCGTCCGTGCTCGACGGCAATCCACGGCGCGATGCCCTGCGGCGCTTCCGATTCGGAAACCACGGCGACGGCGCCGCGGGCGAGCGCGTCCTTGGCGAAGCGGCGGCCATCGGTGCGGCTGCCCGGGAATGCGAAGAACAGGAAGGCGGGCTCAACGCGCCGCGAATCGTACGCCAGGCCAGCGACCGGCCGGGAGGCAAGTTCGGGCGCGAGGGGCTGCTTCAGCCGAACGCCCGAGAGTATCTCGCCCGTGGTCATCGTGCAAACTGTACGCGAATGCGTTCTCCTGCGTGCAGGACGGCGCCCGCCGGCGGATCTTGAACGCGGGCGATGCCGCTGCCGTCGGGTTGCACCGTCAGTCCTTTGGCCGCTGCTTCCGCCAAGACCGCGCGCAGCGACATTCCCCGGAAGTTGGGAACCGCGGATTGCGGCGGAGCGGGCGCCGCGGGACTGGCAATCGCCTGAGCGGGGACTGCCGAGGCGGGGCGATCGTCGTCGCCGGCGTCTTCCAAAATGTTGGGCTGCTTCGAGCCCAGATCGGCGATGGCCAGATCGTCGATGGCTTCGTTTGCCGCAATCAGGGCCGGGGCAGCCGGCTGCCGCTCGGGCAGATCCTTGGGAACATCCAGGATGCGCAGCGCTTCGGTGGCGACGGCGCGGAACACGGGGGCGGCCGCGGCGCCGCCAAAGCCGGCCTGCCCGTGCGTGCCGTTGAGCGTCACGACCACCACCACCGCCGGATTGGTGAGCGGCGCGAAGCCCATGAACGATCCATTGTAGGTGTGCGTATAGCGGTGCGCGGCGAAATCGTAGATCTGCGCGGAGCCGGTCTTGCCGCCGGCCGTGTAGCCTTCCAGCCTGGCGCCTTTACCCGTGCCTTCGAGCACCACGCCTTCCATCATCTGGCGCATCTTGATGGCGGTTTCCGGCTGGATGACGCGCACCGGCGGCGCGGGCGAAGTGGTCTGGCCGTTGTTCTTGAGCACCAGGCGGGGTTTCACCAGCAGCCCGCCATTGGCCACCACCGAGGCGGCCTGCGCCAGTTGCACCGTGGTGACACTGATTTCCTGCCCCATGGAAATCGAAGCCAGCGATGTGGCGCCCCATAGCGGCAGGCGGCGCAGACGGCCCCGGTCTTCTCCGGGCAGCGGGATGCCGGTCTTCTGGCCGAAGCCGAAGCGGCGCACATAGTCGTACATGTGCTCGCGGCCGACCTGCAGACCGATTTCGATGGCTCCGATGTTGCTGGAATGTGCCAGCACCTCCCACATATGGACGATGCCCATGCCGCCGTGCGAATCGTGAATGGTCCGGGTGAAGAGCGTGAGCACGCCGCCGTGGCAGTTGATCAGGCTCTCCGGTCCCAAGCTGGTGGTTTCGAGCGCGGCGGAAAGGGTGATCACCTTGAATACCGAGCCGGGCTCGAAGGAAACGCCGGTAGCGTGGTTCTCGCGGCCGGCATCGTCGACCGACGCGGGCGGCTGGTTGGGATCGTAGGTGGGGTAACTGGCGAGCGCCAGAACCTGCCCGTCGTAGGGGTTCATCACGACCACGCTGCCGCTGACCGCGTTGTGCGCCTGAACGGCGGCCGCAATCTCGCGTTCGGCGACGAATTGCAGGCGCTCGTCGATGGTCAGGGCGATGGTGGCGCCGGCGCGCCCCTCGCTGGCCAGTTGCTGGTCGATGCCGCGGTGGCGGGCGTCGGTGAGCCGCAGCGCCTGGCTGGCCTGGCCGCGAAGCTCCGCATCGAGCGCCTTCTCGATGCCGGCGTTGCCCGCTTCCGCGAAATCGACGCCGCCCAGGACGTGCGCCGCCAGCGTGCCCTTGGGATAGTGGCGATGGCTCTCGGGCTGGACGTGGATCCAATCGAGGTTCAGCGCCTGGAGGTTTTGCGCTTCCAGCGGCGTAATGTCGCGTTTGACCCACAGGAAGCCGCGGCGACTGTCGAAGGTCGCCTGGATGCGGCTGTACAGCTCGGCTTCATCCAGGTGGAGCTGGTTGGCCAGCAGGCTGGAATTGAGCTTGAGGTCCGGCAGCTTCAGCGGATCGACGGTGACGGACTGGGTGCTCAGGCTCATGGCCAGCGGGCGGCCGGTGCGGTCGAGGATGGGGCCGCGGGCAGCCGGAATCTGGATGAGGTGCTCCTGGCGGGCGCGGGCCTTCTGGACGTAGTCCTGGTGATGGATGATCTGGAGCTTGATCAGGTTGTAGAAGATGGCCGCGCCCCACACGAAGACAAGAGCGGCCACCCATGTGAGACGTCGATCGACCATGCCGCGCCGCGTGACCGAGTCACGCTCCTCCTTCGCTTACTTTTTCACCATGGCGACCGCGCTATCGGACTGGTTGTCGAGATGGACAACCTGGCTCGACAAAGGGGTCACAAGGTTCTGCCTCTGCGCCAGTTTCTCCAGCCGCTGGGGGCTGAGGAGCTCGGCCTGCTGGAGTTCCAGCGCGCGGCGCTCATCGGCCAGGCGGTGTGCTTCGGCGCGCAGGACTTCGATGCGGTAACCGGCCAGGGTGCTGGCCGCGCCGGGCGCCAGAACCCCGGTGAGCAGCGCCAGGGCCACACATGCCGCGCCAATGGCCGACCAGCATTTGCCGCGCGATTCCGTATCGGCTTCGCGCACCAGCCGCGAATTGTCGATTTTCTTGCAATAGAAAAAGACGTCTTCCTGGGGAAGCGTGCGCAACAGGAACGGGTCCCGTTGGATGCGCGCGCTTTCCGTCCGGACGACGGGGGCCTCCGCGCCCGCCGCCAGGGCTGTTCTTCGGAAAAATTGTGGCACTGTCGCCATGGCTGTTTGTTACCTCTTTAGTACATCTCGACGGCACGCAACTTGGCGCTGCGCGACGGCGCGTTTTGGGCAATCTCTTGCTCGCCCGGCTGAAGCGGATGCTTGGTCAAAATGGCCGCTCGCGCCTGGCGTCCCAGCTCCCTGAATTTCTCTTTCACTTTTCGATCGTCGATGGACATGAAGGCGATGACTACCATACGCCCGCCGCCCGACAACAGGCCGGGGCCGGTCTCCAGCAGCCGGTCCAACTGGCCTGGCTCATCGTTGACCGCCATTCGCAGCGCCATGAATGTTTTCGTGGCGGGATGCAAACGGCCCGTCCTGGGCACGGCCCGCTCCACTACATCGGCCAGATGCAGTGTGCTCCGTATGGGCCGTGCTCGGACGATTGCTCTGGCTATCTTCCGCGCCCTCCTTTCTTCGCCTAGCTGAAAGATCAGGTCGGCGAGCGCCTTCTCGGCGCTGTAATTGACTAAATCGGCCGCGGGCATGCCAGTGGTTCGATCCATTCGCATGTCCAGCGGCCCATCCGCCAAAAATGAAAAGCCACGCTCCGGCGTGGTGAGCTGATACCGGCTCACACCCAGGTCCGCCAGCAGGCCGTCGATCTTGTTCCGCCCGTTCTCCTGCAACGCCCGTGGCAGGTCCTCGAACGATCCCTGGTGATACCGGATCCGGTCCGCCCACTCGGCCGTGTTGCGTCGCGCCAGCTCCAGAGAATCCGCATCGCGATCGCAGGCGATCACCAAACCAGTGGTGAGACGCTGCGCGATGAGCGCGGTGTGGCCGCCCAACCCGGTGGTGGAGTCGAGATAGACTCCGTCGGGCCTCGGCGCCAGGAGTTCGAGCGCTTCGGCGGCCATGACTGGAAAGTGCATAAGCCATCAGTTCAGCCCCGCGGCTTCGAGCAGCGCCAGGTCGTCACTGGAGACCTGCGCCGCCTCGCGCTTGCGTTCTTCGTAAATCTTTTCGGTGAGAACTTCGATGCGGCCGCGGTATGCCATGAGCCGCACGGGTTGGCTCTCAATCGCCAGCTCGCGCCGCAATTCGGGCGAGAACAGGACCCGGCCCTGGCTGTCCATTTCGGCTTCGGCGCCCAGGTCGTTGGCGTTGAAGGCGATGTTGCGGGCGAGCTTCACGTTGTCGCGATACGATTCGAAAAACTTCTCGTTGGCGCGCCACACTTCAACGGGGTATATTTGCGCCGTGCGACGATCCAAACTGGTGACAAAGAGCTTCTTTTCCTTGAGGACGGCAAAATACTGCTGGAAAGTGGCGGGCAGCTTCAGGCGGCCCTTATCGTCCAGCCGTCCGGGATACATACCCCGTGGCGGCTCGACCATCAGCAGTTGTTGACCCAGGGACTCCATAATTAGTCCCTTTTATATCCAGATTTGGCCACAACCAATAGTGCCATGGCATTTAATGATTTGCAAGAGAGAAATTACAGATCTTACTGATAGGGACGGAGTTATATCGATACCACCCAATCTACACTGATCGGGACACATACTATATATAGATTTGATGGCGAAGGAAAGACGAAGAAAAGGGGCTGGCGGACCAGCCCCGGAGAATGGAATAGTACTACTGAATGGGTATTGTGCTGGTCACACTATTCACCGCAGTGGCAGATCCGGCAGGGACGACGCCCACCGAGAAGGCGATATTGTTACCCTGGGGGGCATTCAGCGGGACGAGGAACGCCACTTCGAAGACGCCGATCATGTTGGCGCCGATGCGTGCGCTGGTCACCGTGACACCGCCGGACCCGCTGATGCCGACAATGACCGTACCGGTAGCCCGGGCATCGGCGCCGATGAGGTCGGCGCCGGGGTTATCCACCTGGCCGGTTCCCACGAAGGGAACGGTCGGCCCGAGGCCCGTCACGTAGACGCGCACGGTTTCACCGCGGCGCCCGGGGTTGCTCAAAGAAACGAAGCTCCCGTCGGAGCGCAGCGCCACAGCGCGCAGCGCGCCGTCGGAGTAGGGGATCTGGAAGATTCCCGGCGCGACGGCGAGGACCGGCACGTTGACCGAGGCGGAACCAGCTCCGACGTTTACGGTCACCGGAACGCTGTTGCCGGGCTGGACCTCGCACGGCACCTGGACCAGCAATTGCGGCTGTCCGTTGACCAGGGTGGCGCTGAAAATGGGCGCGAAGGTGTTGTTGAAGTCGATCGAGATGCCGTTGGCCGAAGTCGGGAGAGGCCCGAAAACAGGCTGCGGGAAAAGACCGGCGGCTCCGCTGGGGTCGAGGCCCGCTGCGGTAATGGTGGCGAGGCCGCAGGGCGAGATGAAGTTCACCTGGCCGCTGGCTGCGTTGGCGAAGCTGGAGGCGGTGAGGGTCGGGCCGGGAGGAGTGACGGTCAGGCCGAAGGTGACGGAGTAGCCCGGCACGGAGGCAGTCACGGAAGCCGGGCCGGTAACCGAACCGGCCGTCACGGTAACAGAGGCCTGCCCGGCGCTGTTGGTGAGGCTGGAATTGGAAGACACGCTCACCGGCCCGGAGGCCGAGAATTGCACCGTGTAATTGGACACCGCGATGGTGCCGCTAGTCAGCTGCACGACCAAGGGCGCCGGGAAGTTGGTGTTGATGACGGCGCTCTGCCCGCTGCCGGAGACGATGGCGATGCCGGTGGGCGTCGGTCCGGTGGGCAACACCGTCAGAGTAAAGGTCTGGGAGAATCCACTGACGCTGGCTGTCACCGTGACCGTGCCGATCGCGTTGCCGGCGGCGACGGTGACCTGCGCCTGGCCGCTACCGTTGGTGACGGCGCTGTTCGCAGACAGGAGGGCGGGTCCGCCGGCGGGGCCGGAGATGGAGAATTGCACCGGGTAATTCGCGAGAGGGTTATTGAAGCCGTTGACCTGGACCACCAAAGGCAGCGCGAAGTTTGTGCTGGCAACCGCGCTCTGCCCATCGCCGGAGATCTTCTGGAGGCTCTTAATGGGCACGAGCGCGGTTTCGATGAAGGTGGCGTTGATGGAGGAGTTGTTGGAAAGCGCCACGGTGATGCCGACGTTGCCGGCGGCGGCGCCGGAGAAGCTGGCTGCATCGGAAACCTGGCCGTTGTTATCGGTGGGGTTGGTAGGTTGCGAGAGGGCCACCGATGCGTTGGGGTTGGCGGACCAGCTCACGTTGACGCCCTGGACGGGGTTGCCGTGCGAGTCCACAACCTGCGCGACCAACGTGCCCAAGGATTGCCCGGGAGACAGTACCTGGTTGTTGCCCTGCAGGAGATTGATGGCCGCCGGGTTGCCGGGGACGGAAGTGAAGGTATAAGGACCGAATAGCTGCAAGAACATCGGCTGGAAGGGCAGCCACACTACGCCGTTCTGATTGCCGGCACTGGAGGCGAGCGTGAGATCCGTCTGGCTGTTCACGGACGCAATGACGTATTCCACACCGTTAATCCGAATCTCCTGGTTCTGCACGAGGGCTGAGAAGTCGCTGCCGCTGACCCAGGCTACATCCGTACCGGTGGTGGTGACAGTTCCCCCGCCGGTATTCGAAGTGGGGGCCGACACGCCGCCGACCATGACATAGAACTGGCCGGTGCCGCTGCCGGAGACCAGGGGCGTGCAAGTGGCGTTGGCATCAGGGTTGCTGCCGACGATGTAGGCGCCAGTGATCACCGTCCCGGGGTTTCCGGCGGGGCTGGATGAGTTGGATGGAGCGCACTTAATGGTGGGGGATGTCTGGCCCGGTGCGAGGAGGAGTTCGATGGAAACGCCCTGGACGCCGGCGCTGGCAATTCCATCGCCGCCAACGTAAATCTGGATATTCGGAAGCGTCGAACCGGAACTCACGGCGGGCAGCGGCGAGAGGAGCAGTTGGCCGTTGGTGGTGGGTGAGCTGGCAAATACCATGGAGAGGGCGTTCAAGTCGTCGAGGGCAAACGTCTCGGAGAAGATGGCCGAGGGGCTGCCGTTATTGGCGGCTGCGACGACGGTGGATGGCAGATAAGGCTGCGTGGCGCTGCCGAACGCCTCGGGCACGCTCTGGTTCATGACGTTGCTGCTCATGCCGTTGGCGTCGGTGGTGGTGGAGGCTGAAGCGACGGTAGTTTGCTGACCGCTGGTGACGGTCCACGTGATGGTGGCGTTGGGCACGGCATGGCCGCCGGAATCGAGCGCCTGCACCGTAAGGGGCTGGAAGGACTTCAACGTGCACTGTTCGGCGTAGCAGGCCACCTGGCCGTCGCCGGCTATGATCTTGAGGCTGGCAACCGTTTGCGCCGCTGCCACGCGAGCACCCGACAGGGCTACCAGCATCGCGGCGATTACAATCATCCTGGATCGTGACAAGACTTCCTCCTGGTTCCGGGGGAACACTAATGAAAATGGGATGGACGCGGAGAGAACTACAGTATAACACGACTCGCGCCGCGCAGAGCGAGCGCGCAGGCGCAAAAAAAAAGAGGGGAGCCGAAGCTCCCCTCCAGGAAAAACATCAGACTTGATTCTAGTGAACCAGATTCTCGATGCCGACTCCACGGCCAGTTGGGTTGTAGAGGTAGTTCGGATCCAGTTCAAGAGCGAGGTAGCTCGAGAACAAATTGCGGAGGCCAAGGTCGGTCACCGCTGCGTATCCATGAGCGTACTGGAAGTTGCAGACGGCGATTACGTATCCCTGGAATCCGGTAAACATGTTGGAAGCGTTGACCGCCTGAACCGTACCGGGTTGGACGATCGGGAAGCAGTTGGTGCCCGGGACAGGATTGGAGATCATGTCGCAACCCTGTTTGACGGCCGGAGCGGCAGACAAGGCACCCGCACTGGAAATGGTATTTCCGTACGGATACAGCGTGCAGGAGCCGACCTGGGGAAGCGCACTGTTGGTATTCGCGATCGGATAAGGCTTGGTACCGAACGGATCCATGGAAGTATTCGCCACGGCAATACCGGTGTCAAAGCCGCCCGTACTCCCGACCGGACTGTTGGTCACGAACGGGTAGAGCAGGGTGGTCTGGCACAGCGAGATTGTGGTGAACGGGCCGTTCGAAGGATTGGCGACGGCGAAGCGCGGAATGATGGTCGCTTGGGCCGTCGGACCAAAGCTTGCGGAGAACGCGCCCTGGCTCGGCTCGGGAGCGAAGCTCAAGGACACGTTGTTCACAGGCTGACCCAGGATGCTGGTGATCTGCGGCAAGCCGTAGGGGTTCGAGGCAGTGATGCCGGAACCCGGAGCAGCCACGTAGGCGATGTAGACGTTAAAATTAAACTTCTCTACGACAGACGGCTGCGCGTTGGTGACTTCCCAAATCGCAGTGGCGACGCCGCCGGTAGAGGAGGGAGCCAGTGGCACGATAGGCTCGCCGGAAGGTCCGGTAGTCGTGCCAGCGACGACGAGACTCGAGAAGGTGGAGCCGTCGACTGCGGTCTCGCTAGCCGTGCCCGCCGATATCAGAACAGCTTCGGAAACGTTCAGCGTGGCGGTGCCAGCCAGGGTCGCGTTTATTGCCCACGTGGACGCCCCGCTGCCGGGAGTGACAACTCCGGAGGAGTTCGTCACGTTATAAGTGGACACATACAGCGTGATGCCGGCGGGGATGTTGGTGAAGACGGCCTTCAAACGAGTACCCCAGTCGGCCAGACCCGCGTTGTACGTGTTGCTGCCGGTGGTGAAGGTATCGCCCAGCGCGACGGGGACGATGAACCCGGATTCCGAGTTCGCGGCGAAGCCGCCGTACAATCCACCGGGGATGTTTTGAACCCCGGTATTGGGCGCCTCCGCGGCATACGTCCCAGCGGCGCTACTCGGGGTATTAGCTCCCGGCACGACGCGTGTCTTAAACGCAGTTGCGAAGCCCTCCGTATATGTCAGAGTGGATGAAACCCATGGAGTTTCGCTGGCGCACTGCGCGAAGATGGTTGGAGTGGAGATCTTGGAAGTCAGGCCAGGGCTGATCACGACGCCGACCGGGAACCCAGCCTGGGTCAACGGCAGAACCTGCGACGGGCTGGTCGAGATCGAGGCAATGATCTGAGTCTGGTTACCAATCGTGGTTACGGGGTAACGGATGTTGGTGATGCGGAAAACACGGGAAATGCCCGAGGTGGCCGGCGGAAGCACGGGAACGCCATAGAACGTGACCGTGTTGGCGCCAACCGCGCCCAAATAGCCGCGGTAAATGTTCTGCGCCGCAGTGCCGGCGCCGGGCGTCGTGAGGCCCGGAAGGGTAACTGCCACTTCAGTGGTCCCGCTCGCGTCGAGACCAACGTATGAGGCGCAACCACTGGAGGCCGTGCACAATGTCTGCGGAGCAGCCGGGCCGTAGCCGCCGTTAGCGCCGGCGGTAGCGGGGGTGGCCAGTCCCGAACCCGGCTCGTCAATCAGCAGGGCGACTTCGGAAAGGCCGGTGGAACTCGAGGTCGAGAACAACCGGCTGGTGATGGCGAAGCCGTTGGTGATGTACACCGTGATATTCGTGGTAGGAATCAGCGCGCCCGCCGCGTACGTCGGGCCGCCGGTGCAACTGATCAGAATATCGCCCAACAGTTCCGTGAAACCTTCCACACGGAGCTGCGGGATTGCTGCACCGTTAGCGGTGCAAGTGAGGGCCCCGGCTGTACCGCTGCCGGTAGAGCCGATCTGTGCGCTTGCCAGGCCTGCCGTAAGGGCCAGAACTGCCAGCACAATAAACCATCTGCGAAAATCTGCCATTTCCTTCTCCTTGTAAAGTACGAAATTGAACCGGCTGAAATACTCTTTCAACCTGAGCCTCAACCTTCAACTCAAAAAACCTTTAATTCACCCAGGGGATCTCTCCGTGTCGGGCGGAGAGTTTCCAGCGGCCACCAAGCCGGACGCCGGATTTTACTGCCGAAGCCTTTTCCCATGGCACATGGCTTTTGTTTTGTCTCTTCTGTGCCACAGCCTACAAACGCAAAAATTGCACACTACAACCGGACGCGGTAAAACCTATTCATAGCTGAATGCCAAGCCCCGTGTCAAGGGACTCGACGGCGAATCCATCAGCCAGAAACCTCATTCTACACTGTCTTGCCCGATTTAAGCACGCGCCGGCGTCCCGCGTCAATAGTTTCACACCGAATCGTCTCATATTTTCGTTGCCCGCAACCCCAATAAAACAGTATTCCCGAGCGATTCCCCCTCTTTGAGGGTGAGGGAAATGCCGCCCGCAGAACTCGACCGGCAACTTCGAAGCATTCCACGCAGCAGTTACAGTGCCATTCGTCACGGAAAACGGGCCCTTAGCGGGAACAGCAACCAAACCGGCGGCCGGAGGAATCGACTGCGTCCAAAAGATCCAGCGGCGTGCCGCAAGAACCCGGCGCCCAGGGACGAGGCATCGTGGGACGAGCCCTGAAGCGCTGGCAAGACACCGGCGGCCAGACCGCCGTCGCTACCAGTTGGTCGACCGGCCAGGAGGCCGCCCCACAGCCATGAGCACTGCGCTATTCCGATGGCAGGCTGGTCCTCCATACCAGGTAAAACGTGGCCGCCAGATACCCCAGCCAGAGCACCAGCAACACGGGTCCACCAATCGATTTGAAAACCGTCAGGCGGGACAGCGCGCCGGCGAGGCCGATGCCCTGGAAGGCGCCCAGATGCAGCGCGGCCACGGCGCCACCGGCTTTGTGCCGGATCATCCCGGTGTAATACGGGATCTCGACGAGATGCACAGTGTAGAGGTCGAGCAGCGCAAAGAGAACAGCGCCGGACAACACCGCGGCCCTAGCCGGAAGGATGCGGCGGAGCCCCGCCACCGACAGCACGACCTCCGCCGCCACCACCGCGTCCAGATACCAGCCCATCGACCCGGCCAGCCCCTTGCTCATATAAAGGAGCACGACGTTGTAGCACTGTCCCGCCCAGAAAGCCAGGTAAAGCGCGCCGAGCGCGACCAGCGCCCGGGTCTGGAGCGTGCGGCCCTTCCACACCAAACCCACCGCCGCCAGCAGGATGAACAGATAGAACACGTGGTACATCCAACTGCGCACGGTGAGCGAACTCCAGCCGCCGAAGTAGAGGTGCGAAAAGAGAATCGCATCGATGGCTTTGGCCCAGTTGATGGAAACCGCCTGCCTGAGCATCGCCACGGGACCGGCATGGCCGATGATGACGGACTCGCTCAAGCCCGACAGCGTCCCCGTGAGTCGCAGGTTGCGCCAGTACCACCAACCGGCGATGGCGGCGCCGATGGCCGCCGCCAGAAGACCATGCAGCACGGTCACCGCGCGGCCGGCGCGGGCGCGGCGCAATTCCCACAGCCACAAAAGGGCGAACGCCGGAATCGCGGTGAGGAAATAGGCCTTCGCCAGCAGTCCCAGGCCGAGGGTGAGGCCCAGCCCAACGGCCGGCCACAGATCCCAGCCACGCGCCGCCATGCGGACAGCCAGCCACGCGAGCAGCGAGAACAGGACGATGGAGAGGCCGTCGTTGCCCACGCGCGCCACGTCCAGCGCCACCCCCGGCATCAACGCAACAATGGCGGCGCACCCCAGGGCGAGGCGTTCGTCGAGCGCCGGGCGGGCCACGGCGAAAACCAGCGGAACGGCCAGGGACGCCAGCAGCACGGAAAGCCATCGCAGGACCATCACCTGCACGGCCAGACTGCTTGCGCCGAGCAGGCGCTCGACCGGCGTCATCATCCAATAGTAGAGAGGCGGCTGCAGGGCCTCGTAAGTGAGGAACGCTCCGCCGCCTGCCTCGCGGCTCCAGGCCCGCGGCATGGCGCGGAAGGCCGCTTCGCGGCGCGCGCGCATTTCCGCGGGGAGGGTCCAGTAAGAGTCCTGGGTGAGCCAGGGCGGCGGGAGGTAGCGCATTTCCCACGGCACGGGGGCGAGTTGGAGGGAAGCTTCGACGTCGCGCGGAACCGGCGCGTCGCGCCCGACCAAGGGCTCATGGGTCAGGGCCATGTGGCGGATTACCGAGAAGTGAGCCCATTCGTCGTAGCCCTCCCACAAAGGGAGCATGGAGGAATAGAAGGCCAGACGCGCCACAAAGCAGGCCCAGACGGCCATCACCCGCCAGTCGACGCGCATTGGTAGCATGATAGCGCGAGCGGCAGCAGGACAGGACTGGCCGCGTTTTGCAGGGCGCCGCTATGGCTGCTACTGGTGCGGGACGAGGGAGTCCCGCGCAGACCAGGGGGGTCGGCCCCACAGAAACAAAAATCCCCGCGCCGCTTCGGAGGATACGGCGCGGGGTCGTGCCCCCGTTACAAACTCAGGTCAGCCCGCCAGGGCGTCGGCCATGTGGGGCTGGTAAACACAGCGCGGATCGGAGGCCAGATAGTCGCCCGTCAGAGCGTAGGCCCGGGAACGCGATCCGCCGCACACCTTCTGATATTCGCATATTCCGCACTTGCCTTCACGCTGGCTGGTATCGCGCAGCGTCTGGAACAAGGGGGAATTCCGGTACACGTCGGTCAGCGAGTCGTGGAGCACATTGCCGCCGCTGATGGGCAGGAAGCCGCTTGGGAAAATCTCGCCCTGGTGGGAGACGAACACGAAGCCCTTGCCGTCGCTGACGCCGGCGGTGCGGAACGCCACGCCTTTGGCGGCTTCGTTTTCGGTGACGCCGTGCTCGGCCTTGATGCGCTGCGCGACGTAGCGCCGGTAGTGCATGGCCTCGGTGGTCTTGATGCCGAACGGCGCGGTTTTCGAGAGCTCGTACATGAACTCGAAGACCTGCTCGTACTCGGGGGCCAGCAGGTCGTCGCCCTCCAGCGCGCGGCCGGTCACGATGAGGAAGAACAGGCTCCACATCCTGGTGCGCACTTCTTTGGCGAGGTCCGCCATTTCCTGCAAGCGGCCCATATTGCGCTTCGTGATGGTGGTCTGCAGCTGGGTATCGAGGCCGATGTCGCGCGCGTGGCGCAGCGCGAACATGGCCGTCTCAAAGGTCCCCGGGATGCCGCGGAAATCGTCGTGCGATGCGGCGTCCGGCCCGTCCAGGCTGATGGCCATGCGGGTCACGCCGGCTTCCTTGAAACCCTCGATGGCCTTGGCGGTGAGCAGCGGCGTGGCGCTGGGCGTCACGTTGGTGCGCAGGCCGATCTTGACGGCGTAGCGGATCAACTCGAACAGGTCCGGCCGCTTCAGCGGATCGCCGCCCGTAAACACCATCAGGGGTTCGCCGAAGGAACGGATCTCATCCAGCAGTCGAAATCCCTGCTCGGTGCTCAATTCGCGCGGGTTGCGCTCGGATTGCGCCGACGCGCGGCAATGCACGCACGCCAGGTCGCAGGCCTGAGTCACTTCCCAGATGACCAGCATCGGGGCTTGATCGAAGTTCATGTGCAATCTCCGGTTAGATGACAGTCACTTGCATTTAGGGGACCATGCCCCAGAATACTGAAAATAGAGGGAAAACGCCACACTTCGGATGCCGTTGCAGATGAGAATTGGGGTAAGAGCCCCACTGTTGGTCGGAGAAACCCAAGGCGCCAGGACGGCCCGGTACGCCAATCGTCCCACCCGTTACAATAGGTCTTCACGTGGATCACAAAGGTCTCTTCATCACTTTCGAAGGCATGGACGGTTCAGGCAAAACCACCCAGATGCACCGCCTGGCCGCCCGCCTGCGCTCGATGGGCCGGACCGTGCTCGAAACGGCCGAGCCGGGCGGGCCGCCCATCGCCATGAAAATCCGGCGCATCCTGCTGGATGCCGCCAACCAGGAACTCAGCCCCGTGACCGAAATCCTGCTCTACTTCGCGTCCCGGGCGCAGAACGTGGATGAATGGATCGCGCCGGCTCTGGCGCGCGGGGAAATCGTGCTCTCCGACCGCTTCACGGATTCCTCGCTGGTTTACCAGGGCGGCGGGCGCAACCTCGGCCCCGAGGCCGTGGCCGCGCTCGAACGCATCGCCTGCCGGGGCCTCAAGCCCGATCTCACGCTGCTCGTGGATGTCGATGCCGAATCCAGCCTGGCCCGCGCCCGCGCCCGCAACGCCGCCGCGCCGCACTGCGAAACCCGCCTGGACGACGAATCCATCGAATTCCACCGCGCGGTATGGGATGCCTACCACGCGCTGGCCGCCGCCGAGCCGGAACGCGTCAAGATAGTCGACGGCCGCACCGATATCGACGCCCTCGAACGCGCGGTCTGGGAGATTGTGAGCGGCCATGTCTGAACAAACCAGGGTTGAGAATTTCTGGGGCAACGCGCAGGTGACGCAGGCGCTGGAGCAGATGATCGCGCACGGCCGCCTGGCGCAAACGCTGCTCTTCTCCGGACCCGAGGGCGTCGGCAAGGCCACCCTGGCGCGCCGCCTGGGCGCGCAGTTCCTGCGCCATCCGGAGCAGATCGAACAGGACGATCTCAGTCTTCCGCGCAATCTCGAAACGGTGGCCGGGCGCGAGAAATGGCCGGCCGACAAGCGCAACGAAGACCCGCTGCTGTTCGCCAGCCAGCCCGATTTCGTGACCTTCGCGCCGGATGGCCCGCTGCGCCAGATCTCCATCCAGCAGACCCGCCTGCTCAAGGAGCGCGCGCAATTCCTGCCGCACCACGGCAGCCGGCGCATTTTCGTCATCGACCACGTGGACCGCGCCAACGACCAGGCGGCCAACTCCCTGCTGAAGACTCTGGAAGAGCCGCCGCCGCACCTCATCCTTATTATGACGGCGGAAAACGCTTACGACCTGCTGCCCACCATCCGCTCCCGCGCCGTGCCTTTCCAGTTCGCGCCGCTCTCGCGCGAGGAGATGGCGGCCTTCGTGGACGCGCGGGCGCTGGACCAGCCGGAGCGCCGCATCGCGCTGGCCGCCGGCAGTCCCGGCCTGGCCATTTCGCTCGACCTCGAAGAATACGACAAGCGGCGCGCGGCCATGCTGGTGCTGCTGAAAGTGGCCGCCGGCGCCGCGCCCTTCAGCGCGTGGGTGCCGGTCTCCGAAGCCATCGGCCGCACCAGGAGCGAGAAGCTCGAGCTCCATCTCAAAGTGCTCTACGAGCTGCTGCGCGACCTGCTGCTGCTCCGCCAGGGCGCAGGCGAGATCCGTAACTTCGACATTCGCGGCGACCTGGAAGCGCTTGCCGGCAAGATCGCCTTTGCGTGGATCCGCAAGGCCGTCGCGCAGGTAGACGAGATCGCGCGCCTGATGCGCCGCAACATTCAGAAGTCGATCGCGCTGGACGCGTTAATCGCGCACCTGCGGGCGGCATAGCGGCCCATGGCTGAGCCACCGCGCACTCGATTCGCTCCGCCCAATCGCCGGCGCGAAATTCGCCGTCTGGCGGCGTCCGCGCTGCTGATGTTACTGATGGGCTTCATCGCCCTGGTGTATACGCACCCGTGGACGGCGCGGCCCGGGATGCGCGTGGCCGTGGCGCGCTTCGACAACGAAACCGGCAAAAAGGAGTACGACCGGCTCGCCGATGGGCTCACGCGTTCGGTAGCGGAAGAACTGTCGGCAGCCGCGGCCGGCCGGTATCGCGTGATCGCGAGCGAGGCCATCCTGCGGGCGCCGCGGGAGCGGCGCGACCTGGCGGCCATCGGCTCGTCGCTGGGCGTCAGCTACGTGGTGCTCGGCCAGGTGCAGCGAAGCCCGCTGGGCATTCGGGTATTGGCCAACTTGATTCGTCTGCCGGACCAGACTTACATCCGGGTGGCGAGTTTCGAGCGCAAGACAGGCGACACAAGAAAGACCCAAGCCGAGATCGCGATCAATATTGCCGACCAGTTCGCACCGCGGCTGAGCCTGCTCATAAACGCGCCCAAGTGACTGCGAAGCTGCGAAAAACAGGCGGGGTGGCAGACGACACAAACCGATCGTCCGGCCCACTTTCAGCGCGAGGCGCAGGCTGACAGAGTGTCCCAAAACTCCGGGAACGAGACCGACGCCGCTTCCGCGCCCTGGATGACCGATTCGCCGTCGCCGCGCAGCGCCGCCACGGCAAACGCCATCGCGATGCGGTGGTCGCCGCACGAATCGAATTCCGCCGCGTGAAACTTCTGGCGGCCGGGAATCACCATGCCGTCCGGCAGTTCTTCCGCCTGCACGCCCATGCGCCGCAGGTTGTCGATTACCGTGCGGATGCGGTCGGTCTCCTTGATGCGCAACTCGGAAGCGTCCCTCACCGTCAGGCCTTCCTGGGTGGCCGCGCCCAGCACCGCCAGCACCGGGATCTCATCGATCAGCGCCGCGGTGAGCGCTCCCTCGATTACGCCGCCGCGCAGAGCGGAATGCTCCACCACAAGGTCGCCCACCAGTTCGCCGTGGCTGCTTTCCAGGTTGGGAACGCGAATGCGGGCGCCCATCCCGACCAGGAAATCGAGCAGCGCCGAGCGGGTGGGGTTCAATCCGACGCCACTGATGGAGAGCTTCGAGCCCGGCACCAGGAGCGCCGCCACAATGAAAAACGCGGCGGAGGAAAGATCGCTGGGCACCACCAGATCGCGCCCCGTCAGGGTGGGCCGGCCGCTGACGGTGATGCACTGCCGGTCGATGGCGACGTCCGCGCCGAATTCGCGCAGCGCCAATTCGGTGTGGTCGCGCGAGCGCACCGGCTCGGTGACCGACGTCCGGCCTTCCGCGAACAACCCCGCGAACAGCACGCAGGTCTTCACCTGCGCGCTCGCCACCGGCAAGGTGTAATGGATGGGCCGCAACGGCCCGCCCTGAATCTCCAGAGGCGGAAACCTGCCGTGGCGCGCCGCGATGCGCGCGCCCATCTGGCCGAGCGGCGCCAGAATGCGCTGCATGGGCCGCCGCGAAAGCGATTCGTCGCCAAAAATGCGAGTGCCGAACGGCTGCGCCGCCAGGATGCCGGAGAGCATGCGAATGGTGGAGCCGGAGTTGCCGGCATCCAGATCCCCCGGCGGCTTCCGCAAACCATCCAGGCCGCGGCCATGAATCACGAACTCCGTGCCCGCGCCTTCCACCCGGATGCCCAGCGCGCGCACGCACCCCAGCGTGGAATGGCAATCCGCGCCGGTGGAGTAGTTGCGAATGCAGGTTGCGCCTTGCGCGATGGAAGCGATCATGGCGTAGCGGTGCGAGATGGATTTGTCGCCGGGCAGCGAGATCTCGCCGGTAACGGCCGAAGCGGGGGAGATGCGCTTTTGCATGGAGCGAATCTTCATTCTATCCACCAGCCCGCGGTTGCATACAAATACCTGTTGACAGCGCGGCCGGTTTTTTCGAATATGTAGAAACTGTGGCCAAGTCCGATCTTGAGAAGCTGCAAGGCACGTGGCAGATGATCGCATTTGAAATGGACGGACAGAAAATCCCGCCCGGCAGCGCGAGCATCGTGATCGAGGGGAACAAATTCACCAGCCTCTCGATGGGCGCGCAATATGAAGGCACCATGGTGGCGGACTCGACCAGCACGCCCAAGACCTTCGACGTGAAGTTTCACAAAGGCCCCCACAAGGGAGAGACTTCGCTCGGGATCTACGAACTGGATGGAGACACCTGGAGAATCTGCATCGGCCTGGCGGGCGTCAAGCGTCCCACTAAGTTCGCCGCGGAGCCGGGCAGCGGCCATGCACTGGAGACGCTGACACGAGCCATGGCCGGCGCCGCAGCGGAGCAAGAGGAACCGGCGGGAGAACCGGCAGCGGAACTAGAAGGCGAGTGGTTTATGCTCTCCTGCTTTCAGGATGGCAAGCCGATGGATGCCAAGATCCGCGCCAGCGCCAGGCGCGTCTTTCACGGCAATCAAACCACCATGCTGGTTTTCGATCAGGTCTACATGAAGAGCCGCTACGCGGTGAATCGCGCCGCCACTCCCCGCACTATCGATTACGTGGACACCAGCCAGTCGGGAATCTACGAAGTGGATGGCGATCGGCTGCGGACGTCGCTGGCGGCCGCCCGCCAGCCCCGGCCCGGAGATTTCACGGCAACTCCCGGCGAAGGCCGGACGGTGTCGGAATGGAGCCGGCAGAAA
Organism: Bryobacteraceae bacterium; assembly: GCA_049511275.1. Classification (GTDB taxonomy): domain Bacteria; phylum Acidobacteriota; class Terriglobia; order Bryobacterales; family Bryobacteraceae; genus PALSA-129. The sequence goes on from JBEKYE010000018.1 coordinate 19,592, forward strand.
AAACCGCGCAGCCTGAGAGGGCGCCCGCTTCCACCGGGATGAACGGCTGCGCGCTCAGGCGGGCGACAATCGCCATCCGCGACACCCGGATTGGGAATGCGGTAGAGCGCCGTACTTCGAGAGATCCGCCGAGGGAGCCGTATCATACTCAGGCATTGTGAGCTGTCCTCATATCGCGCCAGACGAGTAACACCAGAAACGGGATGGCGCTGGCCACCAACGCAGCGCGCTGCCAGTCGCCCGAAAGACGGAACACGGGCGCCAGTGGGTTGTAGAGCAAGACAAGTGCTCCAGACACGGCCAACACGGCGTAGCTCCTCGCAAGGAGGGCCTGGGCCATCACGACGATCGCGCCCGCATCCACGATGAACCGGGCCACTACCTCGGACGGTGTGATGCGGGACCATAGCCCAGCTAGAGCAAACAGCCCGGCAATCGAGGCCCACTTTACGGCTTTGATGACCGCGGATCTGCCCTGTTTCTCCGCCGGATCCTCCACTGCCCATGCCTGCCACTCGGTTTCGTCGAGCGGAGTCAACATGGGCAGCTCCCGAACTTCTGGTAGTTCCTGTAGTACAACTGCGGTGGCCATTTTTTCTACTCTTTCGCCGCCCCAGCGGGCGCCCAACATCCTATGACTGTCCGGAGCCGGCCCAGGTGGACTCCGCTCCCAGACAGCCGCTACCGGAAGACCCGTCGAGCCATTCAGCGCCTGCGTCACTGAGGCGATCAGATCGATCGGCCGCGGAAGGACAATGGTCGTGTCGTGCGCAGGGCCGATCTCAGGCAGGGTTTGCAGGTAACGCAACCGAATCGCGGCCGGCTTCGGTGAAGGACCGTGGCGGCCATAGCCAGTTTCTCCGTGGCCAGGCATTCACCCTCCGCATGGATGACTTTGGGCCAAGCAGCGGCGCGCACGATCTTCACTGCGTCCTTTACTGTTCTGTTGCGGTTCGCTCAGAGTGCAACCGCGGGGAGTATTTGTTCAGGAGATCGAGCAGGCGGGCAGCCGATCTGGGCGCGGGCCTCCCGTTGGTCACGATGTCCCGGTTCTCGAGTTTGCTGCCGTAGAGTGCGGCGTTGTCATCCAGATCCTCCCGGAGGGTTGCTCCCTCCAGAGCAAGACCGGCAAACAGGCCCTGCGACCGCGACCACGAAAGAATCTCCGCGTGCATCTGGGCGTCGGTTTGAGCCGTCGCCGTACGTCCAACGGGGCCGGCGGCAACTGAGCCTTCGGCACCCAGGGTGAACTTACTCTGAAGCAGTTTATCCCTTCCGCCCTGATTCATCACCAGCATGATCAAGTCGGTCTCCGATCCGCCGATCTGAAAGCCAACGCTGCCGCCTTCGATGCGAACCGTGGCGGGCGCCGACCAGCCTTCGCCACCGCTGTTCCGGCACACCAGGTAGCCTTTGCCGAACTTCGCGCCGAAAAAGAAGGCCGCCGTCTTGAGGCTCGGCACAATGACGATGCAATGTGCCTTGTCGAGCAGATCCTGAGGAATTCCCTTGTCGGGCGTTGCCATTATTTCCGAGAAAACTGTTGCAGCCTCGCCCAACCGCTTGGCGGGCTCTCTATCGACAGCCATCAATGATGTGGTGAGAGCCAAACCGGCCGCGATCGCTAATCTCATGTTCCTGCCTCTTTCTTGTCGCACATATCGGTGGCGACTTCTCCGCTAGTGCACGGTTGTCACCATCGTCGACCGCCCGCCAGAGGCAACACCGCAACTGTGCAGGCTAAGGGCTTGCGGGGAGACTTCGGCAAATGTGCAAGGCCAGCGGAGCCGGCAGAAGAGCGAGGCGGGTACAGACAATGCAGGTTCTGCGACGGAAAGTGCAGGATTTGCCGCTCCATCCAGCTAATGCCGTTAGACTTACCTAAGGAAGGTTCAGTACTTAGAAAGGTTCAGTTCTTCTTCGCTATTTGATTCGCCGCTTCCGTGCGTGGTCTCCAAACGGACGGTCAACCACGGCAAAATGCAATACCTGCATCTGAAATGCGAGATCTGCCGACCCGCGGTCCGCGAATCAACACGATTTAACAGCCTGTCAACCCGGCTGCGATATCCGTCCAGAGCAATTGGCCGGGCTCGTGCAGGAGGTATAGAAGAATGCCATGGTCGGCAAGGAGACGAGCATATGAAACGGGATCAGATGGAAAGCCAGTGGAAGGAGTTCGCAGGCCCGGCGCGCGCGCACATGAAACGATATCAGACCCTGCGGTGCCTGCGAAAACTCCTGCAACGGGCGGCCCTGGGGCTATTGCTATTGTTGTCGGCCCCTGCCGCCTATTCCTATTCCGTTCTCACCCACGAAGCCATTATCGATTCGACCTGGGACAGCGCGATCAGACCGTTACTGCTCAAACGATTCCCGGCCGCCACGCCGGAAGAGTTGACGCAAGCGCACGCATACGCTTATGGGGGATGTATTATTCAGGACTTGGGGTATTATCCGTTCGGGAGCAAGTTCTTCAGCGATTTGACCCATTACATCCGGAGCGGAGATTTTATCCTCAACCTGATCCGCGAATCCCAGGACCTAAATGAGTATGCTTTCGCGCTGGGAGCATTGTCGCACTATGCCGCCGATAATAACGGTCACCCGCTGGCAGTTAACCGCGCGGTTCCTTTGTTCTACCCCAAGCTCGGCCTGAAGTTCGGAAAGCTGGTAACCTACGCCGACAATCCGTCCGCCCACGCCAAGACGGAGTTCGCCTTTGATGTCTTTCAGGCCGCGAAGGGGCGCTACGCCTCCGCCGCATACAAGAACTTCATCGGGTTTGAAGTGGCAAAGCCCTTGCTCGATCGAGCATTTCAGGACACCTATGGAATGCGGCTGGAAAAAGTGTTCCTGAGCGTCGATCTCGCCATTGGGTCGTATCGACGCGCGGTCGGGTCGATTCTTCCGGCGATCACCAGAGTTGCCTGGCAAATCAAAAAGCAGGAAATCAGGAAGGAGGCTCCCAGCATCACACGCAAGAACTTCCTCTACAATTTATCCCGTTCCAGCTACGAAAAGAATTGGGGCAATACCTACAGCCGGCCGGGGATCCGGTCGAAACTTCTGGCAACCCTGTTCCGCTTCGTGCCAAAGGTGGGCCCGTTGCGGCCGCTGGCATTTGAAAGGCTGACACCCGAGACAGAGAAGATGTACATGGCCAGCTTCAATTCGACGATTGACCGTTATCGCGAACTGCTTTCGGAACAGAGTGCCGGCAGTCTTAAGCTGCCGAACGACAATCTTGACGTGGGAACGTTCACCGCGGCGGGGAAATATACGCTGACGGATGCCACTTACTCGCAACTACTACACAAGTTACAGGGCCACTACGCGGAGATGCCTCCAGAGCTCCGAAGCGATATGCTCGCTTTCTACCACGATCTTGACCTTCCCAATACGACCAAGGCTGACGCCAGCGACTGGGCCAGGGTGCTCAAAGAGCTCGATCAATTGCAGGCTGTGGATTTGGGACATCCTTTGGTTGGCGCGACGGAACACAGCCCGAATTAGGTCACCTTCATCGCGCCGCCGGAGGCTCCTGGTCGGTGGGAATTCCGGCCAGGGCGCGATAGAAAGCAACGGCCCGGTTGATGGACGACGACTCATGCCCGGTGGCCAGCCGGCTGGCGTTCCGGCCGGTGCGCGCGATGCTGTAGTACCGCCAGACATCAGTTGATTCGCGATCCAGAAAATAGATCGACTGCATCTCACCCGGATGGAAGAGTGTCACGAAGAAATAGCGCATGATGCTGACATTCTCGACGGCGAAGACTAGCCGGTCTGCCGAAGCTTCCGCAATGTGCATTCGGTAGATGGCGGTGCCGGAAAGGTTATCGGCCTGCTCCAGGTAGAGCACTTGGCCTGCCTGCATCTCATCGGGCGTGAAGTCTTGGCGGCGGCGACCCGGCTGCGAGCCGGTCAAAGCATAGGCGCTCACAATCAACGTCCGCCATTGCTGGTGTGAGGTAGACCAGTAGCGCAGACCGGCGAGTTCTGAAATCGCCCCGATGTGGCGGAGCAAGTCCTGCGCTCCCGAAGTATAGCGAAACCGCGCGACAGTGGTTATCAAAGTAGAAAAGCCCACCTCGGCCCAACCGGTGCAAGCGGATGGTCGCCAGTCGCGACCGAACTCGGACTCGCTCCAGAACTTCACGCTGGGCGAATCATCCAGGCCAGGATAGGGCGGAACGGCGGCTTCTCCGCAGGGCGGCTGGGGCCCTAATTGCCCATAGCCGTGCGCCGGGCAGAGCAGTACCACGAAACATAGACACCGAAGCATGGTTGCCGCCATGGGCATATATTGGGAGGGCACATGCTGGTACTGCCGTCTACCGGCATGTGGAGTTTACCGTGAAACGAACCTAGCGCCAGTGACCCTCTACCATGACATAGCCGCCCCTCTGGTGAACCCAGCGATGCGCTACCCAGTGAGCACCCGGCCGTGGAGGCTGCTCCCACCTTCCCGGAGCCCAGGCGTAGGCGTTGCCATCCCAACGCTGGTACCCGGAGACCCACACGTGGGTACGGCTGGGCCGTGGCAACATCGGCCGCCGCGGCGCTGAAAGCCAGCGCGCCTGCAAAAACCAATCCGATCAATCGCTTTAGGACCATGATACTTCTCTCCTTCTCCTGTTACCCAAAACTGCGGACCAATCGTTGATAGTGCACGTATATGGCCGCGTGCACACCGCACTACGCCATGACGCGCCTCCGACGGCATCGGCAGAACCTGCACTTGAAGTGCACTACCGTACTTGCCTGCCCAAGACAAGAATCCAGACAGAGCCTGGTTAGCGCCGGAGCAGTTGGCCCCAAATCTGCTCTGGTATCGGTGGAATAACAAAGAGGACGTTTGAATATGAAGAGTCTTGCGAATTGGCACGCATGCCTGACCGTGGTTGCTGTCGGAATACTTGCAGGGTGCTCACAGACAGCGAAATCACCCGACGTTTCCGACAACATCCGCAGGGCGCTTGATCAGGCAGGCTTCAAAAAGGTTTCCGTCAATCAGGATCGCGACAAGGGCGTTGTGACCCTGGGTGGACACGTGGACGCCGATGGCGACAAGGCGCAAGCGGAAGCTCTGGCAACGTCCCTCGCCGGCGGAGAAGTTGTCGCGGACCAGATTGCGGTGCTCCCGGTGGGCGCCGAAAGCGATGCCCGAACCATGAATTCGGATCTGGATAAGGGCATCGAGCAAAACCTGGATGCCGCGCTCATTCAAAGCAAGCTGCACGATGGCGTCAACTATGCGGTTAAAAGCCGGGTTGTCACGCTGACTGGCGAGGTCGATTCTCAATCCAAGCGCGGGCAGGTGGCCAGCGTCGCGGCTTCCGTTCCGAACGTGGAGCAGGTAGTTAACGAACTGCAGGTCAAGAATCAAAAAGCGAGTTCCATGCAGTAAAGGCGCCCCGCCGGCGAGCGACCGGCGGCTTCGCGCGATATTTCGACCACAACCGATAAGGAAAAAAACGGATGAATCCCAGCACGAACGATCAAATCGAAGGCACGTTTCATGAAGTGAAGGGCAAGATTAAGCAAAAGGCCGGCCAAATGGCCAACAACCCCGATCTGGAGAGCGAAGGCCAAGTCGAAAATCTCGGCGGCAAGGTCCAACAAAAAGTGGCCCAGGTGGAGAAGGTTCTCGAGAAGTAGGTTTTCGAAAAGAAAGGAAGATCGACTATGTTGATATTGCTTGTGATTTTGCTGTTGGTTTTGGCCTGCGGCGGCGGATACTACGGACATAGGCGTTGGGGTTATGGCGGAGGCGCGGGCATCGGGCTGGGCACAATATTGATTATTCTGCTCTTAGTCTACATGTTCGGCTTCATCCACTTCTAGCGGCCGCGCACACAATGTGCGGGGGAGCGGCTCTACCCAGGGCTGTCAGGCTGAAGAGAAGGCCGCCATCGCCGGCGGTGGGCCATGAAAGAGGACCTGCCATGTCATTCGGAATTTACATTCTCGGCCTGGCGGGAGTTGCCGACGCTCAGTCCGCGCGCCGGGAAGGGGGGATTGTGAACTTGAACGTAGCGCCCCGGCCGGCTTCCGATTCCACCCAGATTCG
>JBEKYE010000019.1:0-23965 GCA_049511275.1 Bryobacteraceae bacterium
AACTACATCATCGAGGGCACCAAGGACGGTCTGATTCCCGATTTGGAAACGAAGCGCGCCGAGGGCGTCGCGCCGCTCGACATCATCAACGGCCCGCTGATGGCCGGCATGTCGGAAGTGGGCCGGCTGTTCAACAACAACGAGCTGATTGTGGCGGAAGTGCTGCAATCGGCCGAAGCCATGAAGGCCGCCGTGAGCCACCTTGAGCAGTTCATGGTGAAGGCCGACACGGCGGCGCGCGGCAAGGTGATCCTGGCCACGGTCAAAGGCGACGTTCACGATATCGGCAAGAACCTGGTCGAGATTATTCTTTCGAACAACGGATACACGGTGGTGAACCTGGGCATCAAGGTGCCGCCGGAAACGCTGATCCGCGCCTGCCACGAACACCAGCCGGACGCCATCGGGCTTTCCGGCCTGCTGGTAAAGAGCACGCAGCAGATGGTGATCACCGCGACCGACCTGAGGACGGCGGGCATCACCGCGCCGCTGCTGGTGGGTGGCGCGGCGCTTTCCGAAAAATTCACGCGCGGCAAGATTTCCCCGGCCTATGGCGAAGCGGTGTGCTACGCCAAGGACGCCATGACCGGCCTGAGCCTGATGAACCGCATCATGGATCCGGCGGCGCGCCGGGCGGTGCTCGAAGCTCACAGGCCGGTTGCGGATGTGGCGCCCGAGGCGCCGGTGGATCGAGCGGCGGCGCCCGCGGGCACGCGGCGCAGCTCGAAAGTGCGCACCGATATTCCCATCCCCGCGGCGCCCTACCTGGAGCGCAAGCTGCGCGGCGTCCCGCACCTGGCCGAGGTCTGGAGCTACATCAACCCCTATATGCTTTTTGGCCGCCACCTCGGCTACAAAGGGAATTTCGAGCGGGCGCTGATCGAGCACGAACCGAAAGCGCTGGAACTGTTCCGCAACATGGAAGAGGTCAAAAAAGCCGCCTTCCAGTTCATGAAAGTGAAAGCGGTGTGGCAGTTTTTCGAAGCCGAGCGCGACCGCAACAGCATCCACTTGTTTGCGCCCTCCGGCGAGCGGCCCCTCCACACTTTTCTTTTCGGGCGGCAGCCGCGCCAGGACGGTTTGTGCCTGAGCGATTACATCCTGCAAGCCGAAGACGGCCGCCGCGATCACCTCGCGCTGTTTGTGGTGACGGCGGGCGAGTGCGTGCGCGAGCATTCGGAAGAGTGGAAAAAGGCCGGCGAATTTTTCAAGGCGCACGCCATACAGGCGCTGGCCATCGAAACGGCGGAAGCCACCGCGGAGTGGCTGCACCGGCGCATCCGCGAGGATTGGGGCTTTCCGGACGCGCCCACTCTCACCATGCACGACCGGTTCACCTCGAAATACCGCGGCAAGCGGTACAGTTTCGGGTATCCGGCGTGTCCCAACCTGGACGATCAGCAGGGGCTCTTCCAACTGCTGCGGCCGGAAGAAGCCGGCGTGCGGCTCACCGAGGGCATGATGATGGAGCCCGAAGCCAGCGTCAGCGCGCTGGTATTCCACCATCCGGATTGCGCCTACTTCACGGCGGCCGAAGCCGGGTGAACAGAGCATCAGTCGCCCCGTGGCGCACGCACTCATGCGTGCCGCGTCGACACTCGGGTCGACGCCCTGGCGTCATCCCGCCCCGCCGGCTCCGGGCCGCAACCGTAACCCAGCGCAGGCCCGGAAGGCGCAACACCTTCACAACCGCTAGGGCTTCCGGCTTTCGGTTGCTGTGTTAACATGCAATAGGGCTATGCCGGACGCGGCGGAAGCTCGTCCTTTCCTTTAAGTGACCATCGTTACTAAATGAGTTTAAATTTTCGCTCTCTTTTCAGCTTATTTTCGTCCGACCTTGCCATTGACCTGGGCACGGCCAATACCTTGGTGTATGCCAAGGGCAAGGGCATTGTCGTCAACGAACCGTCCATCGTCGCCATCAATAAGAACACCGGCGAGGTGGAAGCCGTCGGCAAGGAAGCCAAGGAAATGCTGGGCCGCACTCCCGGCAACATCGTGGCCATCAAGCCCATGAAGGACGGCGTTATCGCCGATTTCAAAGTCACCGAGCGCATGCTGAATTACTTCATTCACAAAGCGCACGGGCGCAAGATGCTGGTGCACCCGCGCATTGTGATTGGAGTTCCGAGCGAGATCACGCAGGTGGAAAAACGCGCGGTGATGGATTCGGCCTATCGCGCCAAGGCCAGCGAAGTGCACCTGGTGGAACAGGCCATGGTGGCGGCCATCGGCGCGGGTCTGCCCATCACCGAGCCTTCCGGCAACATGGTGGTGGATATCGGTGGCGGCACCACCGACGTCGCAGTGATCTCGCTTTCGGGAATCGTCTACTCGCGTTCCGTGCGCGTAGCCGGCAACGAAATGGATGAGGCCATCACCCAGTACCTGAAGCGCAAGTACAACCTGCTGATCGGCGAACGCTCGGCCGAGGCCATCAAGATAGAGATCGGCTCGGCTTATCCCCTCGACAAGCCGCTCACCGCGGAGATCAAGGGACGCAACCTGATCGAGGGCGTGCCGCGCACCATCACGGTGGACGACAGCGAAATCCGCGAGGCGCTCTCGGAGTCCGTCGCCATGATTGTGAATGCCATCCGCGTGGCTCTGGAGCGCACCCCGCCCGAGCTGAGCGCCGATATCAGCGATCGCGGCATCGTGCTGACCGGCGGCGGCGCCTTGTTGAAGAACCTGGACAAGCGCATCCGCGAAGAAACCGGGCTGCCGGTTTCCATCGCCGACGATCCGCTGGCGTCGGTGGTGCTGGGCACCGGCCGCATGCTGAGCGATTTCCGGCTGCTGCGCAAGATTTCGATAGACTGAGGGCAAAGGGCGGCCCGGGTCATGGAATCCTTTCTCAACCGGTACCGGAACATCACCGTTCTGTTGCTCACCATTCTGGCGCAACTGGTGCTGCTTTCCCTGCAGGTGAAGAACGACCAGGACGTCCGCTTCATCCGCTTGTGGACGGTCACCGCGGTTTCGCCGCTGGCCAAACTGGTGGACGCGCTGCGCGGCGGCAGCATCGGCTTCGTGCGCGACTACATCCGGCTGCACGATTCCGATGCCGAAAATCGCCGGTTGCGGCAGGAAGTGGACCGCCAGAAACTGGAAATTGTCTTTCTGAAGAACCAGCTCAACACGGCCGATCGCGCCGGCGCGCTGCAGTTGTTCCAGGCGAAGATTCCTTCCAAAACGCTTCCCGCCAGCGTCATCATGATGGGCCTCGGCACCAACTCCATGGTTTTTGTGGACCAAGGTTCGCTCTCCGGCGTGATGCGGGGGATGGGAGTGTTGACGCCCGACGGGATCCTGGGAAAAGTGACCACGGCCTATCCCACATCGTCGCAGGTGCTGCTGGTGACGGATCCGGAGTTCGCGGCGGGCGTGGTTTCGGGGAAGAATCACGCGCGCGGCACGCTCAAGGGATACGACGGGCATCTCTGCAAGGTGGACTACGTGGCGTTCGAAGATCCAGTGGAGCCCGGCGACTGGTTCTACACCTCGGGCGACGACCGCATGTTTCCCAGCGGCTTTCCGGTAGGCGTCGTGAAATCCGTGCAGCCCGGCCAGCCCTTCAAGGAAATTACGCTGCAGCCGAGCGGCATGGCGCGCGGCCTGGAAGATGTGCTGATCGTGCTGGACGCCGTGCATCAGGAGATCCCCGATACGCCGCCCGGAAGCCAGCCGGTATACGTTGCGCCGCCGCCGCCCGCCGCGGGAGACGCGGAGGTGGCGATTCCCGCGGCGCAGGGCGCGGCGTCCGGAACGGAAGCCGATCGGTTGAAGGCCGCCTACAAAGCCTCCGGGGATGCGCAAGGGCACACCTTCGGCGACGATGCGCCGCATTCCAAGCCGCCGGACTTTTCCAAGGTGCCGGGAGCGGGCACGGGGCCAGCGGCCAAAGCGCCGGCGCCCGCCAATCCCGCGCCCGCCACCAAGGACACGGCCCCCGAGCAGAAACGGCCCGGAGGCGGCCAGTGAGTTATTCCGGCGAGCGGATGCTGCTCAGCAGCCAGCGGGAAAGCCGGGTGTCGCGTTTTCGATTCTGGGTTATGCTGGTGGTCCCTCTGGCCGCCCTGCTGTTTCAGATTTACGTTCCGCTGTTCTTCCGCTTCCTGAGTTTCCTGGACCTGCCGCTGCTGGTGGTGATTTATCTCGCAGTGATGCGGCGGAATCCCGTGACCGGGCTGCTGATGGGGGCGGCGGTGGGGCTGGCCCAGGATTCGCTCTCCAAGAACCCGCTGGGGATGTACGGGATTGTGAACACGCTGGTGGGTTATTTCGCGGCTTCCATCGGCATGAAGCTGGACGTCGACAACCTGACCATGCGTCTCCTGCTGGCGTACTTCTTCTACATCCTGCACCAGTTCCTTTACTGGATTATGGAACGGGCCTTGCTGCGCCACTTGCCGCCGTTCGACTGGCAGCACTGGCTGGTTCTCGGAATCTTGAATGCGCTGGTGGGCGCGGCCCTGTTTCATTTCCTCGACAAGCTGAGAGTGACGGCCTGAGAGAAACGGGATTTTTAACGCGGAGGCGCGGAGGAGCGGAGAAAAACAAAGAGAAAAGGGCAAGCAGGCCATGGGGAAAAGTGACAGAAATGATGAAATTCTCGCGCGACGATTCAGTTCTGCTGCCAGTTCTCAGTCTTTCCTGTTCTCCGCTCCTCAGTGTCTCCGCGTTGAAATCTTCCTCTCTGCCCTGAACTAGAATCGCCTTTTTCGGCATCCTGCTAGAATGAATCAGGAGCGCCTTTCCCGCGCATTGTTGTGACCCTTCCGCCGGCCGATCCAAATCCCGACCATGCGTCCTCCGAGCAGCCGTATCTGCACGACGACACCCGCTTTGCCGCGCCCAAGATTGCCATTTTCCAATACGCCACGGTAGTCCTGTTTCTGTTTCTGATTTCGGGCTTTTGGAGGCTGCAGGTCGCGAACCCGGATTACTACAAGGAGCGGGCGGAACAGAACCGCATCAGGTCGATGCCGATTCTGGCGCCGCGCGGCCGCATCCTGGACCGCGACGGGCGCGTCATCGTGGACAACCATGCGTCCTTCACCCTGATCCTGACGCGGGAGAACCTGAAGGAAGAGCATCTGAAGCCGATTGCCGAGGGCCTCGACCTGGACCTGGGCGACCTGCAGGAGATCGTGCGGCGCTACCGCAGCAGGCCCAAGTACGAATTCATTCGGCTGAAGGCGGAGATGACGCCGGCCGATCTGGCCTTCGTGGATTCGCATCGCGATTTTTTCCCCGAGCTCGAGATCACCGAAGCGCAGCACCGCATGTATCCGCAGAACGGCATGATGGCGCACGTGCTGGGCTATACCGGCGGCATCAGTCCGTCCGAACTCGATACCGCGGAATTCGCCAAGTACAAGCCGGGCGACGTCATCGGCAAGTTCGGAGTGGAGCGGCAATATAACGATACTTTGATGGGCATCGACGGGCAGCGCCAGGTGGAATTGGACGTCTATGGCCGGCCCCCCCGCATTACCGCCGGGGAAGGGCATGTCGATGTCACGCTGAAGCCTTCGGTCCCCGGCAAAGATCTGCAACTCACCATCGACCTGGACTTGCAGGCGGTGGCGGAGCTGGCCATGGACGGCAAGAACGGCGCCGTGGTGGCCATCGATCCGCGGAGCGGCGAAGTGCTGGCCATGGTGAGCCGGCCCACTTTCGATCCCAACAAGTTCTCCGCGCACATCAGCGCCAGGGATTTGAAGGAATTGACCGATAATCCCGATAAGCCCTTTTTCAATCGCGCCATTCAGGCGGCCCAGGCGCCGGGTTCCACCTTCAAACCCATCATGGCCCTGGCGGCCTTGGAAACCGGCACCATCGACGAGAATTTTACGGTCCACTGCCCCGGCGGAGCGACCTTCTATGGACGCTACTACCATTGCCACCTGAAGACCGGCCACGGCGCCGTGGCCTTGCACAAAGGCATCGTGCAATCGTGCGACACCTATTTCTACACCGTCGGCAACAAGATGGGAATCGACGATATCGCGCAGTATGCCGACATGGTGGGTTACGGTCACGCTACCGGAATCGATCTGCCCCACGAAGCCCAAGGCGTGCTGCCGTCGCCCGAATGGGCCATCCACACGCAAGGGCGCAAGTGGTATGCCGGGGACACCATTTCGGTTTCCATCGGGCAGGGCGCTCTCACCGTGACGCCGCTTCAGATGGCGCGTGGTATCGCCGGCCTCGCCATGGGAGGCGTGTGGCACCGGCCGCGCGTAGTCAAGGAGACGCCCGACAAACCCACCGAATGGCCGCTCAATCCGCAGTTTGTGAAGGACGTGGTGGACGGCATGTACGGAGTGGTGAACGAAGGCGGCACGGGCGGGCGGGCCTGGCTGCCCAATATCGAAGTCTGCGGCAAAACCGGAACCGCGCAGGTGGCCTCGGCGGAATACGTCAAGGAAAAGGGCGGCGGCCACGATCTGAAAGATAACGCCTGGTTCGTGGGCTTCGCGCCGCGGCAGGCGCCGGAGATTCTGGTGGTGGCACTGTTTGAACACGGCGCCGAAGGTCCGCTGGCGGCGCCCATCGTGCGTGACGTGTTGACGGCATATTTCGATAAGAAGATACGGATCGAGACTCTGCGGCAGGGGGCAGCGGCGGTAGCGGCCGGCGAAGCGGCCGTGCGCACGTTGGGCCTGCCGGTTGCGATCCGAGCCGCGACCGTAAGGGAGCGATTTTAAGATGGTTCGGCATTTATCGGCTCGCGATATCGATTGGACGCTGCTGGTCATCGCCCTTCTCATCTGCGCGGTGGGAGTCCTGCAGATTTATAGTGTCACCCGCGGCTCGGATTCGCCCAGCGCCTGGTGGAAGCAGATCCTCTATGTGTTGGGCGGCCTGGTGCTGATGTGGCTGGTTCTGCCATCGGATTATCACGCCCTGCTGCACCACGTGCCGCTCCTGTACCTGGTTTCGGTAGGGGCGCTCGCCGCAACCTATCTCCTGGGCGAAGCCGCGTTCGGCTCCACGCGCTGGATTCCGCTGGGTTTCGGAGTTCACTTACAGGTATCGGAATTCGTGAAGCTCGTGATAATCTTGTTGGTAGCCCGCTACCTGACGGATTTACGCACGGATGAACTGGAATTTCGGGAGATGCTGAAACTGGCGGGCCTGGTGCTGATTCCCGCTGCCCTGGTTTTGAAGCAACCGGATCTGGGTACGGCGCTCACCTATATCGGGATTCTCACGGTGGGCGTGTTTCTGGCGGGATTGCATTGGAAGTACGTCCTCGTGATCGTTTTGGGGGGGGCGATGATGGTCCCCATAGGGCTGCATTTTCTGAAGGACTATCAGAAGGCGCGGCTGGTGAGTTTCCGCGATCCGGAGTTGGACCCGCAGGGCGCCGGATACCAGGTGATCCAGTCGCAGACGGCCATCGGTTCGGGAGGCATGTTCGGCAAGGGAGTGACCAAGGGAACCCAGGCGCAGCTCCACTTCCTGCCGGTGCCATCCAAGGATTTTATCTTTTCGGCCTTTGCCGAAGAGCATGGATTTGTCGGTGTAGTATTGATGTTGGCGTTGTACTTCGTGATGATCATGCGCATTGTTCAGAATGCGCAGACGGCGCCCGAGCGGGCCGGGATGTATATCTGCATGGGGGTGGCCGCGCTGCTGCTCTCGCACATCCTGATCAACGTCGGGATGGTGGCCGGGCTGATGCCGGTGACCGGCATTCCGCTGCCATTCATGAGCGCCGGCGGTTCGAGTATCTGGACGAGTTTCTTGGCACTGGGGCTGGTGAACAACGTCCGCCTCAGAAGGTTTGTGAATTAGAAATTTATGGGGAGCCTGTAGGAGACCCTGGGGACGGCGGCGCGCAAGCGCTTCCCAAGGAAGAGAAGCAGAGAAGCGGTTCCCGGCCGCGCGGTGTATGAGGCACCTTGCTCCACGCCCGGCTCGAGTGAGCTTGTAAGACCTTCCGATCCGTTCCCGCGCTCCGTGCTCCGCAGGGAGGCATTGGATGTCGAAGGAGTTGGTGATTTCCGCGGACCGCCACGAAACCCGTGTAGCGGTGATCGAGGAGGATCAGGTAGTGGAAGTTTACTACCAGCGGGAGAACGAATACTCGCTGGCGGGCAGCATCCACAAAGGCAGAGTGACACGCGTTTTGCCGGGCATGCAGTCGGCTTTTGTCGATATCGGCCTGGAACGCGACGCATTTCTGTACGTTTCGGACTTTTTCGAAGACAACGACGAGTACGACAAGATCGTCACCAGCGTGGAGGAGAAAGTCCTCAAGCTGGACCGGACGCCCGGCGCCGCGTCGGCGCCCGATGCGGTCGCGCCATCCGCCGCGGTGGAAGGCGCGCCAGTCGAAGGCGTGCCGGCTGCGGCGGCCCCGCCGGCAGCGCCCCTGGCGGCTCCCATGCAGGAGCCGCGCCGCGACGATCGCGATAATCGCGATAATCGGGGGCGCCGTGGGCGGCGTCGCCGCGGCGGCCGCGGACGCAGCGGTCTGCCGGATTCCAAATTCTATTCGCCGGGCCAAAGAGGGACGCAGGAAAGCTGGCCGCCGGAAAGCGCCCCGCTGGTCGCGATCCCCGAAGCGCTGCCGCAACCCGACGCCGAGTTCCCCCTGGAACCGCCAGCCGAAGCGCCGCCGCCGCAACCCGACGACTTCTTCGTCTTGCCGGGCGAATCGCTGGCGAAGTATACCGGCCCGGGCGGCGAGCCGGAAGAGCGCGTCAGCCATCGCCATTTCGAAGCGCCCGGTGGCGAGGATGCCGGCCCCAACGCCAGCCAGGCGGAGCAGAACCTGGCGGAGGTCCGCGGACGCATCCGCGAGATTGAAGCGCGCGCCAAGGCCGCGCTGGAGTCTTACCGGTCCGAGCCGTCCCCGCTGGTCGAACCTCCGCCGGCCGTAGGGGAACAGGCCGTGGCGCAAAAGTCCGATGCGGAAACGGTCGTGGAAGCGGAGCCGGCGCCGCCTGAAGCCGCGCTGCCAACCGAAGCCGGGCCTGAGCCCGTTGCTGAAGCCAGGCCGGTCACGGAAGTCTGGCCGGTTGCCGAAGCCGTGGCCGCGGAAGCTGCGGCGGAAGCTGCGGCGGAAGAAACGGAAATCGCCGAGGACACCGCCGAGGACACCGCCGAGGACACATCGGAAGGTGAGGCCGAACTCGCAGCCGCGGCTGAAGAAACCGGCGCCGCCGAAGCCGTTGTGGAAGAGGAAGGACCCGAACCGGCCCGCATCCCCACCAGCCTGACCGCTGCGTTGCGGGAGCAGGGGCCGCGCTATCAGCATCGGGTTTCCCGCCGCACCCGGCGCAAGGGCCGTGATGAGCGCGATAGCCGTGAGGCACGCCCCCCAGTGGCCAATGCGGCGCGGCCGCAGGATGCCCGCCCCGTGGAACGGACCGCTCCCGCTCCGCGCGGCTCCCTGGAACCGCGCACCGAGAAAAGCGCTTTGCCTTCCATCAGCGACCTGCTGAAAGAAGGGCAGGAGATTATCGTTCAGATCGCCAAGGAGCCGCTCGGCCAGAAGGGCGCGCGCATCACTTCGCACATCGCGCTGCCCGGCCGCTTCCTGGTCTACATGCCGACCGTGGATCACATCGGCGTATCGCGCAAGATCCCGAGCGACGAGGAACGCCTCCGCCTGAAGCGCATTCTGCAGAACAACCGCACCGGAATTCCGGGTGGATATATCGTCCGCACGGCGGGCGACGGACGCACCGAAGAAGAGCTCCGCGCCGACATGATGTTCCTCTACAACCTCTGGCTGGACATGCGCCAGAAGGCCGAGCGCCGGCCGGCTCCGCTGCTGGTGCATCACGACCTCAACGTGGTGGAGCGCATTTTGCGCGATCAGTTGACTTCCTCCTTCAAGAGCATCTGGGTGGACAACGAGGAAGTCTACGAAAGCGTGCTGCGCTTCGTCGAGCGGTTCCAGCCGGCTATGGTAAGCCGCGTCAGGCTATACACCCGCCCCACCCCGATCTTCGACGAATTCAACATCACTTCCGAACTGGAGAAGGCCCTGCGGCCGAAGGTGTGGCTGAAATCCGGCGGCTACATTGTCATCAACCAGACTGAGGCTCTGGTGGCCATCGACGTCAATACCGGCAAGTACGTGGGCAAGTCGAACCGCCTGGAAGACACCATCGTCAAGACCAATACCGACGCCATCAAGGAGATCGTGCGGCAGATCCGGCTGCGCGACCTGGGCGGCATCATCATCGTCGACTTCATCGACATGGACGAGCGCAAGAACCGGCAGAAGGTGATGCAGGCCCTCGAAGAGGCCATGCGCGGCGACCGGGCTCCCAACAAAATTCTGCAGTTCAACGATTTTGGCCTCGTGGCCATCACCCGCAAACGCGTCAAACAGAGCCTGGAGCGCACCCTGTGCACGCCGTGCCCGATTTGCGAAGGCGCGGGATACGTCAAGAACCCGCAGACCGTGGTGGGCGAGATCCTTACCGAAGCCACCAAGATTGCCCGCGCCGTGGAAGGCAAGGACGTGATGTTGCGCGTCAATCCGGAAGTCGCCAAGCTTCTGAAATCGAATCAGAACAGTTACCTGCAGGAACTCGAAGAGATTCTCGGACGGACCGTGATCGTCAAGAGCGATCAGCAGCTCCATCCCGAAAAATTCGATCTGGCGTAGCCGATGTGGGGCAGGATGGTATCCTGCGCACCGATTGTCAATCGGTGCCCGCCGGGCGCAGCCCGGCCGTCTGGCAAAGACCGTGCGCGACAGTTCTCTTTTTCTCCGCCACGCCGCGCCTCCGCGGTGAAATAGCCTTCTCCTATCTCGCGAAGCTCACCCGCAGCCCGGTCGATAGCATCACGTCATTGCGCAGCCGCCCCGGCAACGGATCGCTCACGAAGCGATCGCTGAAGGTCACGTGCCATCCCAGCCACTTCTTGATTGCGGTGACGCCGCTGATATCGAAGTTCATGCGGTATTGTCCGGTGTCGCTGAGGTTGGGGTACATGCGGAACGCCTGCGTGACGCTGGTAGCCGCGGAGGCCTTCCAGAGCAGATCGTCGCCGAAATTCCCTTCCGCCGAATTCCGCGTCAGGGTGGTGAAGTTTTCGCGTTCGTAGTCCCCGCCGGCCTGAAAACTGAGCGTGGTCTTCTTGGTCTTCACGGCGTTCCACCCGGCGCCGCCGCCAAACACGGCGCGCAAGTCCAGGCTCTGAAAACGGTCGTGCTCGTATTCATTGAGCGTCGTCAGGTAGACGCGCGGGTTCAAATCGCGGTTGTAGGCCCAGCCGCCGCGCACCGCGCTGGCGGTCGCGTTCGATACGCCGTCCACCAGCGCCGTGGCGTAAATCTGGGTGAAGTGCAGACTGATCTTATCGTGCTTGGTGACGCGCGCGGCGTTGAAAGCGTTGGTCAGGGTCTCCGTCCGCGCGTTGCCGCGGGCCAGCGCCAGCCCCAGATCGAAGTTGCCGGCCCACAACTCGCCGAGCCCCGGATGCTCCAGCTTCTCCCACTTTTTCTGTTCGGCCTCGTCGCGAATGGCGGAGATGCCGGCCAGCGGCGCGGATTTCGACGCCACCTCCAGGTTGTCGCCATTGGTCGAGATCTTGCCTTTCACCGACTCGCCGCCGGGCAGTACCACCACCAGTTCCTGGTCCGATTTCAGGCTCTTCACGGCGGACCAGGGAATCGACACTTCACCGAGCAGTTCGCTCTTGAGCGTGAGCTTGGCGCCGTCCTTCTGGATGACGCTGCCGGTGAGCGTGTCGCCGTTCTTCAGGACGACCTGGTCGGCGAACAGCGCCGCCGACGCGCACACAGTTAACCAAAGAGTTCGAAAGAGCAAACTGGTCTCCTCTGAACCAAATTGCCATGGACGGGCTTACTTGGTCAAGAGCTTGAAAGCGTGTGTCCATTGGTTCCGGCGAAACCCGGGGATGCACCACAGCATGCACAACGGCTCCAGCGCCCGCGCTGCAATCATGCCGCCGCAATCGAAGGGCTCCCAGCCGAAGCTCCGGATGACGCCTTCCACCTGTTGTTTGGCGGCCGCGTCGTTGCCGCAAAGGAACATCGTGGGCGGCCCCTGCTCGTAGTGCGGATGAATCATGCGCGCCGCGCCCACGCTGTTGAAAGCCTTGACTACGTGCGCTTCGGGCGCGGCGGCCTGGACGCGCTCGCCCAGCGATTCGTTGGGGCCGGTGGTGAACACCAGCACTCCATCCACCGGCGGAGCGTCGGCGATCGGGTTGGTGGTATCGATCACGGTCTTGCCCGCCAGGTTGGCCGGGCGCGCCAGCGCGATGGCGTGTTCCGCCGCGCGGCCAAGCGTCGCCAGAACGATCAGTTCGCCGAATTGCGCGGTCTGCTCGAAGGTGCCGGCCAGGGCGCCCGGATCCCGCCCCACCCACTGCTTCACCTCCGGTTTGTTGGGATCGCGCGATCCCAGCATCACCGTGTGGCCCTGTTCGCGGAAACCGGCGCCCAGCACTCTGCCCACTGCTCCCGAACCCAAGATTCCAATCTTCATCGTGTCCAACAAACCTCCCATGTATCTTGCAGCCCTGCGAAGATTTCGTGGAGCAGGCTTTCAGCCTGCCTGCCGCCCTGTGGGGCAGCCAATCCTGGCTGCCGCCGCCTTTCAGGCGGCGCATTCCCGTTGCCTAAGCGTCCGTCCATTCCTTGGTTCAGCACTACAGAGATGCCGCACTCTGGCCCGCCGATTCGGATTTCCAAGCCGCTCCCTCAATGCGACGTATACTGCTGTTGCGGCGGGTTGAGTTTGATCTCGATGGTCTTCTCCTCTTCGTCCACCACGAAGACGTTGCCGAAGGTCTGGTAGCCCTTGGCGTTGATCTGAACCCGGATGTTCCCTTGCGGGATGGGCGGCATAGTGGCCTCGCCATCCTGGTTCGACCGCATCTCAAACTTCGTGGTGACATTCTTGCTGAAGCTGGATCGCGGGTGTTTGGTGTTGGCGTTCCATTGGATGATCACTTCGGCGCGATCGATGGGCCGGCCCGTCTGGGTCTTGACGACGATCTTGAGGGTCGTCATGGGAGTGGCCGCCCAGAGGGCCGTAGCTGCCAGCACAACCGCCGCGAAGAAGAATGCAAATTTGCCCAGGTTGCGCATACATCGATTATAAGCCCGCGTGGTAGGATGGAAATGGATACCCACCAGGCGCTGCTCGATTGTGGGGGCGTAACGGATTCGACGGGATTGAATCGTGGTGGGGAGGCGTGCCGGGTTCCGAGCTCCCGTAAAACGATCGGAAAAACACAACTGCCAACACGCAGTTTGCATACGCTGCCTAATTAATTAGGTGGCCGCTCCAGCCGCTGAGCCCGCGCGGCGGTGAGTGAGCGTCATTTTGCGGGATAGGCCTAAGGCTTCGGTCCGGAGCCGGCGGTCGAGATCCAATCGGGCTAGGCCTTCGCCGCTCTCGCCGGCTTTGAAGCGGAGGTCGAAAACCAATGAGCCGGATACGCACGTAGTTCTCCTCATGGCGAGCATTTTCGGACGGGGGTTCAACTCCCCCCGCCTCCACCACCTCGTTGGCAGCAGGCTCGGGCCCGGGCCCTCAGGCGCAAGAAATGCGTCCGTGCCCTTTTCGCCGCCGCAAGAATCCGAGACCCGCCAGAGCGACAGCCAGGAGTCCGAAACTCCCGGGCTCGGGGGTGTCTGTGGGAACCACGGCGATGCCATCGGGGCCGCTTAGTCCCGAGATCAGCGCTGCGTTCACCAAAACTCCCGAGGTGGTGTACTCGGATACGGTGCCGCCGATCGCATTGGTGATGTAAAGGTTCGTGCCGTCGGTCGCGATGCCAAGTGCTCCGTCCAGCCCGGAGATCAAGGCGGCGTTCACGGTGCCTCCCGAGGTGGTGTATTCACCCACGGTGCCGGAATCGAAGTTTGTGACGAAGATGTTCGATCCCAGGATGAGAATCTCCTCCGGACCGCTTAGCCCGGTAATCAGCGAGCCGTTCACCAATCCCCCCGATGTCGTGTATTCCGAGATAAACCCCGTGCCCGGATTGCCGTTTGCGTTGTTCACGACAAAGATGTCAGAGCCGTTCGATGCGGCGCCATGGGCCACGTCGACGCCTGTGATCAGGGAGCTGTTTATGGTCGCGCCCGCCGTGGTGTATTCGCCGATGGTGTTGGTCGGGTTTCCGTTCGCGACAAAGAGGTCTGAGCCGAAGGAGCTGATCTGATGCACATTGTTCAACCCTGTGATGAGCGCGGCGTTCACGGTCGCGCCCCCAGTGGTGTATTCGCCGATGGAATTGCCCCCGAGTTCGACAAATAGGTCCGAGCCCGAAAGTGTGAGACTGCCTGGATTGCTCAGCCCGGTAATGAGCGAGGCGTTCACGGTGGCGCCCGACGTCGTGTAGGCGCCGATGGTGCTGCCGCTCGATACAAAAATAGTGCCGGCGTGTGCCCCATTGGCAGCGACCAGTGCGCCGAACAGCAGACTCAAACAGGTGTTGCGTCCCATACAGGCTGATCTCCTCCTTCAACGATTGTTGCTGGTTGGTTGTAAGCCGGGATTTCCATTTTGGCTTACGAATTCTTTGCAGTATAAGGCCAAGTCGCCTCGATAGCAACAAAGTTCTTGCAGCGCGGCGCCGGAAACTGTAACAGCAGTACCAAATCCCATGAGAAGTGGGCGCTACATCTTTCAGTCGGGTGCCAACCGGCAGCGGAAGACAGCGCGCGCCGGGCCGTCGCTCCCTGCCGCCGCGCTTGCGCCCAGCCGGCGAGAATGGGGCGCGGGCGGCGGCGAAGAGCACGAGCCGCGCAGGGTGCTCCTGATTGCATCGGCGTCTTTCCTTCTTAACGCCAGTCGTCGATCACGTAGGCATCGGCCCGATTGAATCCGTCCGCATGCGGACGCTGCATGGCGACACCTTGCACGGTCACTCGATATCCGTGGGCGCGCATGCGCCGGTAGGCATCTTCGCGAGCCAGATTCACGCCAGCCTCTACAGTCGCTCCGCGCGATGCCGCAAACGCGTCGCAAGCACCCAGCAATTTGCCGAAACGTTCCCCCGCGCCCGCACCGCCGCGGGCCGCACCGAACTTGACGTAACACGTCTTCTCGCCGCCCTCGGATCCAGGTCCGTTCAGGCATACCGCGAAAGCGTCCAGAACGCCGCGCGTGTAGGTCAACACGACATCGCCGGTGCGCTGCGCAAGCACGGCCCGGATCTCACCCGCGAGATCGAGTCCCTGATCGATCTTGTGGGTGAGTTTCCCGCATGCCTGGATGGCTTGTTCGCGCTGGCTTTTGGTGAGGGCCGATAGCAGCGCCGGTGCATCGGAGCGTTTGGCCTGTGGCGCTCGGTCAGCCTCCGGCGTGCGCGTCATGAGCGCGGTGAGATATTGTGGCCAGTAGCCGAACTTCTGGTACAGGCCCACGTGCTTGGCACTTTGCGAAAAAGTGAACAGCCCGGTGTGCCGCACGCCCCATCTGTCAAAAATCCTCATGGTGGCTTCGAGCAGCCGCTGCGCCACGCCGCGGTTCCAGTATTCCGGCAGGACAGTCAGGGGTCCGAAGAAGCCGAATGATCCCCAGCGCGTGACGACGTTCGATCCGATCAGGTGGCCGCCCTCGCGCGCCGCGATCACCCTGACGTGCGTCGAGCGCCAGCGCGGCGCCATGAAATTGCGGTCGCCCATGAAGTCGAGCGGATTGGGCAATCCCAGGAACGTTCCGAACGCCATCCGGACAATCCGGTTCGCCTCTTCGAGTTCGCTTTGCTTGAGCGGACCAACTTTGATGGGTTGACTCGTCGACATTGCGTTACGCCTCCTGTGTTAGCCCAGGATCTTCTTCGATGCATCAAGTTTGAGGTAGGTTGCGATCAATCACAAGGCGCTCCAATCATTGAGATTCCTTCGGTCACAAAAAGTTCTCGTCTGAATTTGGCTTGTTTTCATTTGCTTGCAGTTTTCCTGCGCCAGCTTCGCACCTACCCCCATGCTACTTTTGAGTTGGATAAGAAGCCTGCGCTCGTCGCAAGCTTTCGCGTCCTTCAACTTGCTGGCCAGCAAGCGTTGCTTTTCCGGTGGTACTGACTCCCGTCTCCTGACCCCCATGCTTGTGGCGCGCCGGGGGGCTTGTGACTAAAATGGATTTCAGGCTCAATCGGAAAGGTCGCTATGAAACTCCGTAACATTCCGCTCTTCGCCGCAGTGATCCTGGCGCCGTGTCTTGTCCCGGCCCAAACTCCAGGCGCCGCGGCCCGAACGCGCGCCGCCGCTCCCCAGTGGCTGGCGCCCGACGCGGAGGCCGAGAAGGCTCTCAACGACGGACTAGCCGAGGCGAAAAGTTCGCACAAGCGCCTGGCGGTGCTGTACCAGGGAAGCTGGTGCACCCTCTGCGACGATGTCCACGACGCCATCCGCAACGATCCCGACCTGCCGCACCTGCTCACCGGTTACGTGGGGGTTCCCATCAATGTGGCCGACGCCGCGGCCGTGCAACGGTTCGCGCAGAAGATCCACGCCAATCTGCCCAAAGACAATGCCATGCTGATCACCGTGCTGGATGCGGACGGAGCGCTGTTGACCGCGATCACCGCGCCGCGAATCCTGGAGGGCGGGCACATCGATATGGCCAAGTTCAAGCGAATCCTGATGGAGTTCTTCCCGGGCGCACCGGCCGCCGAGGTGTTCGCGCAGTCGCTCCCGGCGCTGGCCGCCGGCGGCAAACTCGGCTGGGTGGAGTTCCGCGCCGATTGGTGCGGCTGGTGCAAGAAGATGGAGAAGTTTTTCCAGCAAAGCGAGGCCGCTCCCATCCTTTCCAGATACTACTCCATGGTCACCGTCGACACCGAGAAGAACGAAGGCTCCGAACCACTGGCCCGCCGGCTGGGATCGAAAGATGGCATCGACGGGATCCCGTGGTTTGCGGTGATTGATGCGCAGGGCAAAGTCCTGGCTACGTCGGAAGGGCCCAAGGGCAACATCGGCTTCCCCGATACCGATGTTGAAGTGGCCCATTTCTTTGCGATGCTGCATTCCACCGCCAAGGGCATCACGCCGGGCGAAATCGAAACCATCACCAAGGCCTTGAAAGCCAAATAGCCGGCCGGCGGCAAAAACGCCTGCCCCACCCGGCGCTTGACAATTCCCATATTTCCAGTATTATCGAAATATGAGCCGCGCCCCCGATGTCGCCCGCTACGCCGATATGTTCGGCGCCCTCGGCACCGAACCCCGTCTCCGCATCGTCCGCCTCCTGCTGGCCGCTCATCCCGACGGCCTCAACGCCGGCGACATCCAGACCGAGCTCGACATTCCCAACTCCACCCTCTCGCATCACCTGGACAAGCTGAAGAACGAAGACCTGGTCCAGGTGGCGCGCGAAGGGACTTTTCTCCGCTACACCGCCAACACCGGCGCGCTTCAGGAACTTTTGAATTTTTTATACGCAGAATGCTGCACCCGTTCCAAAGCCATCCAGCCCAAAAAGCTGGTGCAAGTCTGCAAATAGGAGTCCTCATATGGAAATCAAGGAAGTGGTCAAAGAACGTTACGGCCAGGCTGCTTTGCGCGTCACCACCGGCGGCAGTTCCTGCTGCGGAGCCGCACCCGCCGGCCTGAATTGCTGCGACCCCATCACCAGCAATCTCTACGACGCCGAACAAACCGGCCAGTTACCCGAAACCGCCGTGCTGGCCTCTCTCGGCTGTGGCAACCCCACCGCGCTGGCCGAGTTGAAGCCCGGCGAAACGGTCCTCGATCTCGGCAGCGGCGGCGGCATCGACGTCCTGCTCTCCGCCCGCCGCGTCGCACCCGGCGGCAAAGCCTACGGCCTCGACATGACCGACGAAATGCTGGCCCTCGCCAACCAGAACAAACAGAAGTCCGGCGTGGAGAACGTCGAGTTCCTCAAAGGCGAAATCGAGAACATTCCCCTGCCCGACAACTCGGTCGACGTCATTATTTCCAATTGCGTGATTAACCTCTCCGCCGACAAGGACCGCGTTCTGGCCGAAGCCTTCCGCGTCCTCAAACCCGGCGGCCGCCTGGCCGTTTCCGACGTCGTTACCAGGGGCGAGATGCTTCCCGAAATCCGCCGCAGCGTCCTGCTATGGGTCGGCTGCATTTCCGGCGCGCTCGAAGAAAACGACTATCGCGCCAAGTTGGCCGCCGCCGGTTTCGAGGGGATCTCCATCGAACCGACCCGCGTCTACCGCATTGAGGACGCCCGCGAGTTTCTCTCCCAATCGGGCATCGACGTGGACTCGATCGCCCCCGAAGTCGACGGAAAGTTCATGAGCGCCTTCATCCGCGCCGTGAAGCCCATGGCCAAATCCTGCTGCGGCCCGACCTGCTGCCCGTGACGGAAATCGCATGAGCCGCACCGCTGCCTCCATTCCGCCCCCGCAGGCCCGGCCGCGGTTGGCTTTCTTCGAACGCTATTTGCCCCTCTGGGTGGCCCTTTGCATGGCCGTCGGAGTGCTATTCGGCAAGGTGCTGCCGGCCGCCGTTCAGAGCTTGCGCGGCTTGGAGTTCGCAAGCGGCAGCCAAATCAACGTGCCCATCGCCGTGCTGATCTGGCTGATGATCACTCCCATGATGATGAAGGTGGATTTCGGCGCCATCCGCAACGTAGGCCGCAAGCCCGCCGGCCTGCTGGTCACGCTCTTCGTGAATTGGGTGGTCAAACCGTTGTCCATGGCTCTGCTGGCCTGGTTCTTTTTCCGGCTGGTCTTCGCGCACTTCATCGGCCGCGCCGAAGCCGATCAGTACATCGCCGGTTGCATCATCCTGGCCGCCGCCCCCTGCACCGCCATGGTCTTCGTGTGGAGCCACCTCACCAACGGCGATCCCGCCTACACGCTGGTCCAGGTGTCGGTCAATGATCTGATCATGCTCGTCGCCTTCGTGCCGCTGGTGCAGTTCCTGGTGACCGGCGCCTCTTCGCTCACCGTGCCCTTCCGCGTCCTGCTGTACTCCGTCATCGTGTTCATCGTCATCCCGCTGGCCGCGGGCGCCCTGCTTCGTTGGTGGCTCGTCCGCGGCCGCGGAAAACAGTGGTTCGAGCAGCAACTGCTGCCCCGCTTCGCGCCCGTCACCATCACCGCGCTGCTCGCCACCCTGGTCTTCATCTTCGCTTTCCAGGCGGACAATATCACCAGCCGCTTCTTCCACGTGTTGCTGATTGCCATCCCCATCACCCTGCAGGTCTACTTCAACGCCTCGCTGGCCTACGGCTTGATGAGGCTCTTCAAAGTGGAGCATTCCGTGGCGGCGCCCGGAGCCCTCATCGGCGCCAGCAATTTCTTTGAGCTGGCCGTGGCCACCGCCATCGCTCTGTTCGGCCCGGACTCGGGCGCCGCTCTGGCCACCGTAGTGGGAGTACTGGTGGAAGTGCCCGTCATGCTGTCGGTCTGTGCCGCCTGCAACCGCACCCGGCATTGGTTTGTATTCCCATACCCACGGCAGGCCCAATCATGAAGCCGCGCATTCTCATTCTCTGCACCGGAAATTCCGCCCGCTCCCAAATGGCCGAGGCCTTGCTGCGCCACGAGGCCGGCGGCCGTTTCGAAGTCTTCTCCGCCGGAACCCAGCCATCTCGCGTTCGTCCCGAAGCCATCGCCGTCATGGCCGAAATCGGCCTCGACATTTCCGGCCACCGCTCCAAGTCGGTGGACGAATTCGTGGGACTGGACTTCGATTTCGTGATCACCGTTTGCGACAACGCCAAGGAGACATGCCCGGTCTTCCCCGCTGCCGTCACCCGTCTGCATTGGCCCTTTGAAGACCCCGCGGCGGTGGAAGGCTCCGAGGAAGTTCGCAAGGCCAGCTTCCGCCGCATCCGCGACCGCATCCACGGCCGCATCATGGTTTTTCTGGACGGCCACGAAAGCGCCTGCGGCTCCCCAATGTTAAACTGACATTTGCTTCCGCTTGTCTCCCGCGCCGGCGACTGGTTTCTGCGCTCCGGCATTCAAGAACCCTCCGGCGGCGTCGCCCGCTATTACCGCGCCGATCTGCAACGCAACCACCGCGTCTCCACCGAAATCACCGGCTACGCCGCCAGCACGTTCGTGTACCTGCACTCGCTCACCGGAGACCAGCGCTATCTGGACCGCGCCCTCGCCGCCGGCCGTTTCCTGGCCGGCGCCGCCTGGGATCCAGCCTGCTGCGTTCTTCCCTTTGAGCTCGACCCTCCCGCCTTTACCTACTTTTTCGATTGCGGTATCGCCGTCCGCGGCCTGCTTTCCGTCTGGCGGGCCACCGGCGCCGCCGAATTCCTGGCCGTTGCCGCCATGCTGGGCGACTCCATGTCTCGCGATTTCGCTGCCGGGCCCGCGGAGTTCCACCCCATCCTCTCGCTTCCCGAAAAGCGGTCGCTTCCGCGCGACGCCGCCCGCTGGTCCCAATGCCCTGGCTGCTACCAGTTGAAATCGGCCATGGCCTGGTGGGATCTCGCCGAGGCCACCGGCGACCTCGCCTTCCGCCAGCCCTACGAAGCCCTGCTCCCGGCCGCCATTCAGGACGCTTACAGCTTCCTGCCCGGTCATCAAGTCCCCGCCAAGGTGATGGACCGCCTCCATGCCTACCTCTATTTTCTGGAGGGTCTGTTGCCTCGCGCCACTGAGCCGCCCTGCGCCACCGCCATCCGCGAAGGCATCGCCCGCGTCGCCGGATACCTGCGCTCCATCGCCGCGGAGTTTGAACGCTCCGACGTCTACGCCCAGTTGCTCCGCCTGCGCCTGTACGCGGCCGGAATCGTCCCGCTCGACCATGCCGCCGCGCACGAAGAGGCGGAGCGCCTGGCCGCCTTCCAGGCCGCGTCCGCCGATCCTCGCGTGGATGGCGGCTTTTATTTCGGATGCGCAGCCGGCGCCCTCCTGCCCTTCATCAACCCCGTCTCCACGGCCTTCGCCCTGCAGGCCCTGGCCCTGTGGGACGGCGCCGGCGCCTACCCCCGCCTGCTGATCTGAGCGCATTGGAGCCGGAAGCCGGCTGGAAAGAGGCTGCTGAAGAAAACCAAATCATCATAAGCCGCCGATGAACACAGATAAACACGGATTGAAAAGAACAGCTTTATCTGCGTTCATCGCGTTGATCGGCGGCTCAAAATGCTTTTCGCGGACTTTTCAGCACCCTCTGAAATGCCGGCCTTGCGCGACGGAGGCCCGCTCTACAACGCCGCCATTCCCACTGGCGCGGCGCAGGCCAAGGCTCCCGTCCCACGCTGACTGATGTCGCGGCCTTTAGAGACGGAACAGCACCGTATGCGCGCAACTCCGCTTCGGAGCCACGCGCGCACGCGAGCGGTCTGGCAATACGAGACCGAAGTCTCTGGAAATCTGCGCCTAAACAGTGCCTTCCGGAGGGGCCGGCGCCACTGGGGCTGGAGCCGGAGCCGGAGGTGCTTCCACCACCGGAGCCATCGGCGCGGGCGGTGTTACTGCTGGCGCTGCGGCTTTCTTCGGGGCAGCTTTCTTCGGAGCGGCCTTCTTGACGGCGGCTTTCTTTGGAGCAGCCTTCTTCGGAGCAGCCTTCTTCGGAGCGGCTTTCTTCGGAGCCGCTTTCGGGGCTGCCTTTTTCGGGGCTGCCTTCTTGGCTGCTTTCTTCGGTGCAGCTTTCTTCGGTGCAGCTTTTTTCGCGGCCTTCTTGACGGGTTTCTTCGCAGCTTTCTTCGCGGGCTTCTTCTTGGTTGCCATTATTGATCTACCTCGAATATGTGTGCTCCGCTGTGCGGGTCAATTTATCTTATCTCAACCTTTGCAAAAACGCGCATCTCTTTTTGCGTAGTTATCGCAACCAGCGTTGTGCTTCGAGACCCAGCCTCCTTCACAAGTGCCACAACCCGCGCCCGCCACTCCACCAACCGCCGCTCCAACCGGTCTACCGCTGTTGGAATCGAGCCGCTGGTCGGACCGACCTCCTTTCCGATTCGCATGCACCGGCGCCGGCCCCTTGTCGAACGGCATTTTCCGCCGTCAGCTTCTCCCGTCCCGATGTCATCCATCTTAATGCCAGAGTTTATTCCGTGGTCGTGCGGGCAATCCTGCCTGCAACCCTCTTTAGGCCGGCTGCACCGCCGGAAAGCGGGTTCGCGGGCTAAATAGCCTGCCCCACAATAGGATGGATGTACTCTGGCTGTGGCTGCGTAATAGCCCTCAGGTACCAGTACGAGGAGAACATATCGTCTGATGCGGCCAATCTAAAAAATTACTGGCTAAAGAATCAGCGATTTCGGTTAAAGTAAAACTAGGAGATGAATGCAGAAGACGTATAATTCGCACCCTGTTGGCCGTCCGGCGCTGGATCTGGCGCGGGTCTTGCTCATGCACCGTGAGCTGGCCTCCCGCCTAGCCCTGCAAACCATTCTGCAGGCAGGGGGTTACGCTGTAGACGTAGCTGGCACCCCGGCCGAAGCCATTAATAAGCTGGACGAAGCCCAATATGAGTTGGTCCTCAGCGACGCCGATTTCGGTTCGGAGATGTCCGGGCGGAACGTTTTGGCCTATGCCCGCGTGAAGGACTATCATCCGGCCACCGCCTTGGTGACTTCCTATGAGGATGGAACGCGCCGTCCTCAACCAGGGCAGCAGGTCTCTATTTGTACGGAAAACTTGGCCAACCTGCTGGCGGAAGTGGCGGAACTGATCGGCGTGCGCGCCAGTCGTCGGTATCGGCCCCTCCGTCAGGCCGTCTAACCCAGTCCCTGAAAAATCAATAGGGCCGGGCAGCTTCCGCAAGCTGGCCGGCCCTTTGGGTTGCTGGATGAAGAAGGCTTACTTGCCGTGACCGCCGCCGCTCGAAGCAGAGCCGTGTCCGGCCGAGGAAGAAGCAGCCCCTGAAGAGGCTGTCGAAGCCGAACCCATGGACGGCGACGAACCCGCTGAGCGCGCCGCGGACACCGTGTTGGACACTCCGGTCGAAGTGCCGCCCATTGACGAATAGCCAGGGTTAAGGCCGCCCCTTTGACCGTAAGTGCCGGGGTAGTACAACCCCGGAGCGTAGAACCGGCCGTACACCATCATCGGGCTGTAATAGCAGTAGGAATAATAGGGATTGCACATCATGCCGTTCATCGGAATGTACGTGTAGATCCCGAAATACGGGTTGAATCCCCAGGAGCTCTGGTTCAGTTTGCCATAGTTGTCGTTGACGTACTTGGCAGCCGAAACATTCGCCACGGCCATGGCTTCGGCGCGGCGCCGCGCCCAGTGATCCAACGCATCGGTGTCTTCGGTATCGAACTTCTCCACCATCGCGACGTCGGCCGCCAGGCTCAGCATGTGTCCCGTAGGAACCAGAATGGTCTTATCGCCAAGCAGCACACTGGCCGTGCCGCTGAATACCTTGATCCGTGCCGGCTCGGAATCGAACCGGTAAACGCCCGTCTTGGTCAGCGTCGCGGCGCCGGCCTTCAACGCCACTACCACGTTGGTATCTTTGCTGTTTTCATCTACTTCCACAATCCCCGAGCCGGTCAGCATCTCCACCCGGGTGTCGATCAGGCGGTTGGTGAGCATCTTAAACGACGCGTTCTCACCGATCCGCAGCACGTAGCCGGGAGGCAGCAGGACTTCGGCGCGGCCGTCCTCCGTGCGCAGCACCGAGTTCTCCTTCATGTCGGGAAAGTGCGTGACCGAGGATTCCAGCGCCTGGTCATCCAGGAAGACCTTGCCCTCCATGCCGGCAATCACGCCCGACTTGGCGGAAATAATCGGCTGGGCGGATGCCGTCGCCATTACCAGCGCCAGCATCGTAATGGCCAGAGTTACAAACCAGATCGATCTCATAAACACTCCGCTCATCTATAGCTTGCGATTCTGCCGCGTCAATGTCAACAAGAAACCGGGGGTATCTTTAGGGCTATCCGGTGGTAGCTCCGGCGCTACAGCCTGACGATCTTCGCGGAAGCGACGCCCTTCAGCGCATTGCGCGTGTCTACAATCAACCCCGCCCGTTCCACCATCTTCCGGTAGTCGAAGGCCGAATGGTCGGTCACAATCACCA
>JBEKYE010000020.1:0-22741 GCA_049511275.1 Bryobacteraceae bacterium
TTGGTCATTGGAGATCGCGCACAAATCCGCGCACCAGGTAATCCTGGGCGGCCGGAGTCATGCGGGCGCGGATTTTCTGTTCGGCCAGTTCGACCGCCAGCTCGCCCGAATACCGCCGCAAATCCATGCGGGCGGCTTTTTGGGCGGCTGCGATTTCGCGCGTGGCGTGGGCCTGGATCTTGGCGATTTCGGCGGCGGCGTGAGCCGCCAGGCGCTCGGTTTCGGACTGGGCTTCGCGCTGCGATTCGGCGCGCAGCGCGGCGATGTCCGCCTCCAGGTTGGCGAGCCGGCGGTCCACCTCGGCGGCCCGCGCTTCGGCGTCGCGGCGGATCTGCTCGGATGCGGAAATATCCCTGGAAATGGATTGCGAGCGCGCCGCGAAGAAGGGTCCGGCGTTCTTTCCAATCAGGTAGCCGAGGCCGGCGGCCAGCAGCAGGAAGTTCGCCCACTTCCAACCCTGCAGGTTGCCGCCGCCCGCCTCGCCGCCTTCGGCGAGACAGAGCGCGGCGCTGGAACCGAGCAGCATGGCGAACCGGGCCAGGCCTCTCATGCCGCGCTCCCCCGCAAAATGGATTCGGTAATCTGGGCGGCCAGGGCCTCGCTTTCGCGGCCGAGCGCGGCTTTGGCCTGCTCCACGTCGCCAGCCAGTTGTGCGCGCGCCTCTTCCACCGCGGCGTCGGCGGCCTGCCGGGCGACGGTCAACTGGGCGGTTTCGCGCTCCTGCAACTGCCGGTGCAGTTCCTCGTGAGCCTGATAAACTTCGGAGCGGGCGGCGCGCAAGGCGATTTCGTATTCCGCGGTCCGGGCAGCGGCGCGCTCCAATGCCTCTTGGGCCATTTTGCGCGAGCCTTCCGTGGCTTCATAGCGCTGGCGCAGCACCCTCTCCATGGGTTTGAAGAACATGTGCTTCGCATAGACATAGAGCACCAGCAGACAAATGACTGTTGGGACGGCGTTCAGCAGTATTTGGCCCAAGGCGTGGAGCGTATTACCCATGTTTTTTGCGGAAAGACCAAGGCGCTTTAAGAGGTCCAGGGTAACATCGCGCGGAAAGTTCCGTCAACCGCCGGGCAATGCCGCTTGGGGTGCCGTGGTCGAAGAGGATGCGCATCAGTCGATGGTGCTACAGGAATGGAAGCCGGCGGCGCATCAAGGCTGCGAGCGGCAAACTCGAGCACGCTTTTGATCTGTTCCCGCGTCACATGAAACTGTTCCACGATTTCATCAATGCTGGCTCCCGCTTGCAGATTTTCAAAAACCGTCGCCACGGGCATCCGCGTGTCACGAAACACCCATGCGCCGCTGCGCCTTCCCGGCACGCTTTCTACGGCGGGGCATTGTGACCAATCGAGAATTGCCATGATTCGCCGCCCTCTGGTTTTACCCTCTCGCTTTCAGGGTACGGAAAAACCGGCTCTGCGACAATGCCGATAGATTCCCCACCGGCCTAGACCTCGACCGCATGATGTTGTTCTCTTGCGGGCAACCGCTCCCTAACGGTCGCGGCTCGCATCGGGGCCATTGGCATGAGCGATGGGCCGCACAAGGCATCAAATCAGGCGGTCAAGGTACTAGCTTTCCGTCCGTATCTCTTCGAGCCGCCGGCGCAATTCGCCGGAGAGGCCGGCTTCCATCTGCGCGGTGATCAAACCGGCGTTGTCCATATCCTGAATGTGAAGGCGGTCCTTGAGGCGATAGCTGGTGAGCTTCATGTGGACCAAGTCCGAAACCGGCGCCAGGAGCACGCCTTCCCGCGTCACCACGGGCGAAGAGAAATCGGGCACCGCCTCCGCGTATTCAGGCCGCACCTTTTCTCGGACCATTACCAAGTGGATGGCGCTTCGGGCACTGGGGCTGGCAGCGTCCACCAGCATGTCGACGCCGGCGGTGTGCCGGAACTCGAAGCCGAAGGGCCGCACAGCTTCCGCCAGCCTTTCCAAATCGCGGCGGTCGACGGCCAGATCAATGTCGCGCGTCATCCGCGCGGCCAGCGGGTCCCGTTCGGAGATGTGTAGAAATACGGCTATGCCGCCCACGACGCGGTGCTCAATGCCGGCTGCGCGCAAAGCGGTGGTAATGCGGTTCAATACCTGGAAAAGCTGTTCCACGTGCTGGTCGTATGCTGTTGCGGAAATCACAAGGTACTGTTTCAGTATACGGCTGTGCGGGGCGGCAACGGGAGAGTTGGCGATGAGCGCGACCAGGGGGTCGCGCTCAGACGAGGGCGTCTGCCCCACCGGGGCA
Organism: Bryobacteraceae bacterium; assembly: GCA_049511275.1. Classification (GTDB taxonomy): domain Bacteria; phylum Acidobacteriota; class Terriglobia; order Bryobacterales; family Bryobacteraceae; genus PALSA-129. The sequence goes on from JBEKYE010000020.1 coordinate 2,245, forward strand.
TAGCCGGGACAGCTATCCAATTCCAACGGCGGGAATTGGTAGCAGTCCCCGTTTTGCGGCGCTGCGGGAAGGCGAACTTGCGGCGCTATTGCACTACCACGTTCTGGCGCGGGAAGGCGAACTTGCGGCCTACTTCATCTACCACGTTGAGCTGGCAGACATAGTGGCCCGGCGCCAGACCCCTGAGCGGGATCTGCATGTTCACCGGAACGGCGTTCGGCCGCGTCGACGCTATAGACGTCGCCATGATGGGGCCGGCTTCGAAGGACTTCTGGCCTTTCAGGTTGAACAGGCTCATGGTCACGGCAACTTTACGCTGGGCGAGATTGGCCGGATCGGGCGCGGCGTCATAGACGTCGAACGTCACGGTCAGGTTCTGCGCGCGGTGAAAAACCTTGGTGATATTCGGAACCACCTTCTCTTCACCGAAGATCAGCGGGTTGGCAGCCGCCATTTTCCGGGTGGTCTGCCCCGCCACGCCGACCGCGGCTTTCAGCAACTCGCGCTGGCTGCTCCACACCACCGAACTGGTCTTCAGGGTCATGGAATCGGCCGCCAGGTCGGGCACCGTGAACCGGTAGTCGAACGTGCCCATCTTGCCGGACTGGTTTTCGCGCACCAGGAACCGCATGCGGTATCGCCCGGGCGCCAGGGTGAAACCGAAATCGCAGTTGAAGTTGCGCGAGGTCAGCTTTTCGGCTTCGCCGGCATCCAGCTTAACCTTAATATAGTCGCGCAACTGGCCCACCACGGCCTTGTTCTCGTCCATTACGTTGCCGATGAAATCGAACTGCGTCTCGCCGCCGCTCTTTCTCATCGCCAAGGGGATCGCCGACCCGGGCACTTTCACCGAGACCGGCACCAGATAGGCCACCGGGGAAATGCGGAACCAATCCACTTCCAGAGCCAGCGGGATATCGGTCTGCGGGTCGCCCGTGGTCAGGGCGTCGCGCAACTGCTTCTCCTTGTCGTCGCCGTTGAACTTACCCCACACCTTGGAGGCGTAGTAACCGTCGCGGAACTCGAGCCTGGCGGTGGTGACGCTTTTCAGCTTCACGGTAATCTTGCGGTACTTGCCATCAGTGGAGTTGTTGGTGGTGTAGTAGCCCAGGATGTAATAACTGCGGAACTGCTCCTGCACCTGGGTGATGCCCAGCGCGAGGTCGTTGCTGTCGAGGAAAACTTTGCCGCCGGTGTCGGCGGCCAGAGTGGCGAGGGTTTCCTGCGAATCGTTGACGGCGGCGCGCTGCGAATTGATGGTGGAGCCGGTGAACATGCCGCTGCCGCGCGAAGAAGCCATGTTGGCGGCTCCGCCGGGAGGGTCGCCCATCAGGCCGCGCGCATCCAGCGGATAGATGGCGACGTTGGCCTTGGTGGCGGCGTTGATGGTGGCTTCGAGCTGCGCCTGGTTGTCGATGCCGGTCTTGGAAATGCCGCCGGTGATGTAAACCAGGGCTTTCTTTTCGGGCAGGGTGGCCAGCCTCTTGACGGTTTCCTCCACCGCCCGGAGTTTCTGGTCGGTATTGAAGATATTGAATTCGGTTTCGTCGGCGACGAAGGCGGCGCCGGTGTCCTGGTTGTCGTCCGAGCCGGTATCGGCCACATCGGCCAGGTCGGCGGCATCGCCGATGGGCAGGTTCTTGATGATGTCGGTGAGGACCATGCGGTCGGCGGTGAAATCGGTCTTCACCTGCACGGTGGTGGTATAGAGCAGAATGGCCACCAGGTCGGACTTGGTCATGTGCTCTTCGAGGAACTTCATGGCGGCGTCCTGGGCGCGGAGCTGGTCGGGGATCTGCATGTTCGAGAAATCGAAGAAGAGGGCCAGCAGGCGCCTGTCGTGGTACTGAATCCTGGTGGCCCCTTCGGAAGAGATGGTGGTCTTGGGCGGCGGCGGCAATGCGTTCTTATCTTCCAGGGCCGGCGGCGGATCGGGCGGTTCCGGTTCGAGCGTCAGCTTCTGGTGCTCGAAGATATCCACCTTCTGCGGATGGCCGTCTTCGAGCACGATGAAGTCGTTCTTGTCGAGCGAGTCGATGGCATTGCCGGATTTGTCCTTGACGGTCACGTCGACAATCACCAGGTTCGAGTTGGCCGAGAAGGTAGTGGGTCGCGTTGCCCCCGCCGGTTGCGCGGCAGTGACCGCCGGCGGCGTCTGCTGCCCGGCCGCTATCAGGGCCACTGGTATGGCAATCCAGAGATTTCGCATATTAGAAACTAAACCTCAGCAAGAGGGTCACGGTCCGGGTTCCGGAGGCGCCCGTGGGCAGGCCAAAAGTGCTCGAGCCAACGGTGGTTCCGAAACCGGTGATCTGCACGTGGTTCAGAACATTGTTGGCGGACAGCCGCAGTTGCAGATTCTTGCGCGACTCGCCGAAGCGCCAGGAGCGGTTGAGCGTGCCGTTGAGGCTGAAAGAAGGCAAGCCGGGAATGGTGTCCACGCCGGCGTCTCCGTACTGGCCGGCGGGCGGCGTGGTGAAAGCAGCCTCATTGAAGTAGGGATAATTTCCGCCAAGGATGCTCCCGCCGGTAGCTTCCGCGCGGAAACTGGTGCGGATGGCGGAGGTCTTGGTATTGCCGAGGTTGCCGCCCAGCAAGGCGGTATGCGGCAAACCGGAAGCCGCGGCGAAGGTGCTTTGCAGCATCCAACCGGTGAGCAGCCTGGTCTTCCATCCGCCGTTGCGCCACAGGCCATGCACGCCCACCGGCGAAGAGAACAGCGAGGTGAGCGAGAGGCGGTGCCGCTGGTCGGTGCTCGACAGGCCGCGCTCGGCGGCCAGATCGTCGATGTTCTGCACCACCGAACCGCTGCCGCCGCCGGTGAATCCGGAGGCGTCATCGATGGCTTTAGAGAAGGTGTAGAGCGCCACCGCCGAGATGCCGCGAGTCATGCGGCGGGTGAAGCGGACCTGCCCGGCATTGTAAATGGAATTGCCGGTGTCGGTCTCATAGATGAAACCGGAAGCATTGGTGACGGGACCCTTCAGACCGGCTGGGGAATTCGGCGGAAGCTGATTGGGGTTCTCGACGACATCCAGGCGGGTTCCCTTGATGCCGATGTATTCCAGATCGAGGACCAGATTGTGAGGGAGGGTCTGCGACACGGCGACCATCCAATCCTGCGCGTAGGCCGGCAGATAGTTCTTGTTGATGGCGTAGGTATTGGTCACGGTGCCCGCGGCGGGCACGGGAGTATCGGGGCACTGCGAGGACACGATGAAACCGCACTGCACGGTGAGCCCGTCGCCGGCCTGAACCAAGGCGAGGCTGTTGACCAGGTTGGCGGTGGTGGAAAACTGCGGCTGGCCGGCCAGGTTGCGCGCCATGGCGGAGTAAGCCGCGCCGCTAAAGAAGACGCTGTAGCCGCCGCGGATGACGCGGCTGTGCTTCTGGGAAGGCCGCCACGCGAATCCCAGGCGCGGGGAAAACTCATGCGGGTCGCCATTCACCAGCGTGGAGGGGAATGAGCCGGTGAAAGGACCATTGAGAATGGAAGCGGGCGGGCATCCGGCGGCGGGGCTGACCTTGGTGGCCACGGCGGCCGCGCCGACCGGGCAGGCCAGCGTCATGGTGGAATTGATATCGAGCGTGGCCATCTGGCCGTGCAATTCGCTATAAGGCGAAAAATACTCCCAGCGCAGGCCGACGTTCAAGGTGAGCCCGGGCCTCACGCGCCAGTCGTCCATGACAGAGGCGTTAGCGGCCCAGCCGCCGTTAAAGGTATCGGAATACGTAACGCGCAAGGTTGCGGACTGCGGATAGCCGAGCAGAAAGTCGGCGAAATCGTATCCCGTATTGGGGAGCAACTGTCCGTTGGAGTCGTAACCGCTAGTCAGCAAGCCGCCGAAACCGAACTGGCCGCGCGAATTGGCGTAAGACAGAGAATTCTGCTGCATGCGCCGGTAACCGAAACCGAAGGAGAGGTTGTGGCTGCGATGGGCCACGTAAGTGACGGTGTCGGTGAAGTTGGTGGTCTGGTTGCGCGTGGACGAGGAACTGCCGTCGGAAAGGCTCCCGAAATTGGTGAAAGAAAGGTTGGGAGGGCCCCAAGCGGCGGGGGTTTGGTCGGGGCCGACGATTCCCAGTTGTTGCGAGACATTGGTCTTGTCGGCAAAGTACGGAACGGCCCGGCTGATGTTGCGGCTGAAGGTCAGGCTGGCGTTGTTGTTGAATCGCGGTTTAAAAATGTGGGTCCAGCCCGTGGACGAGCTGAGCCCGTCGCCGCTCGAAGTGTCCTTGAAACCGAAGAGCTGCTGGCTGGTGGAACCGTTGAAGTTGAATTGCTGGTTGAAATTGAGCGTGTTCTTGTTGTTGACGCGGCCGTTCAGACGCACCGCAAACGACCTGGCGTAGCTCGGATTGGAGGGCGAGATGTCGTAGTTCTGAACGATGTTGCTGTACAGCGGCAGGGGGAAGTATCCGAGCAGAGCCTGCGAAGCCGGGTTGACGCGCGACTGCGGGATCAGGTTGCCGGGGAAGGGCGCGCCGCTCAAGGGGTCGTAAACCGTCACCGGCACATAGACGGCCGTGCCATTGACCAACTGTTTCACCGTCGCGCTGGAGAAATCGCCCTGGCGTTCGGCCAAAGTGGGGACCTCGGAGACCTGGCTGCTGCCGCTGCGGGCCTGAGTGGCGCTGAAGTTGAGGTAGAACTGCCACTTGGGATTGGGCACGTTGTAGATCTTGGGAATGCGCAAGGGTCCACCGAAGTTGCCGGTGATGACTTCGCGGGCCGAAGAAGGCTTCGGCTGGCTCTGGCCGTTGAGCGAAAACGGCGCCGCGTTGAGAGCGGAATTGGTTACGGTGACTGCCACCGAGCCGCTATAAGGCGATTGCTGCTGGCCGCGCCCGCGGCGATTGCCGATGGAAGCAAATTGTCCGTTGAAGGGCCCGCGTCCGCCGCGGCCACCGCGTCCAGCAGCCGCCCCGCCGCCGCCACCGCGTCCGCCGCCGCCGCGTCCACCGCCGCCACCACCGCCGCCACCTCGTCCGCCACCGCCGCCGCCCGGACCACCGCCGGGACCGGCCAGGCCGAAGCCGCCGCCACCCGCATCCGCGCCGAATCCGGCATCGGCGCCTGCCGCGCCGAATGCGCCCATGCCGAACGGGTCGGCGCCGCCGCCCAGGCTCGCGCCGAGCGACATCAATCCCAGGTCGCCGGCGCCCATGCCACCGGGTCCGCCGGGCCCGCCGCGTCCGCCCCGGCCACCCATCATCTGGTTAAACCTCGCCTGGTCGTCCGCCGCCACGCCTAAACCGCCGCTGGTGGTTCCGTTCACCAGGAACGCATCGGCGGCGTCGCCGGTTGCCGTATCCGGGATGGCGTCGCCGGCGTTTGCGAGCGCCTGCTGGCCGGCGTCGGTCGCCGTCACGTCGGCATTTTGAAAGTTGGGGCCTTGCTGGCCGCGTCCTGGCGCGTTCGCGCCGCGACCCTGCACGCCGCGGCCCTGTCCGTTACGCCCGCCCCGTCCCGTTTGCGCCGCCTGTGCCGAAGGCTTCGGCGTCGCGGCCGCGGGGGTTGCGGGCGCCGTTGGCTTCGCGGGTGCAGCCGGCGCCGGCGCGTCCGGCTTCTTCGCATCCGGAGCCGCGGGCGCAGGCGTTACGGCCGGCTTCGCCGCCGGCTCGCCGTCGCGCGGCATCTCCAGCGTCCAGTCCCGATTGCTGGAGCGGTCGGTCACCGTGAGCGCAGCATGCTGAGGCGTGAAGCCGAACATCGTCACCTCGATGTCCCAATCTCCAGGCGTCAGGTCCAAAGCGTACCGGCCGTTCTCATCGGTATAGGTGACGATTTTGGCCCCGCCTTGCCGCGCGGTGACGGTGGCGCCGGGAATGATCTGGTCCGCCGCCCGGACGGAGCCGGTGTGTTCGGTGGCGGATAAAGGCACTACCCGGAGCAGCAATAGAGCAATTGGAAGGAATCGTATCACGAGACTCTATCCCTAGTTCACCTTGGCCGGGGCTTAGTTCGCCTTTTTCGCTACCCAGCGCCTCCCGGAGGATGGCTGCCCTGAGGGTATCTCTTATAGATGGTTTTCGGGGATGTAATGTTACAGGAAGGGACCGAATCCGCGACCCCGGCCGGGGGACCTGTGGCCGGGGCCGCTTTTCCTTAGGGTTTACAGGCCTTTCGCGTCCAAGAACGCAATCAGGTCGATCACGCGGCACGAGTAACCCCATTCGTTGTCGTACCAGGCCACGACTTTCACCAGATTGCCATCCAGCACCTTGGTCAACTGGCTGTCCACGATCGAGCTGTTGGGGTTGTGCAGCATGTCGGTGGAAACCACCGGATCCTCGGTGTATGCCAGGATGCCCTTCATCGGCCCAACGGAGGCTTCCTTCAAGGCCGCGTTCACCGCCTCTGTGGTGGTGGCGGTATTCAGCAGGGCAACCAGATCCACCACCGAAACATCCGGCGTCGGAACGCGCATCGAATAGCCATCGAGCTTGCCCTTCAACTGCGGCATCACGAGGCCAATCGCCTTGGCCGCGCCGGTGGTGGTGGGGATCATGTTGAGCGCCGCCGCGCGCGCCCGCCGCAGATCCTTGTGCGGGAAATCGAGCACGTGCTGGTCGTTGGTGTAGCTGTGGATGGTGGTCATCGACCCCTTCTGGATGCCGAACTTGTCGTGCAGCACTTTCACCACCGGCGCCAGGCAGTTGGTGGTGCAGGAAGCATTCGACATGACGTGGTGCCTGGCCGGGTCGTACGCGGCATCGTTCACGCCCAGCACCAGCGTGACGTCTTCGTTCTTGGCCGGCGCCGAGATGATGACCTTCTTCACGGTGCCGCGCAGATGCTTCACGGCTTCGTGCGCGTCGGTGAACTTGCCGGTGGATTCCACGACCACCTGAACCCCCAGCGAACTCCAGTCGAGCTGCGCCGGATCCTTAGTGGCGAAGACTTTGATCTTCTTGCCGCCCAAAGTGATCGAGTCGGCATCATGCGTGACCGTTTCGGCGAGGGTTCCCAGCACGGAATCGTACTTCAACAAGTGCGCCAGCGTTTTCGTATCGGTAATATCGTTGACCGCCACGAATTCCATGTCTTTGCGGTCAAGCCCCGCGCGGACAATGTTCCGGCCGATGCGGCCGAAGCCGTTAATACCTACTTTGATTGCCATTCTGTCTCCTGTTGTGAAATGAGGGATGTCGCGCTAACACCAAAGGATATCAGGAGGCGAAGCCCCGAGCAAGCGCGAAAGCAGGAGGCTGAAGTCTGAAATTGCTTAGTAACTTACCGCTGGAATACTATTTTGCCGCCGACAATCGTGTACACCACGTCCGTCGCGGGAATATCATCTTCGGGAATGGTCATGATGTCGCGCGAGAGCACCGTGATGTCCGCCAGCTTTCCCACTGAGAGCGATCCCTTCTCGTTCTCCTGAAACGCCGCGTACGCGTTGTTCCAGGTGTACGATTTCAGGGCTTCTTCACGGCTCATCCGCTGGTCCGGATAGAACCGCGTTCCATCCTTCAGCTTGCGGCTCACAGACGCGTAAAAACAGGCCAGCGGGCTGACGTCTTCCACCGGCGCGTCGGTTCCGTTGGCCACCACCGCGCCACTCTTCATGAGCTTCTGCCAGACGTACGCGCCTTCTTCAGCGCGTTGCGGCCCCAACCGCAGCAGCACGTAAGGCGCGTCGGACGTGCAATGAATGCCCTGCATGGCCGCAATCACCCCGAGCTTGCCGAACCGCGGGATATCGGCGGCGCTCAAATGCTGCGCGTGCTCGATGCGCCACCGCAAGCCGGTCTTATCCGGGTGTTCCTGGAAAATCTGTTCGTAGAGATTCAGCACTTCGCGGTTGGCGCGGTCGCCGATGGCGTGAATGCAGAATTGGAAATCGTGCTGGATGGCCAGTTCGCCCACGGCCTTGAGATCCTCCAGCCTGGACACCGCCAGGCCCACGCTGTCGGGCTTATCGGTGTAAGGCTCCAGCAGCCACGCGCCGCGCGAGCCCAGCGCGCCGTCCATGTATCGCTTGATGGCCCGCACGGTGAGGTGATGGTTGCCCGCGCCGACGATGCGATAGCGATCGATATTCGCTTTCAGTTGATCGAGCGGGCTCGCCCCCAGCATCACCCACATCCGCAGCTTCAGCTGGTTCTTTTCCGCCATGCTCTTAAGAGTGTCGACGGTGGAAAACGGCGACCCGGCATCTTCGAAGGAAGTGATGCCCTTGGAGACGCATTCGTCGCTGGCGAGGTCGATCGACTTGCGCAAATCGGCCGCGCGCTGGGCCGGCGTGCGCTTGTCCAGCCACTGGTTGTGGGCGCGCCCGACGAGACTCTGCGCCGTCTCGCGCAACAAGCCGGTGGGATTGCCCTGCTGGTCCTTGAGGATTTCGCCGCCGGAGGGATTCGGGGTTTCGCGCGTCAGCTTCGCCAGTTCCATCGCCTTTCCGTTGACGAACGCCGCGTGGCCGCTGGCGTGCGTGAGCAGAACCGGATTGTCCGGCGACACCTTGTCCAGCGATTCGTGCAGCGGAAAGCCCTCGACATTGGGCTCCGGCGCACGGTCCCACTTCGACTGGTGCCAACCGCGGCCCACGATCCACTCGCCGGGCCTGGCCTGTTTGGCGGCGCGCGCCACCTGCGCCACAATGTCGTCCCAGGTCCGCGCCTCGCGCAGATCGAGGCCCTGGCGGTATTCGCCGATCCCGGTGAAATGGCCGTGGCCTTCAATGAAACCGGGAATCGCGAGTTGCCCTTTCAGATCGATGACCTTGGTATTCGGACCGATCCACTTGGGGGCGTCGGCATCGGTCCCGAGGCCGGCGATCTTGTCGCCGCGCACGGCGATGGCCTGCGCGGTGGGCGTCGCCGCGTTCATGGTGACGATCTTCCCGTTTCGCAGCACCAGGTCCGCCGGCTGCGCCCACGCCGCCGCGGCGCAAACCAGAATCCAGATTGCACGCATGTGACCAGGATATCCCGTGGGACAGACCATCGGCTTTCGCAGTCCGCCTGCTTCGGTCACGCTTGACAGACGACAAAACCCGATCGTCCGTCCCACATCCAGGAAGACCGCTTGCCTGGGTATGCCTGATAGTATTGCAATTAGTATAACCAATAGTATAACCTATAAGTGTGAAAACTGCCATTTCGGTCGACGGCCAACTGCTCGGCGACGCGGATCGGATCGCGCGCGATATGGGGCTGAGCCGTAGCCGCCTGATCGCACTCGCTCTGGAAGCTTACATTCGCCAGCGGCGCCAGGAGGAGATCACAGAGCGGCTCAATCGCGTGTACGGCGGCGGGCAGGATGCCTTCGAGCAAGCCACTACGAGGAAGATGAAAGCCAAGTTTCGGTCCACCGTCAGGGAACGCTGGTGAGCGACATCCGGCAAGGCGAGGTTTACTGGATCGACTTCGGTCCAACGGCTGGATCGGCGCCGGCAGAACGCCATCCCTGCGTGGTAGTCCAGGGCGACACTTTCAACCGTAGCCGGATTGCGACCACCGTGGTCTGCCTGATCACGTCGAACTTAGCCCGCGCGGCAGCACCGGGCAATGTTGCGTTGAAGAAAGGCGACGCCAACCTGCCGAAGGCCAGCGTGGTCAATGTAAGCCAGATCCTGACCGTAGACAAAACGGAGCTGACGGAGCGAATCGGGAAGCTGCCGGCAAGCGCGCTGGATGCCATTCGCACTGGCCTCGAAGTGGTGTTCGAGCGGGTCTAGGACGCCGTCCCATTCGCCCCGCCGTATCTCCGCTCCCACTCTTCGCGCGTGCACAGGCTGTTGCGGCCGATCGCCCGGTCGATCGCCAGCACTCCATCCAGATGGTCCATCTCATGCTGCAACAACTCCGAAAACGCTCCCGTCGCTTCGAGGAGTTCGACTTCGCCGGCCTCGTTCTGGAACCGCAGCCTGACATTGACGGACCGCTCCAGCCGCACCAGCAGATCCGGAAACGAGAAGCAATCGTCCCACAACTGGAACTTTTCCCCGCTCTGAAACTCGAACTCCGGATTGCGCAAGCGGTATGCGCGCCCGCCCAGTTCGATGTATATTAGTCGCTTCGGTTCGCCAATCTGCACCGCGCTGATGCCCCGTCCGAATCCGTGGGCGCGGCGGAACCCGGCAAGAGTGGCGCGGAGGTCTTCGAAGACCGCGCCGGCTTCTTGCGGCGTCGAGACAGGGACCGAGACGGCCCGCAAAAGCGGGTCGCCCAGTTGAAGAATCCGGCGGGCAGGCATACTACTGATGACGATACCAGCAAAAGCGGACGGCAGGCTGGAGCCCCTACCTTTAACGGTTCACGTCCTGGTCTACATCGCCATCGGCTGGCTGGGCGTGGAGATCTTCGGCCGCATCATGCCCTGGATCGGCGGTTATTTCTGGGGCTCTTTTGCGGCCAGTTTCGCCACCGCGCTGTTCGCCAACTGGTTCACCCTGCGCATCTACACAAATCACAGGCTGGTGGAACTGGGCCTCTGGTGGAACCGCGCATCGGCCGATAATCTGGTGCTCGGCGTCATCGGCGGCGCGGGCGCGGCCCTGCTGGTGCTCACACCGCCGCTCCTGGCCGGAGCCGCGCGCCTCGCCCCGATCGCCGCCGCGGAACAGCCGTCGTTCGGGGCCGCCGTCTTCCTCACCACCGGCCTCATGATTGCCGCCACCGCCGAGGAGTTAATGATGCGCGGATACGCCTTCCAGGTGCTGCTGGCCTCTTGCGGCACCTGGGCGACGGTCATCCCCGTAGGCGTGGTCTTCGCCCTTTTGCATTCCGGCAACCCCAACGCCACCTGGTTCTCCGTCGCCAATACCGCCGGCTTCGGGGTTCTCTTCGGTTATGCCTTCGTCCGCACGCGCGACCTTTGGCTCCCCATCGGCCTGCATTTCGGGTGGAACTTCACCTTGCCCCTGTTCGGAGCGAACGTGAGTGGGCTTAGAATGAGGATGACGGGCCACGAGATGGTCTGGAGCGCCGGGAAGCTGTGGAGCGGCGGCGACTATGGTCCGGAGGCCAGCGTGCTGACTTCCGCCGCCATGATGCTGCTGGTATTCTTTATCTGGAAAGCACCCGTTCACCGGCAGCCCTCGCCGTTGACCGACCCGCCCGAAGCGAGTGAGGTATGCGAGCCTTCGCCAGCATTGCCGTCGTAGCCGCGGTGACTTTGGCCGCGCCCCTGGCGCGCGCGGCCGACAAGAAGCCTCCGGTCGATAAGCTGACAATGGAGGACCGCATCGAGCTCACGCGCGGGCTGATGGCCGAATACGCCAACGCCAAAGTCCTGCTGCCCCGCTCCAAGAAGGCCCTCGAGTTCGACGCCACCACCGCGACTTTCGATAAGAAAGCCTGGACCCTGATCGCCAAGGAGAACGGCCCCGCGGCCCGCACCGGCGACACCATCCAGATCACCAAGATCGAACTCGAAGCCGACCGCATCGTCCTCCAGCTCAACGGCGGATACAAAGGCGGCCGCCATTGGTACGACAGCGTGCAAATGGGCGGCGGCATGGGCGGAAACCCCAACACCGTTCCGGTCAATCCCAACTCCGATGTCAACGCCCCCGGGGGCACTTCCATCGCCATCGACTTCCACAAGCCGCTCGAACCCATCAAGGCCGCGGCCATCAAGAAAATGCTGGCGCCGGTTCTGGATTTCGATCGTCACAGCGTCACCGAAGTCTATTCGCAAACGCTGCCACCCGAAGTCCAAAAGGCCATCCAGGATAAGCACGTCATCGTCGGCATGGATCACGAGCAGGTCATCATGGCCATGGGACACCCGGTCTACCATCTGCGCGAAACCAAGGACGGCATGGAACTGGAAGACTGGATCTACGGCCAGGCCCCCGGCAAAATCACCTTCATCACCTTCAACGGCGACAAGGTGATCAAGGTGAAAGACGATTACGCCGGCCTGGGGACCCAGGTGGATCCCATCAAGAAGTAGTCCCGGCCGCGCTTGCCGATGTCGAACCCACCGCCATTCCGTTTCGCGGCGATTCTATGGGCCGGCTTGATTGCGGGCACTCTGGACATCAGCGACGCCCTGGTTTTTTATGGGCTGCGCGGAGTTCCGCCGGTCCGCCTGCTGCAGAACATCGCGAGCGGCCTGATCGGGCGCGGCGCCTTTCAAGGCGGCGCGGGCACCGCGGCCTTGGGCCTGCTGCTGCATTTTGTGATCGCTTACTCCGCCGCCACCGTCTATTACCTGCTGGGCCGCAGCTTCGGGCTTCTCACGCGCCACTTCGTAATCTGCGGGCTGCTATACGGTCTGGGAGTTTACCTGTTCATGAACCATGTCGTGCTGCCGCTGGTGTTCGTCAATAGAAGCCCCTTGTCGGGGATTGCGCTGGTGAATGGCGTTCTGGCGGTCATGCTGTTAATCGGCTTGACCATTTCGATCGTCGTCAATCGCTACTCGCGCTAGCCACGCTTGTCCGGTTTTCTCCAGCCGCGTTTTCAACCGCAGCTCGCGCCGCCGTAGCGCCGGCGTCACTTCAATCTGCAGCGCCGCCCGCGTCATCTCGAGCGCCATGGCGCAATTCCGCTCCGCATGCTCATAGTGCTTGGCCAGCGCTTCCAGCGCCCGCGCGCGATACGGATTCCGCGACGCGGCCAGTTCCGTCATGGACGCCAGCGCCGCGCCGGCGCGGCCCAGCTTCTTCTCCATGATTCCGATATCCCACAACGTGCGGAACAGCAGGTCGTCCGGGAGGCCCATTTCCACGGCGCGACGGAAGAGCCGCAACGCCTCTTCACCGCGGCCGGCGCGTTCCACCCAACGACCCAGGCCGATCAGGTCCGCGCCGTGCCGCAAACCGGCATTCTCCGGAGAACGGAAAGCCAGCGGCACGATGGCCGTCAGGCAGGCCAGCGAAAGAATGTCGATGGCGTTGTGGTGGAAGATCGGCACCAGATCGAAGGCCCGCAGCGTGCGCAGGTAGCCGAAATAGCAATACGGAATCATCTCGCCCGGCAGATCGCCCTGCCTTTCCACGCCCAGAATCTGGTTTTCCAGTTCCACCAGGCGGCAACTTTCCAGGCGCAGCTTCCACAGCCGGCGCGCCCCGAACAGCAGGTCCAGGTGCTGCATGCGGTCGAACGGATGGCGCGCCCGCGCCATGCGGTAGCGCGTTTCCAGCAGCGGCTGGTCGTAGGCTTTCCCGTTGTACGTCACCAGCACGTCGAACTGCGCCAGGTGCTCCGCCAGGCGCGCCAGCATGGACGGCTCTTCGCCGTAATCGCGCATGAAAAACTGGCGCAGCCGGAAGCCCGCCGCTTCAATGGAGCCAACGCCGATCAGAAACGGGTACGTGCCCGTGCCGCCGGCCAGGCCGGTGGTCTCCGTGTCCAGGAACGCCCACTTCGCCGGATTCGAGCGCGCGATGGCGCCATCGGAAAGCTGCTCCAGCAGATCTTCCGGCAATTCCGCCAGGTCCGCGATATCGACGCTGCCATGCCGGCGGTGGCGTTCCCACAGCTTCTCGGTTTCAAAATGCTCTCCGAAAGCCGTGCGCACCACTTCTCCGCTGATTAAGTCCTGGATGAAACCTGCGGCTTCTTTCGGACGCGGCGGCGCAGACGCTGCCTGGTAGCGCCGGTCGACGCGCGCGACACGCCGCCGCAAGGCCGCGAGCTGTTCCTGGAGGTCCTCCATTCGCCTTTTCTTTGCCCACTATACCACTCCCCGGCTTCTCGCCTCAGGAGTAAGAATACAGTCCAGTAGTGCCGGAACGGTTACCTGGCGCCGGAGAGCCGCGCCTGGCGCACCGTATTACAATAATCGCTACCTATGTCGGAGCCTTCGAAATTCCTGCTGACGGACAGCCAGATTCCCACGGCCTGGGTCAACGTGCTGCCGTCGCTTCCAGTGCCGCTCGATCCGCCGCTCAATCCCCAGACCCGCGCGCCGCTGACGCCGCAGGACTTGCTCCCTCTGTTTCCCATGGAGCTGATCGAACAGGAGTTTTCCCCGCAACCCCTCATCGACATTCCGGGCGAGGTGATGGATGTCTATCGTCTCTGGCGCGCCACCCCGCTCTACCGCGCGCGGCGCCTCGAGAAGGCGCTCGACACGCCGGCCCACATCTACTACAAGTACGAAGGCACAAGCCCCGCAGGCAGCCACAAGCCCAACACCGCGGTTCCGCAGGCATACTACAACAAGCGCGCCGGCATGCGCCGCCTGGCCACCGAAACCGGGGCGGGACAATGGGGCAGCGCCCTGGCTCTGGCGTGCCAGTTCTTCGGACTGGAATGCACGGTCTACATGGTGCGGGTAAGTTACGATCAAAAGCCGTATCGCCGCATGTTGATGCACACCTGGGGCGCGGAGGTCTGGCCCAGCCCGAGCGGGCACACCCACGCAGGCCGGGGCGTGCTGGCGTCAACGCCGGATTCGCCCGGGAGCCTGGGCATCGCCATCAGTGAAGCGGTGGAGGACGCCGCGACGCACGCCGACACCAACTATTCGCTGGGCAGCGTGCTGAACCATGTGATGCTCCACCAGACCGTCATCGGCCAGGAAGCCAAGCTCCAGATGCGGCAGGCCGGAGAGGAGCCGGACGTGGTGATCGGCTGCTTCGGTGGCGGCAGCAATTTCGGAGGGCTGGCGCTGCCCTACGTGCTTGACCGCCTGGCCGGCCAGGGGCCGCGGCTGCTGGCAGTGGAGCCCTCCGCATGCCCGAGTCTCACCAAAGGGAAATTCGCCTACGATTACGGAGACACCGCCAAGCTCACGCCGCTCATCAAGATGTATACCCTGGGCCACGATTTCGTTCCGCCCGGCATCCACGCGGGCGGGCTGCGCTACCACGGAGCATCGCCGCTGCTCAGCCACCTGTTCCACCTGGGGCACATCGAGGCCAAAGCCTATGCGCAACTGCCGTGCTTCCGGGCAGCGCTCCAATTCGCCCGCACCGAGGGCATACTGCCCGCGCCCGAATCCTCCCACGCGATTTGCGCCGCCGTGGACGAAGCCATGGCCGCTCGGGAAGAGGGCCGGGCAAAGGTGATTTTGTTCTGCCTCAGCGGCCACGGCCACTTCGACCTGGGATCTTACGAGAGCTACCTGAGCGGTAAGCTTCAGGATTATGAATACCCGGGCCGCGATATCGACATTCCGGTCTCCACAAGGTAAGCCGGGGAACGCCATACGTCAAGCTGGGAGCAAATTGGAGGAGTAACGGCCTTCGCGGCGCAGTTGCAACACGAACGCATGGTGGCGGAACAGATGGAGAGCCGTGGAATCCGCCACCCGGATATATTGCGGGTTATGCGCTCCACTCCGCGCCACCTGTTCGTCCCCACAAATGTTCGATCCACGGCGTATGAGGATCGCCCTCTTCCCATCGGCTACGGGGCCACCATTTCCCAGCCGTATATAGTGGCGCTCATGACCGAACTGCTGGCTCCGGCGAAGAAGCAGCGGGTCCTGGAAATCGGCACCGGCTCGGGGTATCAGGCAGCGATACTGGCGCAACTGGCGGCCGAGGTCTACACGGTTGAGATTTCGCCAGAGCTTGCTCGATCGGCGGCTAAGACGCTGCACGAACTTGGATACACAAACGTCACGGTGCGGCATGGTGACGGCTACCAAGGCTGGCCGGAACGGGCGCCATTTGACGGCATCGTGGTGACAGCGGCGCCGCCGGAACTTCCCGAGGAACTGATCGCTCAATTGTCCGGAGGTGGCCGCCTGGTGGCTCCGATAGGATCGATGTGGGGGCAGGAACTGATCGTGATCGAGAAAGAGGCCGCCGGAACAACCAAGCGGCGATCCGTATGCGCGGTGAGCTTTGTGCCAATGAAGCCGGCCGGCAAGCGAGTGTAGCATGTCCGGTCATGGAGCCTCAGGCGCCCGCAAAACCGATAGCCGCCCAGACCTGGTCTGAACAAGAATGTAGATTCCGGTTACTTGTTCCTGAACTGTGTGGGACAATCAACATAAGATATCGAGAAAGCCGTTTTAAACGCGGTTCAGGTTCCGACCATGCAGACTCCTGGAGAAAGACACGGAGACTCGACGTACGCCTCCGCAGCGCAGCCGTTCGTGCCTCACGGCGAGGTGACCTGCCCCTCTCCCATTTTTAGCGAACCCCTTTGCGCCCTGGAATTCCTGGCGCTGCGGCTCTCGCCCGAGTATTCCGGCTCGACCATCCCGCGCGGAGATGGATCGGCGGTGGTGATCATACCTGGATTACTCGGGATGGATTTCCACCTTTTCGAACTCCACGCATGGCTGCGGCGAATCGGTTACCGGTCGTATTATTCGGGCATGGGCTTCGCCGCCGATTGTCCCGACCGCCTGTCGCGGCAGCTCGACGAGACGGTCGATCGCGGGTACGCGGAGACGGGCCGCCGGGTGCATCTGATCGGGCACAGCCTCGGCGGTATCTTCGCACGATCGGCAGCGGTCCGGAGGCCGAAACGAATCGCTTCCGTCATCACCCTCGGCTCGCCTTACCGGGGGCTGGTGGTGCACAGCCTGGTACTTGCACTGAGCAACGCTGTGCGCGACTGGATCCGGACTACGGGCCCGGTGGTTCCGAGTCAATGTGCTTCGAGCCGTTGCGGTTGCACTTTCGGGCGGTCTCTAGGCCAGCAGTGGCCGCGTTCGGTCCGGCAGACTGCCGTGTATACCAAGTGCGACGGGCTGGTGGATTGGCGGTACTGCCGGAGCGGGAGGCCGGACATCGATATCGAAGTGGTCGGAACACACCTCGGCCTGCCGGTCAATGCGACGGTCTTCGGGCATATTGCCGTCCGACTGGCTGCTCCGAGAGGAGCAAGGGCGAAGAAATGACACCCGCCCATCGACTGCTTTATGATGCAAAGTAACCTCAGAAAGAGTGAAATTTGAAAGTCGATTGGATGGAACGGTTGCACTTCTGACGCAGCCGGAGTCCATAGATCGATTTGCTCTCTCCAAAAACCGGCTCTCGACTTCATCGAAGAAAACCAGTCAGATTTTGTGACCGGTCCGGCAAGCCGGTGACAACTATTTTTCAACTATATCTTACCTGATTACAATTACTTGGCAGTTTTGAGTTTCAGACTCCGACCCGTCAGGCCGTTACTTTCGAGTTGGGTAAGATATGAAAACATCCGGATGTGCAACGATAGCAGTGGTTCTCCTGGCGGGTGGCGTGTGGCGCCTCAACGCGCAGACCACCGTTGATCTTACCAGGCAAGGCAAACTGGGAACCGGCGCAATGGTTCCGTCACAATGCGCGGTGGGGCAGGTGTTTTTCAAGACGGACGCCCCGCCAGGAGCCAACCTCTATTCATGCACGTCCGCAAACGTGTGGAGCGTGGTGGGCTTGATCCCATTGGGCGGCGACGCCAGCGGGACCGCCCCGGCCGCCACCGTGACCGGCTTACAGAACCGGCCGTTGAGCTCCGCAAGCCCGTCAGACCAGGATGCCCTGCGCTGGAACGCCGCCTCCGGGCTTTGGGCACCGGAAGCGGTGATCAGCGTGGGGGCCGGCACGCCTCCGGCCACCTGCTCGACGGGCGGGTTGTACCTGCGGAACGACACGGCCAACAACTTCCACCAACTCTATGTGTGCTCAAACACCAACGTGTGGACCATGGCAAGCATCCAGGCGGGCGCGGCATCGGGACGTCCGGCCAATTGTCTGCTGGGCGAGACCTGGCTGGCCACCGACACGGGCGCCATGACCTACTGCTCAGCAACCGGGAGCCCGGGAACGTGGAGTTCCACGCTGGCCGGTCCGGCGGGACCGCAGGGGCCGACCGGCGCCAACGGAAACACGGTTTGGAATGGCACCGCCGCCCCCTCGGGCGCCACGGGGGTGAATGGCGATTTTTATCTGATGAATCCAACCACGGCACCCTGCCTGTATGGGCCCAAATCGTCCGGCAACTGGCCGGCGACGTGTATTTCGCTAGTCGGTCCGGCGGGCGCCGCCGGCGCGAGCGGAAACACTGTGCTCAGCGGAATGGGAGCGCCGTCGAACAGTAGCGGCGCGAATGGCGATTTCTACATCCGGCTGGATACGTCGTGTCTCTACGGCCCAAAGGCCTCCGGCGCCTGGCCGGGCTTTTGTACGTCACTGATCGGACCACAAGGCGCCACTGGCGCGGCGGGCGCCATCGGGCCGCAAGGGCCACAAGGGGCGGCGGGGCCCCTGGGCGGCACCAACGGCCAGATTCCTTACAACAACAACGGTACGGCCGCCGGCAGCAACCTCTCGCAGAACACCGACGGTTCCCTCTCGGCGAATAAGGCATTCAATCCGCCTCTCTGCACAGTCACTTTGTCCGCCGCGCCGGTTTTCGACGCTTCCCAATGCAACGCCTTCAGCCTGACGCTCGGCAGCACCACGGTGACAGGCTCAACGCTGCTCAACGCCAAAGCGGGCCAGAGCCTCACGTTCACCATCGTCCAGGATGCGACGGGCGGCCGCTCCTTCATCTGGCCAACCAACCTGTTGTCGGTTTGCACCGTCAATCCCGCGGCCCATACATCCACGGCAGTCACCGCGGTTTTTGACGGCGCGAATGCCAACGCCACCGGTTGTACGACCAGCGACTTGGCGACATTGATTGCCGGACCGACGCGAAGTGCGCCCGGAACGCCTTCGGCGGGCCTGGCCTGCTGGTTTGATTCCAGCGCCAACACGCTGCTGTGCAAGGACCCTGGCGGCAACGTCTATGCGGCCGCGAAAAGCGTAAACGCGAGAACTGCCAATCAGTTCTTAACCTACGTGGACGCCTCCGGGGTGCAACACACGGCGGCGATTGCGGCGGCGGATCTGCCGGCGGCACTCTCCAATTCCACCAGCGTCAACGGCACAAACGTCCCCGCCTCGCAGACCCTCTTATACGCTGGCGGGGCTCTCGGCACCCCATCCAGCGGAACGCTGGCGAATGCGACCGGGTTGCCGCTCGGAACCGGCGTGACCGGGAACCTCTCTGTCAATAACCTGAATAGCGGGACGAGCGCATCCTCCTCAACCTTCTGGCGGGGTGACGGCACCTGGGCGACTCCATCCGGGGGCGCAAACATGAGCACGAGTGGCACCCCGTCTCAGTACCAGATTGGAGTCTTTACGGGTGGCGCTACGATGTCAGGCGTCTCTCCGAGCAGCACCAGCGGCGTTCCATTGATCTCTCAGGGATCTTCCGCCAATCCGGCATTCGGAGCAATCAATCTCGCGGGAGGCTCTTCCATCGTCGCAGGAGCAGTGCCACGAGCAAATGGCGGGTTGAACAGCACCAGTGCCGGTACTGGCATCGTGCGGGACGGAACGACACCGGCAGCGTCGGAGCTGAGCGGCGACGCAACCACCAGCGGATCGAACGCGGTGACGGTCAAAGGCCTCAACGGTGTCCCCTTCTGTACGGGCTTTACCCCGGCCACCGGACAGGCGCTTGAGTACACGACCGCCAGTAGCCCAAACCCTTGCTACACGGCCGCCACGCCATCGAGCGGCGTCAACCTCCAATCCACCACTCCCGGCACGCAGCAGGCCGGGAATTTGAACATCTCAGGAGCGGCGATCTTCGGTGGAGCACTGAGCGCTGGATCTCTTGGTTCACCATTTGGCGCTTTAGCAACAGCGGGCTATCCTTCCGCCGGCCTCGTGAAATCTTCCGGCTCTGCGTTCTCGGCAGCGGTCGCAGGAACAGATTACGCCGCGCCGACGAACGGCGCCAACGGGCAGGCCCTCACCTCCAATGGCGCCGGGGCCTTCGGCACGCCGGTCACCCTCGGCACCGCCGCGACGGCCCAATCCTACACGGTTGCCACCTTGCCGTCTCCTACTGGTGGCGCAAACCTATTTAGTACGCAAGTTATAACCAGTTGGAGTAACTCCGGGGTGACCGTCACATCTGGTATTTCCGATCCTAACAGTGGCACGAGCGCCTACCGGATTACAGAGAGTTCTACAACCGCAAACCACTACGTCTATCTTGGGGCGACTGCATCGGCTGGAGCCTCCGTCCTATATACGGCGTACGTGCGTCCAGGGACTGGTCCAGATGGTCGTGCCACGGCGCAGCTAGACATCATGGACGGAACCGAAGTGTCGGCTGCTTATAACTTGACCGGCAGTGGAACTGTTACCGGGACACAGACCGGCGTTACCGCCGCAATTGTTCCCTCAACGAACGGCTATTACAAGCTGACCTTCCAGCGCACGGTCCCGAACGCGACGATTTCTTGGGCAATTATTACTCCCTCGGGGAGTCTTGGGACTTCGAATTACGCAGGGGACGGCAGCAGCTTCATTGACGTGTTCCAGCCAACACTCCAGATCATAACGTCCCTGGCTACCGGCACCCTCGCACTGGTTACTGATGGAGTTACCGTGCAGGATGTTTCCACGGGAGGTGGGACGTTCCCGGTATGGGCGCAGTGGAGTGGAGCTGGCTGGGTTTCACTTTTGGCGCAGAACAGCCGTATCTCTGCGGCGTCCTTTTCAAGCTCCAATGCGTCCACGGCATCCCAGTTGATTTACGTTGGAGACTCATTGACCGCAGGCTTGCACGGCACTCACCCTCCCTC